>NZ_JARAUO010000003.1:0-359205 GCF_033792105.1 Streptomyces sp. WI03-4A
GAGCCGCGCGGGGCCGCGGTGGCCGCCGCCCGGGCCCGCGCCGCGGGCGTGGACTTCGGCGCGTGCCCCGCCGACCTGGGCGCGCCCGGCACCCTGACGTGCGGCACGGTGAGCGTGCCCCTGGACTACGCCCACCCCGACGGCAGGCAGATCAGACTGACCGTCAGCCGGATCCCGGCCACCCACCGGGACCCGCACAACAGCAAGCGCAAGGTGCCGCGGCAGGGCGCCCTCGTCTACAACCCGGGCGGCCCCGGCGCCTCCGGCATGGCCTTCCCGCTGATCGGCGCGCTGCCCGGGTGGCAGCGGATCGCCGCCGCCTACGACCTGATCGGCTACGCCCCGCGCGGTGTGGAGCACTCGGCGCCGCTGTCCTGCGTGGACCCCAAGCGCTTCTACCGGGCTCCCACCCAGTCCCCGACGCACCCCTCGGAGGAGTACAAGAAGCGGCGCGTCGCCGAGGCGAAGGCGTACGCGCGCGGCTGCGCCCACCGCTCGGGCGCCGGGCTGCGGTTCTACAACTCGCTCAACAACGCCCGCGACCTGGACGTCCTGCGGGCCGCGCTGGGCGAGGACCGGCTGACCTTCGTCGGCGCCTCGTACGGCACCTACTTCGGCGCGCTCTACGCGACGCTGTTCCCCTCGCACGTACGGCGGATGGTGCTGGACTCGGCGGTGGACCCGGACCCGGAGAAGGTCTGGTACCGCGACAACCTCGACCAGTCGGCCGCGTTCGAGGACCGCTGGGCGGACTTCCGGGAGTGGATCGCCCGGCACGACGACGTCTACCGGCTCGGCCGCACCGCGGCCCAGGTGCAGCGCAGTTACGACACCGCGCGCGACCGGCTGGCCCGCACAGCGGCGGGCGGGAAGGTCGGACCGGGCCAGCTGCAGGGCGTGTTCCTCACCGCCGGGTACTACGACGACCACTGGCCGAGCCGGGCCGCGGCGCTGGCGGCCTATCTGAAGGGCGACGTGAACCCGCTGGTGCGGCTGGCCGTGCCGGGCCCGGAGACGGCCGCGGCGGCCGAGAACGGCAGCGCGGTCTACACGGCCGTCGAGTGCAACGACGCGGCCTGGCCCACGGACTGGAAGGTGTGGGACCGCGACAACACCCGGCTGGCACGCGTGGCGCCCTTCGAGACCTGGGACAACGTCTGGATGAATCTGCCGTGCGCCTACTGGCCCGCCCCCCGGCAGCGGCCGCTGGACGTGCGGACAGGGCCCGGCGAGCTGCCCCCGGTGCTGATCCTGGCGGCCGAGCGGGACGCGGCCACGCCGTACGCGGGCGCGCTGGAGATGAACCGGCGGCTGGCCGGCTCGGTGCTGGTGACCGAGCGGGACGCGGGCGCGCACGGACTCGGGGGCGGCCCCAACGCGTGCGTCAACGCCCACATGGCGGCCTACCTGCTGGAGGGCCGGGTCCCGGGGCGGCGCGCGGCCTGCGCACCGCACCCGGAGCCGAGGCCCGAGACCCCGGCCGGCCACACCGCGGGACACCCCTCACGAGACTCCCTGAAGGGCAAGTCCTGAGGGACAGGCCCCGAAGGGCAGGTCCCGAGTGGCGGGTCCCGTCCGGCTAGGCCAGGCCGGCGACCAGGTCGGCGACCGACTTGCGGCGGCCGGTGTAGAACGGGATCTCCTCGCGGACGTGCCGGCGGGCCTCGGAGCCGCGCAGGTGGCGCATGAGGTCGACGATGCGGTACAGCTCGTCGGCCTCGAAGGCCAGGACCCACTCGTAGTCGCCGAGCGAGAACGAGGCGACCGTGTTGGCGCGCACGTCCGGGTAGCCGCGGGCCATCTTGCCGTGGTCGGCGAGCATGCGGCGGCGGTCCTCGTCGGGCAGCAGGTACCAGTCGTAGGAGCGCACGAAGGGGTAGACGCTCACGTAGTTGCGGGGCGTCTCGTCGGCGAGGAACGCCGGGATGTGCGAGCGGTTGAACTCGGCCGGACGGTGCAGCGCCATGTTCGACCAGACCGGCTCCAGCGCGCGGCCGAGCCGGGTGCGGCGGAAGAGGTTGTACGCCTCCTGGAGCTGGTCGGCGGTCTCCGCGTGCCACCAGATCATGAGGTCGGCGTCGGCGCGCAGACCGGAGACGTCGTAGGTCCCGCGGATCGTCACGTCCTTGGCGGCGAGCTGGTCGAACAGCTCCTGGACCTCGTCGGCGTAGCCCGCGCGGTCCTCGGGCAGCACGTCCTTCAGCTTGAAGACGGACCACAGCGTGTAGCGGATGACCTCGTTGAGGTCCTTGGCCAGCTTGCCCTTGTTCGGGATCCTGCCGGGCTCGGTGGTGGGGGCGTCGTCGCTCATGTCCCCTATTCTCCCGCTCCGCCGTGCAGACTCTGCACCGGGTGGGCGGTGAGCTCCTGCGCACCCCTGAGGTCCCCGTGGACCTGGTCGACCGCCGCGTACGCGCTCGCGATGCAGGCGGGGATGCCGACGCCGTCGAGGTGCGCGCCGCACAGGGCGAGGCCCGGCAGAGCGGCGACGTGCGCGCGGACGCGGGCCACGCGCGCGTGGTGGCCGACGGGGTACTGGGGCAGGCCGTCGGTCCAGCGGGTGACGCGGGTCGCGACGGGTTCGGCGGCCAGGCCGGTGGCCTCGCGCAGGTCGTGGCGGGAGAGGTCCACCAGGTCGGCGTCGTCGCGCCGGAGGATCTCCGTCTCGCCGTACCGGCCGACCGAGGTGCGCAGGACGAGCAGACCGGGGTCGTCGTCGGCGATCCAGCCCCACTTGTGCGAGGCGAAGGTCGACGCCTTGATGGTGTGCCCGTCGACGGGCGGCACGAGAAAGCCGCTGCCCTCGGGCAGGGCCGTCTCCGCGCGGCGGTAGGCGAGGGTGACCAGGGCCATGGAGGCGTACTCCACGGCGGCGAGCTCGGCCGCGGCGGCGGGGGACTCGGCGCGCAGCAGCGCGGCGGCGGCCGGGGCGGGGACGGCGACGATCACGGCGTCCGCCTCCAGCACGCGGTCCTGGGCGACGACGCGCCAGGTGCCGCCGTCCGCGCGGCGCAGCTCCGTCACCGGTGCCCCGGTGACGATCTCGCCGCCCCGGACCCTGACCGACTCGGCCACGGCGAGCGGCAGGCTGCCGACGCCGCCCTCGACGCCCATGAACACCGGGCCGGTCTGCCCGGCCGTGGCGGCGCGTGCCTGGATCTCGCGGACCGCCTCGGTGAGCGAGTCGTGCGTCCGCGCCGCCTGGTAGAGCTGCGGGACGGCGGAGCGCAGCGAGATGCGGTAGGCGTCGCCCGCGTAGACGCCGCCGAGCAGGGGCTCCACCAGGCGGTCGACGACCTCGCGGCCGAGCCGCGCCGCCACGTACGCGCCGACCGCCACGTCGTCGCCGACCTCGGTGCGGGGCAGGTCGGTGTCGCGCTCGATACGGGCCAGGCCCTCGTCGGACAGGACGCCGGCCAGGGCGGCGGCGGTGCCGGGCACGCCCATCACATGGCCCTTGGGCATCGGGCGCAAAGCGCCGCGGGTCCAGATCGAGGCGCTCGCGGTGGCCGGCGGCTGGAGCCGGTCCGCCAGGCCCACCTCGCGGGCGAGGGCCACGGCCTCGGGGCGGCGGGCGAGCATCGACTCGGCGCCCAGGTCGACCCGTACGCCCGCGATCTCGCCCGGCAGCAGCTTGCCGCCGACCCGTCCGGAGGCCTCCAGCACGGTCACCCGCGCACCGCTTGCGAGCAGCCGGTGAGCGGCCGCAAGACCGGCGACACCCGCTCCGACCACGACGACATGCCTGCTGCCCGTACCCCTCGTGCTCATCCCCCCACTCTCTCAGACCCCACCGCCACCACCGCGGGGACCCGGTGTCCGCGCCGAGTCCGGACCGTGACCGCATCGGGACCGGTGCCGGCCAAACGTCCCGGGCCGGCCCGGCGTCGAAGGAGCGTCATCGGTCACCGGCACCAGGGGGGCACCGCCCATGAGCACACCACGACGCACCACACGTCCCGCACGTCGCGCACCCGCCGGGCGGCCCCTCGCCGGGGTCCTGCTCGCCGCCTCCCTCGCGCTCGCCGGGTGCGGCGGCACGGACGACGCGGGCGGCGACTCCGCGAAGTCCGCTGCGGACGGCGCCGCGAGGTCGGCCGTGGAGGGCGCCGGGCGCCCGGCGGGCACGGCCGGGAACGGCCGGCCCGGCGAGGCCGGGCCCGCCCGGGCGCCGAAGCCCGTTGCGAGCGCCGTCATCCGCACCGCCTCCCTGACCGTCGAGGTCAAGGACGTGCCCGAGGCCCTGGACAAGGCACGTGCGACCGCCGAGGGCGCGGGCGGCTACGTCGGACAGGAAAGCACCACCCGGGACTCCGGCGGCCGCGAGCGGACCCGGGTGGTGCTCCGGGTGCCGACCGCGCGCTACGACGAGGCCCTCACCGCCCTCCAGGGCACCGGCAGGCTCGTCGAGCGGACGGCGAAGGCGCTGGACGTCACCGACCGGGTGGTGGACGTGGACAGCCGGATCAGGTCGCAGCGGGCGAGCGTGGCCCGCATCCGGACGCTGATGGACCGCGCGGACAAGCTGAGCGACGTCGTCACCCTGGAGGGGGAACTGAGCAGCCGGCAGGCGGACCTGGAGGCGCTGCTCGCCCGGCAGGCGTCCCTGAAGGACCGGACCGCCCTGGCGACGATCACCCTGTCGCTGTCCGGGACCCCGGCGAAGAAGGCCGCGAAGGACGGCACGCCCGGTTTCGTGGACGCGCTGTCGGGCGGCTGGCACGTCCTCGTCACGCTGCTGCGCTGGATCGCCCTGGCGCTGGGCGCCGCCCTGCCGTTCGGCGCGCTCGCCGCGCTCCTGGCCGCGCTGTGGCTGCGGGTCGTACGACCGCGGCTGCCACGCCGCCCGGTGTCCGCGCCCGCACCCGCGGCCCCCGGCCCGCTGCCGTCCGCCCCTCCCGTGGCGGACTCCTCCGGCGAGCCCGGACGGGGCTGAACGGGGCCCGGCCCGTAGCGTGTTCGTATGAGCATCCATGGTGGGCGGGGCGGCAGGGAACGGCTGGTCGTGATCGGCGGCGACGCGGCGGGGATGTCCGCGGCGTCGCAGGCGCGCCGGATGCGGGGGCCGGACGAGCTGGAGATCGTGGCGTTCGAGCGCGGGCACTTCACCTCCTACTCGGCGTGCGGGATCCCGTACTGGGTCGGCGGTGACGTGCCCGAGCGGGACCACCTGGTGGCCCGCACGCCCGAGGAGCACCGCGCGCGGGACATCGGCCTGCGGATGCGGACCGAGGTCACGGAGATCGACCTGTCGGGCGGCCGGGTACGCGCGCGTGACGTCGATTCCGGGGAGGAGTCCTGGACGTCGTACGACAAGCTCGTGATCGCCACCGGCGCCGCCCCGGTCCGTCCCGACATGCCGGGGGTGGACGCCCCCGGCGTGCACGGGGTGCAGACCCTGGACGACGGGCAGGCGCTGCTCGACACGCTGTCCGCCACGCGCGGCCGCCGGGCGGTGGTGGTCGGGGCGGGCTACATCGGGGTCGAGATGGCGGAGGCGCTGATCAACCGCGGCTTCGAGGTGACGGTCGTCAACCGCGGCAAGGAGCCCATGTCGACCCTCGACCCGGACATGGGGCGCCTGGTGCACCGGGCCGTGGAGGGCCTGGGCATCACCATGGTGAACGACACCGAGGTCACCAAGCTGCTCACCGGCGGCGACGGGCGGGTCCGCGCGGTGGCCACGGAGGACGCCGAGTACCCCGCGGACGTCGTCGTCCTCGGCATCGGGGTGCGCCCGGCGACCGGGCTCGCGCGGGCGGCCGGCCTGCCCCTCGGCGCCCGCGGCGGGCTGCTCACCGACCTGGCGATGCGGGTGCGGGGGCAGGAGAACGTGTGGGCGGGCGGCGACTGCGTCGAGGTGCTGAACCTGGTCTCGGGCCAGGAGCAGTACGTGCCGCTGGGCACCCACGCCAACAAGCACGGGCAGGTCATCGGCACCAACGTGGGCGGCGGTTACGCCACCTTCCCGGGCGTGGTCGGCACGGCGGTGAGCAAGGTGTGCGACCTGGAGATCGCCCGCACGGGGCTGCGCGAGAAGGACGCGGACCGCGTGGGCCTGCAGTACGAGACGGTCACCATCGAGTCGACCAGCCGCGCCGGTTACTACCCGGGCGCCTCCCCCATGACGGTCAAGATGCTCGCCGAACGCCGTACGGGACGTCTGCTGGGCGTGCAGATCGTCGGCAGGGAGGGGGCGGGCAAGCGCGTCGACATCGCCGCGGTGGCCCTCACGGCGGGCATGACGGTCGAACAGATGACGGCGCTCGACCTGGGCTACGCCCCGCCCTTCTCGCCCGTGTGGGACCCGGTCCTGGTGGCGGCGCGGAAGGCGACGGCGAAGGTGCGCGCGGGGTCGCGCTAGCGGGGCGCCCGCCGGCCGGCCGCGCCGGGGCGGCCGGCCGGAGCCACACCCGCGGAGTGCCGGTCAGGCGGTGCCGCTGAGCCTGGGCAGGGAGGCCACGGAGCCGGTGCCGGAGCCCGAGCCGGAGGCGCCGGAGGCGACGGCGGCGGGCTGCTCCCCGGCCGGCCTGGCGTGCGACGCCGCACCGGGCCGGACGGAGCGCAGCCGGTGGCTCACCGCCTCGTCCAGGGTCACGGGGCGCTGCATCTGGGCGGCCAGCCGGCCCGCCTCCTGGCCGAGCCGGGCGACGTCCTCCCAGGGGAGCCGTACCACCAGGGAGATCTCCGCCTCGCCGTCGGGCAGGGCGTGCATCGGAGGAGTAACTCGTTCGGTCATCGCCTGATCCTCACGTCGGTTGACGTGAAATACGCACACCTGACCGGACGCGTTCACCGATTCGCCCGCCGTATCGGGGGCAGTACTCCTGTGTGGTCATCCCCGTCCATGACGTGAACCCGGTGCGCCGCACGCCCTATGTGACGTACGCGCTGATCGCGGTCAACGTCCTCGTCTTCCTCACCACACCCGGCATAGCCGGTTCCGTGTCCGGCGGCGGCGACCTGGCGCAACTGTGCCATCTGCAGGCCTTCATGGACCGGTACGCGGCGGTCCCCAGGGAGCTGATCCACCAGGAGATGCCCCGGCTGGTGCCGACCGGCGCCGTCGGCGTCGGGGCGCACGGCCCGGGCTGTGTGGTGGCACCGCCGGGCTACCACAAGAGCCCGGTGCTGTCCGTCTTCACGGCGATGTTCCTGCACGGGGGCTGGCTGCACCTGCTGGGGAACATGCTCTTCCTGCTGATCTTCGGCAACAACGTCGAGGACCGGATGGGCCACATCCGCTACTTCCTCTTCTACGTCGTCTGCGGCTACGCGGCCGGCTACGGCTTCGCGCTGCTCAACGACGGCTCCGGCGACCCGCTGATCGGCGCGTCCGGGGCGATCGCCGGCGTCCTCGGCGCCTATCTGGTGCTGTATCCGAGGGCCAGGGTCTGGGTGCTCGTCCCGTTCCTGGTGTTCCTGCCGCTGCGGCTGCCCGCCTGGCTGGTGCTGGGCTTCTGGTTCGGGCTCCAGGCGGTGTACTCCTCCGGGCACGGTGTCTCCGGCACCGGGACGGTGGCCTACGCGGCCCATGTGGTGGGCTTCGTGGCGGGCATGCTGCTGGCCTGGCCGCTCAAGCCCGGCACCCCGCCCCCGCCGGAGCCGCGCCGCCTGCTGTTCGGCAGGCAGGCCCGGCCCCGTCAGGTGTGGTGAGCGGGCGCGCTCAGCGGGCGCTGTGCGTGTGGACGTAGTCCACGAGGCGGGTGAGCGCGTCGGGGTCGGTGTTCGGCATGACGCCGTGGCCGAGGTTGAAGACGTGGCCCTCGAGACCGGCGGCCGCGTCCAGCACCTCGCGGGCCCGGGCCTCGACGGTGTCCTTGTCGGTGAACAGGACGGTCGGGTCGAGGTTGCCCTGGAGCGCCTTGCCGGGGCCGACGCGGCGCACCGCCTCGTCCAGCGGGACGCGCCAGTCGACGCCGACGACGTCCGCGCCGGCCTCGCCCATGAGCCCGAGCAGTTCTCCGGTGCCCACGCCGAAGTGGATGCGCGGCACGCCGTAGCCGGCGACGGCGTCGAAGACCTTCGCCGAGGCGGCCATCACGGAGCGGCGGTAGTCGGCCGGGGCCAGCGCGCCGACCCAGGAGTCGAAGAGCTGGACGGCGGAGGCGCCCGCCTCGATCTGCACCTTGAGGAAGGCGGCCGTGATGTCGGCGAGGCGGTCCAGCAGGTCGGCCCACAGCTCGGGGTCGCCGTACATCATCGCCTTGGCGTTCTCGTACGTGCGGGACGGGCCGCCCTCGACGAGGTAGCTCGCGAGGGTGAAGGGCGCGCCGGCGAAGCCGATCAGCGGGGTGGCGCCCAGCTCGCGGGTGAGCATGCCGATGGCCTCGGTGACGTAGGTGACGTCCTCGGGGGTGAGGTCGCGCAGCCGGGCGAGGTCGGCGCGGGTGCGGATCGGCTGTTCGACGACCGGGCCGACGCCGGGCTTGATGTCGAGGTCGAGGCCGATGGCCTTGAGCGGGACGACGATGTCGCTGAAGTAGATCGCCGCGTCCACGTCGTGGCGCCGCACCGGCTGCAGCGTGATCTCGGTGACCAGTTCGGGCCGCATGCAGGATTCCAGCATGGGGATGCCCTCGCGCACCTTGCGGTACTCCGGAAGCGAACGGCCGGCCTGGCGCATGAACCACACGGGCGTGTGCGGCACGGGCTCGCGCCTGCACGCCTTGAGGAAGGCGCTGTCGTACGTCGCTGTCGGCTGCTTGCCCGTAGGGGTGTCGTTCGCGGTCACGGGGCCAGTCTCGCACGACGCCGGGGCGCGCCTTTCGGCCCGGCCCGGGCGGGGCGGGAAACGGCGCGGGGTGTCTAGCTCAGCACCGGGCACCGCTTCCCCTTACCCTTCCCGCATGGCTGCGGCTCAGGGACGAATGTCGGACAGCGCTGACGGAACGGACGACGCGAAGGACAGCGGGGAGGAGGACCGCCACTCCAGTACCTCGGGTCCGCCGGCTTTCCGGGCCGCGGTCGAGGCCCTGCGCGGCTGCCGGCTGCGGCCGCAGATCGAGGTGGAGCCGACGCCCGCCCCGCAGCGGCTCGCTCCGTTCGCTTACGCGCTGGAGGCCGTGGTGGTCGACGGCGACCAGGATCTGGCCGACGGCCGGCTGGTGCTGCTGCACGACCCGGCGGGGCACGACGCCTGGCACGGGACCTTCCGGCTGGTGACGCTGGTACGCGCGGAGCTGGAGCCGGAGATGGCGGCCGATCCGCTGCTGCCCGAGGTGTGCTGGTCGTGGCTGACCGGCGCGCTCCAGTCGCGCGGGCTGACGTACGGCGAGCCGAGCGGGACGGTCACGCGGGCGAGTTCGCACTACTTCGGCGGTCTGTCGGAGCGGCCGCCCGCCTCGCAGATCGAGATCCGCGCCTCCTGGACGCCCCGCGAGGGTCTGGGCGGGGTCCCCGACACCGCGGCCCACCTGGCGTCCTGGTGCGATCTGCTGGCGCAGGTCGGCGGGCTGCCGCCGGCGGGCCCGGGCGAGGCATCGGTGGTCACCCTGCCGCAGCGCAGGGGTCCGCAGTCCCGGTGACGCGGTCCCGGATCGTTCCTCGGTAACCCTCCCGGATGCCCTGTTGACCATCTCTTTGTCGATACGGCCACTTTCCGAACCCGAATGACATCAGCCCGAACCGACTCGATCTTCGGATGATCGATCGCGTGTCCGAATTGCACGGATTGTTACTCACTAGATCGTGATCATTCCCTAAAGGAGGACGGGTTTGCTGCCGAAGACGACTGTGACCTTCAAAGCACGGTTCGTCCCGGCTTCATCCCCACAAGCCGGCCCCGTCCCCCCACCCCAGGAGGCCTGGTGTCCGTTCTCCTCGAGCAGCCCGCAAGCCTGGTCGCCTACCGCCCGAACAAGCCCACCGCCATGGTGGTCGTGGCCGACCCGCGCGTCCGCTCCACCGTCACCCGCCATCTGTGGGCGCTCGGTGTGCGCGACGTCATCGAGGCCTCGTCCGTCGCGGAGGCTCGTCCCCGCATCGGCAACCCCCGTGACATCTGCGTCGCCGACGTCCACCTGCCCGACGGTTCCGGACTGACCCTGCTGTCCGAGACCCGCGCCGCGGGCTGGCCCAACGGGCTGGCCCTCTCCGCCGCCGACGACATCGGCGCCGTGCGCAACGCCCTCGCGGGCGGCGTCAAGGGCTACGTCGTCACCGGCACCCGGACCAACATCGGGCTCCCCGCCCGGCCGGGCGCCTCCCCCCTCGGCGCCGCCTCGCGGATGCACCGCCGCCCCCCGGGTGCCCCGAGCCACCCGGGCGGCTACCGGGAGCTGTCCGGCCGCGAGGTCGAGGTGCTGCGACTGGTCGCGGAAGGCCAGTCGAACAAGGCGATCGGCGTCTCGATGGGCCTGTCGGCCCTGACCGTCAAGAGCCACCTCGCCCGCATCGCGCGCAAGCTCGGCACGGGCGACCGGGCCGGCATGGTCGCCGTGGCCCTGCGCACCGGAATCATCCACTGACCGCCCCGACCGAACTGCGCCTTCCCTCTTTTTGACCGCCCCCTGCGACCCTTGCCCTCCCGCGATCCCTGACCTCACCGAGCCCCCGCGCGGCCGCACCGGCCGGGCCGCCGGCGGAAGGAACGGTTCACTCATGTGAACCCGTGGTTTCACCGCCTTGACTGGTTTACGACCCCCCGGTGCCCGTCGACGGAACGTTCCGTCGACGGGCGCTGTCCACTCACGGATACCCTTGACAGGTGACCGACGCCCAAGACACCGCAGCAGACAGTTCCCTGCGCACTCCCGGAGGCACCCCTCCGGACGACGCCGGGTCTTCTGTGACCGGGGCGCCGACTCCCCTGCTCGAACCCCGCGAGGGCGTTCCGCCGGTGATCGCCGACGCCACCGCCCTCGCCGAGGTGGTCTCCGCCTTCGCCGCCGGCAGCGGCCCCGTCGCCGTGGACGCCGAGCGCGCCTCCGGCTACCGCTACGGCCAGCGCGCCTATCTGGTGCAGCTGCGCCGCGAGGGCGCCGGCACCGCGCTGATCGACCCGGTCGCCTGCCCCGACCTGTCGGGCCTCGGCGCGGCGCTGTCCGGCGTCGAGTGGGACCTGCACGCCGCGACCCAGGACCTGCCGTGCCTGCGCGAGATAGGCATGGTGCCGGACGTCCTGTTCGACACCGAGCTGGCCGGCCGGCTCGCCGGCTTCCCGCGCGTCGGTCTCGGCGCCATGGTCGAGAGCGTCCTCGGCTTCGTGCTGGAGAAGGGGCACTCCGCCGTCGACTGGTCCACCCGGCCGCTGCCCGAGCCGTGGCTGCGGTACGCGGCCCTCGACGTCGAGCTGCTGGTCGACCTGCGGGACGCCCTGGAGAAGGAGCTGGACCGGCAGGGCAAGCTGGAGTGGGCGCACCAGGAGTTCGACGCGATCGCGTCCGCGCCGCCCGCCGAGCCCCGCAAGGACCCGTGGCGCCGCACATCCGGCATGCACAAGGTGCGCCGGCGCCGGCAGCTCGCCGTCGTGCGGGAGCTGTGGGAGACCCGGGACCGCATCGCGCAGCGACGCGACGTGTCGCCGGGCAAGGTGCTGAGCGACGCGGCGATCGTGGAGGCGGCGCTCGCGCTGCCGTCCAGCGTGCACGCGCTGTCGGCGCTGAACGGTTTCGGGCACCGGACCGGGCGGCGGCAGCTCGAGCAGTGGCAGTCGGCGGTCGACCGGGCGAGGGCCCTGCCCGACACCTCGCTGCCCATGCCCGGGCAGCCCGTCACCGGCCCGCCGCCGCCCCGCGCGTGGGCGGACAAGGACCCCGCGGCGGCGGCCCGGCTGTCGGCCGCGCGGGCCGGGGTCTCGGCGCTGGCCGAGCGGCTGAGCATGCCGCAGGAGAATCTGATCTCCCCCGACACCGTGCGCCGGGTCTGCTGGGAGCCGCCCGCGGCCACCGACGTGGCCGCCGCGCTGGCGGGCTACGGCGCCCGGCCGTGGCAGATCGACCTGGTGACGCCCGTGCTGGCGGCGGCGCTGTCCGCGAAGAGCGCCTGAGCGGAGCGCCCGAGGCGGTCCGCGGAAGCGGAACGGGAGCGTCGAGATCGCGCCAAGATCCTGGGGTCCCGTCGGCGGGTGCCGAGGTGCCCCGCGGATGTGACCTTCGCCGCTCCCCCCGGCAGGACTGTGCAGCTACGTTACTCATAAGTAGCATGGGGCCTGAGCGCGCGCTCAGCGTTGCGCGGCAGTGCCATCCCGCACCCTGGAGGAGAGCCATCGTGCCTCGTACCGTCAGGGACGTCGTCTTCGTCGACGGCGTCCGCACCCCGTTCGGCAAGGCGGGCCCGAAGGGCATCTACCACGAGACCCGCGCCGACGACCTCGTCGTGAAGGCGATCCGGGAGCTGCTGCGCCGCAACCCCGGTCTGGACCCGAAGAAGATCGACGAGGTCGCCATCGCCGCGACCACCCAGATCGGTGACCAGGGCCTGACCCTCGGCCGCACGGCCGGCATCCTCGCGGGCCTCCCGCAGTCCGTCCCGGGCTACTCGATCGACCGCATGTGCGCCGGCGCCCTGACCGCCGTGACCACCACCGCCGGTTCGATCGCCTTCGGCGCCTACGACGCCGTCATCGCCGGTGGCGTCGAGCACATGGGCCGCCACCCGATGGGCGAGGGCGTGGACCCCAACCCGCGGTTCGTGAGCGAGAAGCTGGTCGACGAGTCCGCCCTGTTCATGGGCATGACGGCGGAGAACCTGCACGACCGCTACCCGCACATCACCAAGCTGCGCGCCGACGAGTACGCGGTGCGCTCGCAGGAGAAGGCCGCCAAGGCGTACGCCAACGGCAAGATCCAGCAGGACCTGGTGCCGATCTCGGTGCGCCGCACCAACCCCGAGGCCGGCGAGACCGGCTGGGGCCTGGTCACGGCCGACGAGCCGATGCGCCCGGGCACCACCCTGGAGAACCTCTCGGGCCTGAAGACCCCGTTCCGTGTGCACGGCCGGGTCACCGCCGGCAACGCGGCCGGCCTGAACGACGGCGCCACCGCCTCGATCATCGCGTCCGAGGACTTCGCCCGCGAGAACGACCTGCCGGTCAAGATGCGCCTGGTCTCCTACGCCTTCGCCGGCGTGGAGCCCGAGGTCATGGGCTACGGCCCGATCCCGGCCACGGAGAAGGCCCTCGCCAAGGCGGGCCTGTCCATCTCCGACATCGGCCTGTTCGAGGTCAACGAGGCCTTCGCCATCCAGGTCCTCGCGTTCCTCGACCA
The DNA here is from genome assembly GCF_033792105.1 of Streptomyces sp. WI03-4A. Lineage (NCBI taxonomy): Bacteria > Bacillati > Actinomycetota > Actinomycetes > Kitasatosporales > Streptomycetaceae > Streptomyces > Streptomyces sp. WI03-4A. The sequence continues at coordinate 13,209 of NZ_JARAUO010000003.1, forward strand.
CTACGGCATCGCGGACGACGACGCGCGCGTCAACCAGTACGGCGGCGCGATCGCCTTCGGTCACCCGCTGGCCTCCTCCGGCGTCCGGCTGATGACGCAGCTGGCCCGCCAGTTCGAGGAGCAGCCGCAGGTCCGCTACGGCCTGACCACCATGTGCGTCGGCTTCGGCATGGGCGCGACGGTCATCTGGGAGAACCCGCACTTCGACGGAGGCGACAAGTGAGCACCACCGCTGAACTCCTGAAGGGCGCGGCCGAGCTGTTCCCGGACGAGGTCGTCACGCAGGCGCACGTGCGCCACCTCGACCTGCCGTTCGGTGCCGGGCGGTTCGCCCTGATCACGCTGGACAACGGCCTGGACCACACCAAGCCGACCACCTTCGGCCCGCAGTCGCTGGCGAACCTCAACGCCGCCGTCGACCAGGTCGAGAAGGAGGCGGCCGAGGGCACCGTCGTCGGCGCCGGTGTCACCGGCAAGCCGTTCATCTTCGCGGTGGGCGCCGACCTCAAGGGCGTCGAGCTGCTGAAGAAGCACGAGGACGCGCTGGCCATCGGCAAGGGCGGCCACGAGGTCTTCAAGCGCCTCGCGGGCCTCGCGGTCCCGACCTTCGCGTACTACAACGGCGCGGCCATGGGCGGCGGCGTCGAGGTCGGCCTGCACTGCACCTACCGGACCGTCTCCAAGGCGATCCCGGCGTTCTCCCTGCCCGAGGTCTTCCTCGGTCTGGTCCCGGGCTGGGGCGGCTGCACGATCCTGCCGAACCTGATCGGCGCCGAGAAGGCCGTCTCGGTCATCATCGAGAACAGCCTGAACCAGAACAAGCAGCTCAAGGGGCAGCAGGTCTTCGACCTGGGCATCGCCGACGCGCTCTTCGAGGGCGCCGACTTCCTCGAGCAGTCGCTGATCTGGACCGCCCAGGTCCTCAACGGCGACGTCAAGGTCGAGCGTCCGGCCATCGACCGCGGCGAGGGCTGGGACCAGGCCGTCGCCAAGGGCCGCTTCGTCGCCGACTCCAAGGTGCACGGTGCCGCCCCGGCCGCCTACCGCGCCCTGGACATCATCGCGGCCGCCAAGAACGGCGACCTGCAGCAGGGTTTCGACGCCGAGGACCAGGCGCTCGCCGACCTGATCATGGGCGGCGAACTGCGCTCCGGTATCTACGCGTTCAACCTGGTGCAGAAGCGCGGCAAGCGTCCCGCGGGCGCCCCGGACAAGAACCTGGCCCGCCCGGTCACCAAGGTCGGTGTCGTCGGCGCCGGTCTGATGGCCTCCCAGCTCGCGCTGCTCTTCCTGCGCCGCCTCGAGGTGCCGGTCGTCCTGACCGACATCGACCATGAGCGCGTCGACAAGGGTGTGGGCTACGTCCACGCCGAGATCGACAAGCTGCTCGGCAAGGGCCGGATCAACCAGGACAAGGCCAACCGCCTCAAGGCGCTGGTGACCGGTGTCCTGGACAAGGCCGAGGGCTTCTCGGACGCCGACTTCGTGATCGAGGCGGTCTTCGAGGAGATCGGCGTCAAGCAGCAGGTGTTCGCGGAGGTCGAGGCGGTCGCCCCGGCGCACGCGATCTTCGCCACCAACACCTCCTCGCTGTCGGTGACGGAGATGGCGTCGAAGCTGAAGAACCCCGAGCGGGTCGTCGGCTTCCACTTCTTCAACCCCGTCGCGATCCTGCCGCTGCTGGAGATCGTCCGCGGCGAGAAGACCGACGACGCCTCGCTGGCCACGGCCTTCGCCGTCGCCAAGAAGCTGAAGAAGACCGCGGTCCTCACCAAGGACGCTCCGGCGTTCGTCGTGAACCGCATCCTGACCCGCTTCATGGGCGAGATCCAGAACGTGATCGACGAGGGCACCCCGGTCGAGGTCGCCGAGAAGGCGATCGAGCCGCTCGGCCTGCCGATGTCCCCGCTGGTCCTGCTGGAGCTGGTCGGCCCGGCGATCGGCCTGCACGTCTCGGAGACCCTCAACCGGGCCTTCCCGGACCGCTTCACGGTCTCCCCGAACCTGGCGGCCGTCGTCAAGGCCGGCAAGCGCGGCTTCTACGTCTACGACAGCGGCAAGCCGGAGCTGGACCCGGAGGTCGCCGCGCTGCTGAAGCAGGGCGACACCGTCCTGACCGAGGAGCAGGTCCGCGACCGTGTCCTCGACGCCGTCGCCCAGGAGATCGGGCTCATGCTCGACGAGGGTGTCGTCGCCGAGGCGCAGGACATCGACCTCTGCCTGATCACGGGCGCCGGCTGGCCCTTCCACCTGGGCGGCATCACGCCGTACCTGGACCGCGAGGGCGTCTCGGAGCGCGTGAACGGCAAGAAGTTCCTGGCCCCGGGCGTGGCGAGCGTCCCGGCGTAACCCGTTCCGTACGGTCGAACGGTGCCCGGCACACCCCTGGTGTGCCGGGCACCGGCGTGTCAGGGGGCGGCCCGGTGGGCGTCCTCGACGTGGACGACGTGCAGTTCGCTGCCGTCCCGGTCGCGCTTGGACCGTCCGTGGATGCCGACGGCCAGGTGCGAGGGCTCCTCGGGCTCGTCGGAGGCGACGTAGGTGACGACGTCCGGGTGATGGCCCGTCACCAGCCAGCCCTCGTCGCCCTTGAGTTCGAGCACCCGGAAGTCGCCCGCCGGGCCGCCCACGCTCACGGGGCCGTACTCGCGCAGGATGCCGGTGGCCCGGTCCGCGAGGTCCCCCTCGCCCTCCTCCAGCACCACACAGGTGCCGTGCTCGAAGAGCACCCAGGACTTCCCGGATCCGCTGAGGAGGCGCCGCCAGGCGCCGATGAGTGTCTCGATGTCCACGGCGGCATCATCGCGCACTCAGATCTCCCGCCACGCCTCCAGGGCCAGACCCGGCTCCGACTTGCGGCGAGTGAGCAGGAGTTGTCCGGTCGAGGGTGACATCGTTGCCGCGACCACCCGGTCGTCCTCGTCCGTGGTCAGGCACACCGAGGCGTCCACCGGCAGGCGCGGGCCGGACTCGGCCCACCAGGCGCCCGCCGACTCCTGCTCGGTGGGGTAGGCGGCGAAGGCGACCCGGCCGCTCTCCGAACGCTGGGCCAGCAGCGTGCAGTCGTGGCCGTCCAGCTCGCAGCGGACCGCCGCGACCGGGCCGGGGCCGGCCGCCGGGAGCAGGGTGGCGGGCTTGCCGCCCGGCCGCCAGGCGCACAGGTCGCCCGTGTCGTCGGTGTAGAAGACCGTGGTGCTGTCCGGGGAGGTGGCCAGCGCGTGCAGGGTGCCGGGACGGGCCCCGGTCCCCAGAACCTCCTGGAGGACCGGCAGGGCGCCGGGCTCCTCCTGACGCCAGTGCAGGACGGTCCCCCGGGCGGCCGCGTACAGCTCGACCCGGCCGGACTCCCCCGTCACCGCCGCGAGACCGTCCCGGAGCTCCCCGCCCTTCAGGTCCCGCCAGGGCTCCCAGCCGCCCTTCTCCTTCTGCGCGAGCAGGCTCACCCCGCCGCCGCCCGCGCGGACGAAGACGTGGGCGCGGCCCTGCGCGTCCACGGCCACGGCGGGGGTGCCGGTGCGCTCGCCGCTCTTGTCCGGGTGGCCGATCGGGTTCCAGTCCAGCGCGGCGAGGTGCGGGCGGAAGTGGGTGGAGTGCACCAGGCCCGACTCGCCCTTCTTGGTGGGCCGCCAGGCGACCAGGTGGGCGTAGCCGTCGGCGCCCCGGCCGATGCCGCCCACGGGGTGGAGCCGCTGGTCGCCGCCCACCGTGCGCGGGTCCGTCCAGGGGCCGCCCGGGCCGCGCTCCGACCGGCACAGGACGGCGTCGCCGGAGAGCCGGTAGACACTGAGCCGGCCGTCACGGCCGCGCAGGAGCCAGTCGCCGTTCACCGGTTCACTCTAAGCCGCCGTCAGATGACCGCTGCCTCCGGGCCTCCGGGCCGCCGTCCCGGGGCCGCAGCCGTGGGATCCTTGGGCCCATGGACGCCCCCTACGGCCCCCCGGAAACGGACGGCCCGCTGCTCGTGATCGTCGACGGCGCCAACGTGGTCGGGTCCCGGCCCGACGGCTGGTGGCGGGACCGCAGGGGCGCGGCGGGGCGACTGCGGGACCGGCTGGCCGCCGAGGGGCTGCCGGGCCGGGCCGGGCCCGTGGAGATCGTGCTCGTCCTCGAGGGAGCGGCACGCGGGGTCCCGTCCGTGCCGGGGGTACGGGTGGAGGAGGCGCCCGGCAGCGGAGACGACCGGATCGTGGAGCTGGCCGCCGGGAACACCCACCGGGCCCGTCTCGTGGTCACGGCCGACCGCGAACTGCGGCGCCGGGTGACCGACCTGGGCGCGGACGTGACCGGGCCGCGCGCGGTCCTCGGCTGAGCGTGCGGACCGCCCTGCCACGTGGCCGGCGCCACGATCAGGGTGAGGACGCCGGCCACTGCGACGGCCCCGAGAGCGGTTCCGGCGACCGCGCTCCCCATGCGGCCGGTGCCCTGGCGGGCGTAGTGGATGCCGGCGAGGCCGAAGGTGAGGGCGGCCGGGCGCGGTCGGTGCGGCCATGGGATCCCCCTGCATGGAACGCGCTCGAATCGCTGTCGCGAGCCCAACAGTGGCGCCACCCGGCGCCACGGCCGACTCCGGCTCAGCCGTGCGGAGTCCGGGCGTAGAGCACTGCCCCGTCCACGGTCCCCACCTCCTCGTACCGCGTGTCCAGCAGCCGGCGCAGGCTCGGCACGCGGTCGGGGGCGTACGGCCTGCCCCGGGAGTCGTCGACGACCAGGGTGGGGGCGTGGGCGGCCATCTCCGCGCGGAAGACCGGCCAGGCGCCCCGGACCGCGTACGCCTCACCGACCTGGGGACCGTCGCGGCCGCCGCTGTAGTTGGTCAGCAGGCCCGCGGTGAGGTAGCGGGTGGCGGGGGTGCGGCCGGCCAGCCAGTACGTCTCGGGGTGCATGCCCCACACCAGGACCCGGTCGGTGGGCGCGGTGCGCTGGGCCAGCGCGGCGGCGAGGCGCTGGGCGTGGGCGAGTTCGGGGCGCGGCGCGAACAGGCCCCAGGTCAGGAACAGGGCGCAGCAGCCGGCCGAGGTGAGGACGGCGGCCGTCAGCCGTTCCCGGGGCAGGAGCCGCAGCGCGGCCGTGGCCAGCAGGGCGGCGGGCGGGGTGAGTTGCAGGTAGTAGTGGCCGAAGAAGTGGAAGCCGGCGGCGACGGCGACGGCCGAGGCGGCGAGCCACAGCCACAGGTCGGCCGCCGCCCGGGCGGTGCGCAGTGTCCGCAGCACCGGCGGGAGCAGCCCCGCGCAGGCCACGGCGAGGATGGCGGTGTTGCCCAGGCACCGGCCGAGGACGTGGAGTTCGGAGCCGGTGAAGGAGGCGTAGGCGGCGGAGCCGGTGACCGTCCAGAACAGGAAGCCGGCCGGGTCCGTGGCCAGGGCCGCGCAGCCGACCGGCAGGGCGAACCCGGCCGCGAGCCCCACCGCGCCCGCGCGCGGGGTGCCGGCGCGGTGCAGCAGCCACGCCACCGGCAGCAGCACCGCGCCGCCGGTCTGCTTGGCGAGGAAGGCGCAGGCGACGGCCGCCCCCGCGGCCGCCCAGCGGCCGCGGTCCGCGCACCACAGGGCGGCGGCCGTGCACGGCAGTATGAACACCTCGAACGTGGCGGCCTGCGCGTCCTCCGGGTTGAGCCCGACCGAGACCAGCAGGTACAGCACCCCGGCGGTGCGGCCCGCGGTGTCGCCCCAGCGGCGCCGGGCCAGCGAGGCCAGCAGCACGGCCGTCAGCGCCTGCGCCAGCACCGCCAGCACCCGGACGGGGGCGAGCGAGCCGGAGCCGCAGAGCGCGAACACGGCCTCGTACAGCCAGGGCACCAGCGGGGGCTTGCGGTCCACGACGGTCTCGTACAGGTGCCCGCCCTGGGCGAGCAGCCGCGCCTGCACGGCGAGGTAGCCCTCGTCGGGGTTCCACAGCGGCCGGACGAAGGACGGGATCCGGGTGACGCAGGCCAGGGCCGCCAGGGCGGGCAGCAGCCGCGCCCAGTACGCCGTCCGGGTGACCTGGGCCGGTACGGGGGCGAGCGGGACGGCGAGCATGGTCTGCACGCTATCCGGCCCCGCGTTCCCGCCCGGGGCAGGACATACGGGGCCGGAGCGGTGAACGGAGGGTCAGCGCGTGTTTCCGGGCGGCGGGCCGGGCACCTCGCCCGCCGGCGCCTCGTCCCGCCGGGCGAGGCGGCTGTGCGTGCGGCCGTAGGAGAAGTAGACGACGAGGCCGATCAGCATCCAGACGGCGAACCGGATCCAGGTCTCGGCGGGCAGGTTCAGCATCAGCCACAGGGTGGCGCACACGGACACGATGGGCAGGAAGGGCACCCACGGGGTGCGGAAGGCGCGGGGCAGGTCGGGTCGCGTCCTGCGCAGGATGATCACGCTGATCGCGACCACGACGAACGCGAACAGGGTGCCGATGTTCACCAGCTCGGCCAGTTCGCTCAGGCTGGTGAAGCCGGCGACGACCGCGATGATCACACCCAGCAGGATGGTCGGCCGGTGCGGGGTCTTGAACCGGGGGTGGACCCGGGAGAAGAAGCGCGGCAGCAGTCCGTCGCGGCTCATCGCGAAGAAGACCCGGGTCTGGCCCAGCAGCAGGATCAGGCACACCGTGATCAGGCCGACGGCGGCGCCGAAACTGATGACGCCGGCGTACCAGGGGTGCCCGATGGCCTTGAAGGCGTCGGCCAGCGGCGCCTCCACCGACAGCCGGGTGTACTTCTCCATGCCGGTGACGACGATGGAGACGGCGACGTAGAGCACGGTGCAGATGAGCAGCGAGCCGAGGATGCCGCGGGGCATGTCCCGCTGCGGGTTGCGGGTCTCCTCGGCGGCCGTGGCGACGATGTCGAAGCCGATGAACGCGAAGAACACCACCGAGGCGGCGGTGAAGATGCCCATGACACCGAAGTTGGCCGGTGCCCAGCCGAACATGAGCTGGACGAGCGGTGCCTTGAGGCTGCCGCCCGCCGGCACCGGCTGCGGGTGCGGGACGAACGGCCTGTAGTTCTCGCCGCGGACGAAGAAGGCGCCCGCGATGATCACGATGAGGACGACGGCCACCTTGATGGCGACGACGATCGAGGTGATCCGGGCGGACAGCTTCATGCCGAGGACGAGGATCACGGTGAGCACCAGCACCAGGGCGGCGGCGAGGATGTCGAAGCCGAAGCCGTGCGCCCCGTCCCGGCCCGCGAGGTAGTCGGGCAGGTGCCAGCCGGCGTTGTCCAGCAGGGAGCGGATGTAGCCGGACCAGCCGACCGCGACCACCGCCGTGCCCAGCGCGAACTCCAGGACCAGGTCCCAGCCGATGATCCAGGCGGGCATCTCGCCGAGCGAGGCGTAGGAGAAGGTGTACGCCGAGCCGGCCACGGGGACCGTGGAGGCGAACTCGGCGTAGCACAGGGCGGCGAGCGCGCAGACCACGCCGGCCGCGACGAAGGCCAGGGACACCGCCGGGCCGGCGTTGTTCTTGGCCACCTGTCCGGTGAGGACGAAGATGCCGGTGCCGATGATGACGCCGACGCCGAAGACGGTCAGGTCGAGGGCGGAGAGGGACTTCTTGAGCGAGTGCTCGGGTTCCTCGGTGTCCCGGATGGACTGCTCGACGTTCTTCGTCCTGAAGAGCGTGCTCACGTGCCTACCTCCCACGCTTGTCGTCCTCGACATGATCGAGAGGGCCGGGGTTGCGTATGCCCCGGCAATGGCAGGTTCACGCAGGCGGGCCGGTTCCGCCACCGCAGAACGGGGCGGAACCGGCCCGTGGGACCGTGTTTCGGCTAGTCGCGGGCGGGCTCCACGGAGTCGACCGTGTCGGCCGTACGGTCGAACCGGCCGTCCAGCCTGGAGACGAGCCCGGTGACCTGGCGGGCGATGTCGGGGGCGGTCAGCCCGATCTCGGCCATGACCTCGGCACGCGAGGCGTGGTCGAGGAAGCGCGGCGGGATGCCGAAGTCGCGCAGCGGCACGTCCACGCCCGCGTCCCGCAGGGCCTGGGCGATCGCGGAGCCGACACCGCCGACGCGGCTGTTGTCCTCGACCGTGACGACGACCCGGTGCCGCTCGGCCAGCGGGGCCATCGCCTCGTCGACGGGCTTGACCCAGCGCGGGTCGACGACGGTGGTGGAGATGCCCTGCCGGTCGAGCAGGCCGGCGATCTCCAGGCACATCGGGGCGAGGGCGCCCACGGAGACCAGCAGCACGTCCGGCCTGTCGGTGCCGGGCTCGCGCAGCACGTCCATGCCGCCGACGCGGCCCACGGCCGGGACGGCGGGGCCCACGGCGCCCTTGGAGAACCGGACCACGGTCGGCGCGTCCTCGACGGCGACGGCCTCGCGCAGCTGCGCCCTCACCTGGTCGGCGTCGCGCGGCGCGGCGAGCCGCAGTCCCGGCACGACCTGGAGGATCGACATGTCCCACATGCCGTTGTGGGAGGCGCCGTCGGTGCCGGTGACACCGGCCCGGTCCAGCACGAAGGTCACCCCGCACTTGTGCAGGGCCACGTCCATCAGCACCTGGTCGAAGGCGCGGTTGAGGAAGGTGGCGTACACGGCGAAGACGGGGTGGACGCCGGCGTGGGCGAGGCCCGCCGCGGAGACCGCGCCGTGCTGCTCGGCGATGCCGACGTCGTAGACCCGGTCGGGGAAGCGCTTGGCGAACCGGTCGAGGCCGACCGGCTGGAGCATGGCCGCGGTGATGGCGACGACGTCGTCGCGCTCCTCGCCCAGCTTGACCATCTCGTCGCCGAAGACGGAGGTCCAGTCGGCGCCGGAGGAGGCGATCGGCAGGCCGGTGTCGGGGTGGATCTTGCCGACGGCGTGGAAGCGGTCGGCCTCGTCCTGCAGGGCGGGCTGGTAGCCGCGGCCCTTCTCGGTCAGGCAGTGCACGATGACCGGGCCGCCGAACCGTTTGGCCCGGGCCAGCGCCGACTCCAGCGCCTCGATGTCGTGCCCGTCGATCGGGCCGACGTACTTCAGGCCGAGGTCCTCGAACATGCCCTGCGGGGCGATGAAGTCCTTGAGCCCCTTCTTGGCGCCGTGCAGGGTCTCGTACAGCGGCTTACCCACGACCGGGGTGCGGTCGAGGATCTCCTTGGTCCGGGTCAGGAAGCGCTCGTAGCCGTCGGTCGTGCGCAGGGTGGCCAGGTGGTTGGCCAGGCCACCGATGGTCGGGGCGTAGGAGCGCTCGTTGTCGTTGACGACGATGACGAGCGGACGGTCCTTGGCCTCGGCGATGTTGTTCAGCGCCTCCCAGGCCATGCCGCCGGTCAGCGCGCCGTCACCGATGACGGCGACGACGTGGCTGTCCCGCTCCTTGAGCTGGTTGGCCTTGGCGATGCCGTCGGCCCAGCCGAGGACCGTGGAGGCGTGGCTGTTCTCGATGACGTCGTGCTCGGACTCGGCCTGCGAGGGGTAGCCGGACAGGCCGCCCTTCATCTTCAGGCGGGAGAAGTCCTGGCGGCCGGTGAGCAGCTTGTGCACGTAGGACTGGTGACCGGTGTCGAAGAGCACCTTGTCCCTGGGGGACTCGAAGACGCGGTGCAGGGCGATGGTGAGCTCGACCACGCCCAGGTTGGGCCCGAGGTGGCCGCCGGTCTTGGAGACGGCGTCGACGAGGAAGGTCCGGATCTCCCCTGCCAGCTGGTCCAGCTCCTCCAGGCTGAGCCGGTCCAGATCGCGCGGTCCCCTGATGCGGGTCAGCAGCGGCACCCGTGCCTCCTTGCAGTAGAGCTGATCGAGCTGTTGCCGGGCTTGTCGAGTCTAATGTTCCGTGTTTGCGGGACACGACAGTGCCCGGCACCTTTCGGGCGCCGGGCACTGTTCCTGCCGCGGGATCGCTACGCGCGACCTGCGGTCTTCTGGGTCTTGCGGGTGATGGAGTCGATGACCACGGTGGTCAGCAGCACCGCCGCGGTGATCATGTACTTCACCGGCTCGGCGATGGACTCGAGCTGCAGGCCGTACTGGATCGACACGATGACCAGCACGCCGAGCAGGGCGTTCCAGGTGCGGCCGCGGCCGCCGAAGAGCGACGTACCACCGATGACGGCCGCGGCGATCGCGTTCATCAGCAGGTCACCGGTACCGGCGCTCTGGTTGGCGGAGGCGATCTTCGAGGCCAGGAACAGACCGCCGATCGCCGCGAAGCCACCGGAGATGGCGAACACGGAGATGCGCACCGCGGTGACGTTGATGCCCGCGCGGCGGGACGCCTCGACGCTGCCGCCGAGCGCGAAGATCTTGCGGCCGTACGGAGTGCGGCGCAGCACGAAGTCGGTGGCGACCAGGAAGGCGAGGAAGATCACCGTGGCCAGCGGCAGGCCCTTGTACTGGTTGTACATGTAGGCGCCCGCGAAGGAGATCACGGCGAGCAGCACGGTGCGCAGGATCGTGTCGCTCAGCGGCCGGGACGGGACACCCGCGGCCTCGCGGCGGCGGTTGCCCAGGAAGGAGCTGGCGAAGAACGCGGCGACCACGACGACGGCCAGGCCGTAGGCGGCGCCGACGTCCGTGAAGGTGTAGGTGGTCAGCTTGCCGATCAGACCGTCGCTGTCGAGGTTGATCGTGCCGTCCTCGCCCAGCACCTTCAGCATGAAGCCGAGCCAGAACAGCAGGCCGGCCAGAGTCACGGCGAAGGCGGGGGCGCCGAGCACCGCGAAGAAGAAGCCGTGCAGGGCGCCGATGGCGGCACCGACGGCGATCGCCACGAGCACGGCCAGCCACTCGGGCCAGCCCTGGTTCACGGTGAGGACGGCCGCGAGGGCGCTGGCCGCGCCGCTGACCGAGCCGACCGACAGGTCGATCTCACCGAGCAGCAGCACGAAGACGATGCCGACGGAGATCATTCCCGTGCCGACCATCGTGACCGTGATGTTGCTGATGTTCTGCGCCGAGAGGAACTCGGAGTTCAGCACCTGGAAGATCACGCAGATGATCGCCAGGCCGAGGATGACCGGCAGGGAGCCCAGCTCACCGGCCTTCATCTTGCGCTTGAACTCGGTCCAGTAGCCCATCAGGCCCTGCTCGCGGACCAGCAGGCGCGGGTCCACGGCGGTGACCGCGGCGGCCGCGGCCTCCGGGTTCACGACGGGCGCGTCCGGGGTCTCGCCCACGTTCGCGGAGGTCTTGTCGATGCTCACTTGGAAACCTCCCCGTTCGTGCGCGCCGCACGGCGGGTCACGGCGTTGTCGGTGGCGCCCGTGATGGCGGAGATGATCTCCTCCTGCGAGGTCGTCTTGACCTCGAAGACGCCGTTGTTGCGGCCGAGGCGCAGCACGGCGACCTTGTCGGCCACCGCCTTCACGTCCGCCATGTTGTGACTGATGAGGATGACGGCGTGACCGCGCTCGCGCAGTCGCTCCACGAGGTCGAGGACCTGGGCGGTCTGCTCGACGCCGAGGGCGGCGGTGGGCTCGTCGAGGATGACCAGCTTGGGGTCGCCGAGCATCGAGCGGGCGATGGCCACGGTCTGCCGCTGACCGCCGGAGAGCGAGGCGATCGGGATGCGGACGCTGGGGATGCGGATCGACAGCGTGGTGAGCAGCTCGCGGGCGCGGCGCTCCATCTCGACCTCGTCCAGGACGCCCCACTTCCTCAGCTCACGGCCGAGGAACAGGTTGCCGACGACGTCGATGTTGTCGCACAGCGCGAGGTCCTGGTAGACCGTCGCGATGCCCAGGGACTGGGCGTCGTGCGGCCGGCTGATCGACACCGCCTTGCCGTCCCATTCGATGGCGCCCTCATCGATGGGGTGCACGCCGGCGATCGTCTTGACCAGCGTGGACTTTCCGGCGCCGTTGTCGCCCACCAGGGCGACCACCTCACCGGCGTGGACCTCAAGCTCTACGTCGGTGAGCGCCTGGACGGCACCGAATCGCTTGGAGACCCCGCGCAACGCCAGCACGGGCGTAGCGGACACGTGAACCATCTCCTTCGCCGCCTGACCCGGCGGGAGGTTGTGCAGAAGTTTGGGGGAGTTTCCGTCCGGCGCCCCGCGCCGAGCTTGCGGGGCTGTGTGATGCGCGGGGCACCGGAGGAGCCTTTGGGCAGTGCGTCCGTTCCGGTACGGGCGTTCCATTCGGGGTCGAATGCGGCGAACGCCCTTACTCAGGATGGGACTTGGCTGCTTACTTGATGCCGAGCTTGTCGCAGGCGGACTTGTACTTGCCCGTGCAGATGTCGGCGACCGTGTAGACGCCGTCCTTGATGACGGTGTCGTTGATGTTGTCCTTGGTCAGCGCGGTGACCGGGACGAGGACCGACGGGACGTCCTGGGCGGAACCCGAGGAGACCTTGTCCTTGGCGACCGAGTCGAGCGACTTGCCCTGGGCGAGCGCGACGGCCATCTCGGCGGCGGCGTCGGCCTCGGGGGCGTACGGCTTGTAGACGCTCATGTACTGCTCACCGGCGACGATGCGCTGCACACCCGCGAGCTCGGCGTCCTGGCCGGTGACCGGGACGTTCAGGCCCGCGGCCTTCAGGGCGGTGATGATACCGCCGGCCATGCCGTCGTTGGCCGAGTAGACACCGGCGATCTTGCCCTTGCCGACCGCGGAGATCGCCGACTCCATCTCGGAGTTCGCGTTGTCCGGCGACCACTCCTTGGTGTCGAACTCCTTGGCGATGGTGACCTTGCCGTCGAGGACGGAGTGCGCGCCCTTCTTGAACTGGGCGGCGTTCGGGTCGGTGACCGAACCGTTGACCATGACGATCTTGGAGGACTTGGTCGCCTTGGAGCCCAGCGCCTTCAGCAGGGCGGTGCCCTGGGTCTTGCCGACCTCCTCGTTGTCGAACGAGGTGTAGGCGCTGATGGGGCCCTCGGCGAGGCGGTCGTAGGCGACGACCTTGATGCCGGCGTCCTTGGCCTTCTGGACCGAGTTCTGGATGGCCTTGGCGTCCACCGCGTCCAGGATCAGGACGTCCACCTTGTTGGTGATCATGGTGTCGACCTGCTGCGCCTGCAGGTTCGCGTCCTGGCGGGCGTTGTTGTACTGGAACTCCGCCTTGCCGTTCGTCAGCTCCTTGATCTTCTTCTCGATCAGCGGCTTGTCGAACTTCTCGTAGCGGGCGGTCTTGTTCTCCGGAAGGAGAAGCCCGACCTTGATGTTGTCGCCCTTCTTGGCGGAAGCCGAAGAAGAGTCGTCGCTGCCCTTGGACTCCTTGGCGCTGCCACAGGCAGCAAGTGCGACGGCCATGGCCCCAGCGGCAACGGCAACGGCGGCACGACGCATACGCGTGTTCACTCTGTAAACCTCCCTGACGAGGCCGCGTCGTTGCGGCCGAGGTGGCTGGAAGTCAACTCGGCCACGCGTGCGACGTCAAGAAGTAAATCCTTAACGAGATGGCAACGGTGCCATCCGTTCTCTAAGTGAAGGCAGGCGTGGCCACGGACAACCCGCCCGCGACAGATCCGTCCAACAGGGTCGAATCACCCATCTCGCTGAGTGCGAGAGCGAGCGCTCCGAGCACCTCCGCACGGCCGCCAAGTGCCCCCGGGAGAACGGACAGTTGGCGCGCCGCACTGGGGATGGCGTAGCGGCCGACGGACTCCCTGATGGGCCCGAGAACGAGCTCTCCGGCCTCGGCGAGATCACCACCGAGGACCACCCGGCTCGGGTTCAGAAGGTTGCAGAGATTGGCCACTCCACTGCCGATGTGGCGGCCGACGTCGGCGATCACCCGACGACAGCCCGGGTCTCCGTCCCTGGCCAGCCGTACGACGCCTTCCATCGTCAGGTCGGTGCCGTGACTGGACTGGAGCAGCGGCAGCACGTAGCGCGCGGCCGTGAAGGTCTCCAGGCAGCCACGGTTTCCACAGCGGCAGACCGGGCCGGATTCATCGAGTGTAATATGTCCGATTTCTCCAGCGGTGCCACCAGGGCCGCGATAGATCTTCCCGTTGATCACCAGACCGGCGCCGACGCCGCTCGCGACCTTGATGTAAGCAAGATCACGGACGCCCCGGCCGCTGCCCCAGACGAGCTCACCGAGCGCGCCGAGGTTGGCGTCGTTGTCCACGTGCACGGGAACGCCGAGGCGCTCACGCAGCTCCTCGGCGGGCTTGGTGCCGCTCCAACCCGGCAGGATCGACGTGGAGCCCAGGGTGCCCGATTCCACGTCGATCGGCCCGGGCACGCCGAGACCGACGCCGGCCACCTTGGACCGGTCCACGCCGGTGGCCGCGATCAGGCGGTTGACCAGTTCCTCGGCCCGGTCGAAGCCCTGGGTGGAGGAGGCGTCGACGTCCAGCGGCTCGGACTCCTCGGCCAGCACCTGGTGCGCGAGGTTCCCGATCGCGACGCGCAGGTGGGTGTGCCCGAAGTCGACTCCGATCACGATGCCCGCGTCCCCGCTGAGCGAGACGCTGCGGGCCCGCCGGCCACCGGCCGAGGTGGGCGTGACCTCGACGGTTCCGCCGTCCTTCAGCTCCCGCACGATGTTGGAGACCGTAGCCGCGGACAGGCCGGTCGTCCGCGCGATCTCCGCCTGCGTGAGCGACCCGGCCAGCCGCACGGCTCGTACGACTCGTTCCAGGTTGGCTCGGTGCAGCGACGACTGCGACCCCGGAGTCTCCATCGACCCATCCACTCCCGACATCGGTGGGCGGCCTCGGTGCCGCCCGTGGCCCAGGTCACATCTGCGGAACCGGGCCACTTACAAGTTATGAACTCCAAGCTCGGCTGTACGGGTTACCGCAGTCAAGTCCTTGACGGAAATCGCTGTCACTTCACCGGTTCCGCGCCGGACACCCCGAGGACACGTCCACGCCACCCCCGAGCTGGGCGGAAGCCCGTCCGGACGGCCTCCCCGAAGCCCCCCACGTGGCGCGCCCCACAGCCCGGAACCCCTTTCCCCACTTCGTTCAGCCCCGGAACCCGGCGGTGCTTCGACCCGGAAGCGGGGATTCGGGTGCGGAAGGATGCACGACGATGACGGGAGAGGGGGCCGAACGGAGCCCCCTGCAAATCGCGATCGCGAAGAGGGCCCCTGCGGGGGTGGGGTGGCCACGAGGCACCGCCGGGCGCGTCCCAGCAGCCCCGGCCCCACGGGGCCGGCCCCGTGGGGAGCGGCCGCCCGACGGCGGGACGTACGGCCCCAGGGGGGCGCGCAGCGGGCCGCGGAAGCTCGCCGGGGTGCGCGAGGCTCCGGAGGGCCGGCCGAGGGGTCGGCGCGGGCTCAGGGCGGCCCGGAGGCCATCCGGGGCTCGGGAGGGGATACGCAGAGGCACCCGGGGACCGGTGGTCCCCGGGTGCCTCTGTTCGGGGCGTTCGGTTACTTCAAGGCGCCTGCCGTGAGGCCGGCGACCACCTGGCGCTGGAAGATGATGTAGGCCGCCAGGACCGGCAGCATCGCCATCACCAGGCCGGCAAAGAGGCCGGACCAGTCGCCCTTGTAGCCCTGGCTGACCGCGAGCTGGACCAGGCCCTGGGTGAGGACGCGCTTGTCGGGGTCGGTGTTGAGGACCGTGGGCAGCATGTACTGGTTCCACTGGCCCAGGAAGTTGAAGATGCCCACGCTGATCAGGCCGGGCTTGGCCATGGGCAGCATGATCTGGAAGAACGTACGGGTGTGCGAGGCGCCGTCCACGAAGGCGGCTTCCGCCACCGAGGTCGGCAGGGTCCGGAAGAACGCGGTCAGGAAGAAGACCGTGAACGGCAGCGAGTACGCGATGTAGACCAGGATCAGACCGTGGATCGTGTTGAGCAGGCCCATGTTGTTCACGACGTAGAACAGCGGGACCAGCGCCAGCATGATCGGGAAGCTCATGCCGCCGACGAACAGGAAGTAGATGAAGCGGTTGCCGGGGAAGTCGAAGCGCGCCAGGACGTAGGCGGCCATGGAGCCGAGGACCAGGGTGCCGAGGAGCGACCCGCCGACCACCAGGATGGTGTTCAGGAAGTAGTCGCTCATGTTGGCCTGGGTCCAGGCACGCGACCAGTTGTCGAAGTGCAGCTTGTCCGGCAGCGACCAGGGCGAGCCGAAGATCGAGCTGTCGTCCTTGAAGGACGTCATGACCGCCCACAGCAGCGGCATGACCACCATGATCGCCCAGATGATCAGCACGCCGTGGGAGAAGACGTTGAGGACGCCGCCCTCCTTCTTCCGCCCGGAGGGCCGCGCGGAAGGCGCCACGTCGATCTTGGAGACGCTCGCCCCGGACTCGGCCGGCAGCGGTGCGGGGGTCTCGGTCGTCTTCATCGCTTCAGTACTCCAGCCGCTCGCGACGGCCCAGCCGCATCACGATCGCCGCGAAGGCGAGCGTGACCACGAGCAAGGCGACGCCGATGGTGGTGGCGTAGGCGGCCTGACCGTCCCGGAACGCCTTCTGGTACACGTACAGGACCATCACGGTGGTCGAGTAGTCGGGACCGCCCGGCCCGGTCGTCATGATCTGCACGACCGCGAACGACTCGGCGCCGAGCGCGAGGATGCCCATGTAGACCCAGCCGGACTGCACGGTGTCCCAGAGCAGCGGCAGGGTGATGCGGTAGAACGTGGTGAAGCGGCTCGCGCCGTCCAGCAGCGCCGCCTCGTACATCTCGGCCGGGATCGACGCCATGCCCGCGGAGAACAGGACCACGAAGAAGCCGACCGTGGACCACACGAGCACCGCCATCACGCACCACAGCGCGAGGTCCGGGTCGCCCAGCCACAGCGGCTGGACGCTGTCGAGGCCGATCCCGCGCAGCAGTGAGTTGATCGCGCCGCTGTCCGGGTTGTACGCGAAGGCGAACAGCAGCGCCACGATCGCGATGGAGAGGACCTGCGGGAAGAAATAGACGATCTTGTAGAAGGAGGAGCCCCGGACCCCGGAGACCACGGGGCCACCCCTTCTGTGCCGGCCGCCCACATTGATCATGAAGGCGAAGAACAGGGCCAGACTGATCGTCACCAGCGGAAGCACCAGGGCGAACAGCAGACTGTGCTGCAGCGACTTCCAGAAGATGTCGTCGTGCAACATCCTCCGGTAGTTGTCGAAGCCGACCATCTTGAATTCGGGGCTCAGGCCGGTCCAGTCCGTGAACGAGTAGTAGATGGACTGGATGAACGGCCACACCACGAAGAGCGCGTACAGTCCCAGGGGCAGTGCCAGAAACCCCACGATGAACCGGTACTTGCCGTGCTGCATCGCCACTCCGGTGCGGTAGAGGTGCTGGTTACTGGTGCTTGTAGTGCTTGATGGACGAGTCCTTCGCGGCCTCGTCGGCGAAGCCCTGGATCTTCTTGATGGCCTCCGCCGGGGTCAGCCGGCCGGCCATCATCTCGCCGAGACCGGCCACACCGATCTTCTCCTTCTGCAACTGCACGTACCAGTCCTGGAGACGCGGATTCACCACGTTGGATCCGGCCTTGTCCAGCGCCGCCACGCCCGACTTCAGACCCGGGGTGAGGGTGATGCCGGAGGTGCCGCCGTTGAAAGCGGTCAGCGACTTCACCTTGGCGGTGAAGTTCTTCGAGGACGCCTCGGAGAGCATGATGCGCAGCTGCGCCATGCCGCCCTCGGTGTTCGCCGCCTTGGCCGGGACGATGAAGGGCTCACCGCCGGAGGCCCAGATGGTGCCGAACGGCATCTTGTCGGAGCTGTCGATGCCGGTGGGCGCGGAGACGGCGAGGTCGAAGTCGGACGGGATGACGTTGGCCGACTCGTTCTCCACCCAGGAGCCGTTCGGGATGAACAGCGCCTTGCCCTTCGCCCAGGCGGTCTGCGACTGGATGTGGTCCAGGCCCGGGGTGCCCTTGAGGATGTAGCCCTTCTTGTAGAGCTCGTAGTAGGCCTCGAAACAGGCCTTGACCGCCGGGTGCTTCCAGGCGTTCGGCTCCAGGTTGTCGATGGCGTCGAGCACCTCGCGGCCGCCGACCTTGCCGATCATCGGGTACAGCGAGAAGGGGATGTAGTACGGGTACTTGCCCGCGTAGGTCCAGCCCGCCATGCCCTTCTTCTTGGCCTTGGCGCAGACCGCGAGCATGTCGTCCCAGGTCTCCGGATACGTCGCGTCCAGGGAGTCGAGGGCCTTCTGCGAGTACCAGACGCCGTAGACCGTGTAGGCGTAGTACAGGATCCAGACCGGCTTGCCGTCGAACTGGCCCATCTCCACGATGCCGGGGCGCAGCGTGTCGCGGACCTTCTTGGACGGGTCGTCGTACGACGGCGCGTCGAGCAGCGGGGTGAGGTCGGCGAGCTGGTTCTTGCCGACGAGGACACCCATGTCCATCTGCTCGGCGCCGGAGTTGTCGATGAGGTCCGGCGGGTTGCCCTGGTTGAAACGGGGCTGCAGGGTGGACTGGATCTTCTGGGTGGCGGAGAACTTCACCGTGGCCTTGGGGAAGTCCTTCTCGTAGATCTTCACCGCGTCCTGGGCGTACTCCTTGCCGAAGCCGCCGTCGAAGAGGACGAACTCCATCTTGGCGCTCTCGTTGACGCCGAGCGGGTTCTTGGCGGTCTTCTTGGCCGCCTTCGCCTTGTCCTGCCCGTCGCCGCCGCTGCTCGCGCAGGCGGACAGCAGGCCCATTCCGGGGGCGGCCACCAGGCCGAGTGCGGCCGAACGCTTGATCAGATCGCGGCGGCCGACGCCCTCGCCACCGTGGTGCGCAGTGGATCCCATGCTCAAGTCCTCGCCTTCTCCAGGACTCAGGCGGTGAACCGGATCCTCCCCGGCACCGCTGTCGGGTAGTGCAGGGTCATGCGGGAAACGCCGACAGGTATAGTCCACTTCCGGCCGACGGAGCAAGATCGAATGCAAGGTTGGCCATGGGTCTTTTCCGAGTTGAGACCTCACGGAAATATGAGCCCCCTGTGCGCGTCCCGACGGAAAAATTCCCGACATAGACCCCTGAATGCCACACCCAACACCCTTGACATCACAGGCCACTTGACGCCCTACTGATACCTGCGCCCCGAAGTTGACAACGTTGTCCAGAGCCTGGCGCAGGGAGGGAATCCGTACATGCAGCGGAGAACTCGGCACAGATACGGTCCGGCGGTCGTCCTCACGGCCGCCTTTGTCATGGCGGCCGGAGCACAGGGGGCGGCGGTCGCGCTGCCCGCGCGGGCGGCCGCCGCCGCCCACGAGTTCGCATCCTCGTTCGAGGCGGGGGATCCGGCACCCGACTGGCTGAACACCGTCGACACCGGAGCGGACGGCGGCAAGCGCGCCTCGGGCGTGGACGGCGGCTACAGCACGGGTATCCCGGGCAACGTCACCGACCACGTCACCGAGGTCCGGGCGAGCGGCGAGAACAGCGGCGCGGGCGAGGTGAAGGAGAACCTCGCCGACGGCGAGCCCGGCACCAAGTGGCTGACCTTCCAGCCCACCGGCTGGGTCGAGTTCGACCTGGACAAGCCCGTCAAACTGGTGACGTACGCGCTCACCTCGGCCAACGACTACGACGAGCGCGACCCCCGGGACTGGACGCTCCAGGGATCCACGGACGGCAAGGACTGGAAGACCCTCGACAGCCGCTCGGGCGAGTCCTTCCCGGAGCGGTTCCAGACCAAGTCCTACGACCTCGCCGAGCCGGCCGAGTACCAGCACTTCCGGCTGGACGTGACGGGGAACAACGGCGCCTCGGGCATCCTGCAACTCGCCGACGTGCAGTTCTCCACCGGCGGCACAGGCGGCCCGGTGCCGCAGGACATGCTGTCGCTGGTCGACAAGGGACCGAGCGGTTCACCGACGGCCAAGGCGCGGGCCGGATTCACCGGAAAGCGCGCACTGCGCTACGCCGGACGGCACACCGCGGCCGGCCGGGCGTACTCGTCCAACAAGGTCTTCGACGTGAACGTGAAGGTCGCCGGCGACACCCGGTTGTCGTACCGCGTCTTCCCGTCGATGGCCGACGGCGACCGCGACTACGACGCCACCAACGTCTCCGTGGACCTGGCCTTCACCGACGGCACCTACCTGAGCGACCTGGGCGCGATCGACCAGCACGGCTTCCCGCTGTCGCCGCGCGGCCAGGGCGCGTCCAAGGCGCTGTACGTCAACCAGTGGAACGACGTGGCCTCGCGGATCGGCTCGGTGGCGGCGGGCAAGACCGTCGACCGGATCCTGGTGGCCTACGACTCCTCCGACGGCCCGGCGAAGTTCCGGGGCTGGATAGACGACGTCGCGCTGCGCCAGGTGGCCCCTCAGAAGCCGAAGGCGCACCTGTCGGACTACGCGCTGACCACCCGCGGCACCAACTCCAGCGGCAGCTTCTCACGCGGCAACAACTTCCCGGCGGCGGCCCTCCCGCACGGCTTCAACTTCTGGACGCCGGTGACCAACGCGTCCTCGCTGAGCTGGCTGTACGAGTACGCACGTGCGAACAACGACGACAACCTCCCCACGATCCAGGCGTTCAGCGCGAGCCACGAGCCCAGCCCCTGGATGGGCGACCGGCAGACCTTCCAGCTCATGCCCTCCGCCGCGTCCGGCACCCCGGACACCGGGCGTGAGGCGCGCGAGCTCGCCTTCCGGCACGAGAACGAGACCGCGCGCCCGTACTACTACGGCGTCCGGTTCGAGAACGGCCTGAAGGCCGAGATAGCCCCGACCGACCACGCGGCGGCGCTGCGCTTCACCTACCCGGG
Organism: Streptomyces sp. WI03-4A; assembly: GCF_033792105.1. NCBI lineage: Bacteria > Bacillati > Actinomycetota > Actinomycetes > Kitasatosporales > Streptomycetaceae > Streptomyces > Streptomyces sp. WI03-4A. The sequence continues at coordinate 33,755 of NZ_JARAUO010000003.1, forward strand.
CGACAACGCGAGCGTCGTGTTCGACAACGTCACCGAGCAGGCAGGGCTGACCCTGGACAAGGAGCACGGTGTCGTCACCGGCTACTCGGACGTGAAGTCGGGCCTGTCGACGGGCGCCACCCGGCTGTTCGTCTACGGCGTCTTCGACAAGCCGGTGACCGACGGCGGCGCCGGCGGGGTCAAGGGCTGGCTGCGGTTCGACGCGGGCGCGGACCACACCGTCGGGCTGCGCCTGGCGACCTCGCTGATCAGCGTCGACCAGGCGAAGGACAACCTGGCCCAGGAGATCCCGGACGGCACCTCCTTCGACACGGTCAGGAACACGGCCCAGCGCACCTGGGACCGGCTGCTCGGCAAGGTCGAGGTGGAGGGCGCGACCCCGGACCAGCTCACCACGCTGTACTCCAGCATGTACCGGCTGTACCTGTACCCGAACTCCGGCTTCGAGAAGGTCGGCGGCAAGGACCAGTACGCCTCGCCGTTCTCCGCGATGCCGGGCCCGGACACCCCGACGCACACCGGCGCGAAGATCGTCGACGGCAAGGTGTACGTCAACAACGGCTTCTGGGACACCTACCGCACCACCTGGCCCGCCTACTCGTTCCTGACGCCCCGTCAGGCCGGCGAGATGGTCGACGGCTTCGTGCAGCAGTACAAGGACGGCGGCTGGACCTCCCGCTGGTCCTCCCCCGGCTACGCCGACCTGATGACCGGCACCTCCTCGGACGTGGCGTTCGCCGACGCGTACGTCAAGGGCGTGAAGTTCGACGCGAAGGCGGCGTACGAGGCGGCGGTCAAGAACGCCACGGTCGTCCCCCCGGCGTCGGGTGTGGGCCGCAAGGGCATGAGCACCTCGCCGTTCCTCGGCTACACCAGCACCGACACGCACGAGGGGCTGTCGTGGGCGATGGAGGGCTACGTCAACGACTACGGCATCGCCAGGATGGGCCAGGCGCTCTACGAGAAGACGGGCGAGAAGCGCTACCAGGAGGAGTCGAAGTACTTCCTCAACCGCGCCCGGGACTACGTGAACCTCTTCGACGCCAAGGCGGGCTTCTTCCAGGGCCGTGACGCCAAGGGCGGCTGGCGCCTGGACTCCGCGAAGTACGACCCGCGCGTGTGGGGCTACGACTACACGGAGACCAACGGCTGGGGCTACGCCTTCACCGCCCCGCAGGACAGCCGGGGCCTGGCCAACCTGTACGGCGGCCGGCAGGGCCTCGCGGACAAGCTCGACACGTACTTCGCCACGCCGGAGACGGCCTCCCCGGACTACGTCGGCTCCTACGGCGGTGTCATCCACGAGATGACCGAGGCCCGGGACGTGCGGATGGGCATGTACGGCCACTCCAACCAGGTCGCGCACCACGTGATCTACATGTACGACGCGGCCGCCCAGCCCTGGAAGGCGCAGCAGTACGTCCGCGAGGCGCTCTCCCGCCTGTACACCGGCAGCGAGATCGGCCAGGGCTACCACGGCGACGAGGACAACGGCGAGCAGTCGGCCTGGTACCTCTTCTCCTCGCTCGGCTTCTACCCGCTGGTGATGGGCAGCGGCGAGTACGCGATCGGCTCCCCGCTGTTCAAGAAGGCGACCGTGCACCTGGAGAACGGACGGGACCTGGTGATCAAGGCCCCGCGCAACAGCGCGAAGAACATCTACGTGCAGGGCGTGACCGTCAACGGCCGCCCCTGGACGTCGACCTCGCTCCCCCACTCGCTGCTGGCCAAGGGCGGGGTGCTGCAGTTCTTCATGGGGGCGAAGCCGTCCACCTGGGGCAGCGGCCGCAACGCGGCGCCCGTCTCCATCACCCAGGACGACAAGGTGCCCGCACCGCGCGCCGACCTGCTCAAGGGTGACGGGGCCCTGTTCGACGACACCTCGGCGACGAGCGCGACGGTCACCTCGGTGGACCTTCCGGTCGCCGGTGCCGGCAAGCCCGTCCAGTACACGCTGACCTCGGCCGCCGATCATACGAAGGCGCCGGCCGGCTGGACGCTGCAGGGCTCGGCGGACGGCACGACCTGGCGGACCCTGGACCACCGTTCCGGGGAGTCGTTCGCCTGGGACCGGCAGACCCGGGCGTTCACGATCGCCGAGCCGGGCTCGTACGCGACGTACCGGTTGGTCCTCGACTCCGAGTCGACGCTGGCGGAGGTGGAGCTGCTCGGCTGACGCTCCCGCCGTACGGCACGAGGCCGCCCCCCGGGAGGACCCGGGGAGCGGCCTTCGTGCGGTGCGGGTCAGCCCACCGCGAGGGTGAACACGTGCAGGTCGGTGTCGTCGGGCAGCGTCACGCTCCTGATGGTCTTGCCCGGGGGCGCCTGGAACGGCTCGGTCGCGAAGACGTAGGTCGCCACCGGGTCCTTGTCCGCGCCCGCGACGTTGCGGTACGCGGTCTTGGCGACGACGCGGTTGCCGTACTGGACGGTGCCGCCGCCCCCGCCGACGGTCCAGTCGGTGAAGGCGAGGTCGATCGTGCCGGTGCTGCCGTCGGTGTAGGTCACCGTGGCCGTGGTCTTCTGGTTGCCGTTGACCGCGCTGCCGACGAAGGACAGCTTCGCCGCCGGGGTGGCGAGGTCGACGCTCTGGCCGGCCGCCGAGGCGTTGTCGGGGCGGCCGGCCGGCGAGTCGGGCCAGGTGAAGCCGAGGCCGTCGACGGTGCCGTGCCCGCCGGGGGTGAGGCCGGCCGCCGCGAGGGCCTGGCGGGAGTAGCTCCAGCCGCCGCCGTCGTAGTCGGCCTCGTCGTGGTCGCCGGAGTCGTCCGAGACTCCGGTGCTGTCGTAGGCCGCCAGCAGGGTGCCGGGGGCGGCGACGGTCAGGGCGACCGGCTGTTCGTACGAGGTGCCGTCGGAGGCGACCGTGACCTTGACGTCGTAGAAGCCCTGGCGGACGCCGTCGGCCGCGGTGAGCGTGATCTGCTGCGCGCCGTCGGTGACCGTGCCCTCGGCAGGTGTGGCGGTGACGCCGTCCGGGGTCTCGACGCGGAAGCGCACGTCGGGTCCGGTGCCGCCGTTCAGCGACAGCGCGCGGATGGCGACCTTCGTGGAGGCGCCGGGCGCGAGCGTCGCGGCGGTCGGGCCGACGCCGATCTGGTACGGCTGCTCGCCCTCGCGGAAGGACGGCGGCGGCGCGGTCGCGCCCCAGGCACGGTCCGGGGTCGCGGAGAGCGTGTAGTCGAGCCGTCCGCCGTCCCGCACGAACGAGGCCGGGAGCCACGGCCGGTCGCTGCCGCGGCCGTCGACCTTCAGGGACCGGACGTACGGCGCGTCCCAGGCCGCTCCCGGCGCGCGGACGGAGATGTCGTTGCCGTGCGGGCGGTGGATCTCGGCGCGCTCGAACAGCGGCGACGCGAGGATCAGTTCCGCGCGGGAGGGGACCTGCGGGTACATGCCGAGCGCGGAGAAGACGTACCAGGCGGACATGGCGCCGAGGTCGTCGTTGCCGGGGATGCCCTCGGGCTTCGTCGACCAGAGCTGCCGCATGGCCGCCCGGACGGTCTCCTGGGTCTTGTACGGGGCGCCGGCGTAGTCGTACAGGTAGGGGACGTTGAGCGAGGGCTCGTTGTCCAGTTCGGACTTGGTGCCGCCGCTGCCGGTGAAGGCCCAGCCGCCGTCGGCGTCGTGGAAGAAGTCGTCGAGCCGGGCCAGGGCCTTGCCGGTGCCGCCCATGGCGGCGAACAGCCCGGCCGGGTCGTGCTGGACCATCCAGGTGTACTGGGCCGCCGTGCCCTCGACGAACCCGTTGCCGGTGTCGGGGGTGAAGCCGGTGACCCAGCTGCCGTCGGCCTTGCGGTTGGCGATGTAGCCGCCGCTGCCGTCGGCGCCGGAGGGGACGGCCGCGATGTCGAAGTTGTTCTGCCACCACTGGGCGCGCCGGGCGAAGGCGGCCGCCGTGCCCTTGCGGCCCGCCGCCGTGGCGAGCTGGGCAAGCGAGAAGTCCGCGGTGGACATCTCCAGGGTCTCGGCGGCGCCGCCCCAGGCGTTGGAGACGGACGGCATGTAGTGCCGGTCGAGGTACTTGTCGAGGGAGGGGCGCTGGCCGACCGACAGGACCGGCTTGCCGGCCGCCGACAGGTCCTGCTCGGTGGGCACGGTGGCCGCCCGGACCAGTGAGTCGAGCGCGCCGCGCAGGTCGAAGTCCGTGCCGCCGAAGGCCCTGATCCCGGCGAGCGCGGTGGGCGCGGGGTCGCCGTTCATGACGTGGGTGCCGCTCGCGCCGTGCAGCCAGCGGTCCCAGACCCCGCCGTTCTGCCGGGCCAGCTCGTACAGCGACTGGGCGACGTCGGAGCCGGTGCGCGGGTCGAGCAGGGTGAGCAGCTGGACCTGGTCGCGGTAGACGTCCCAGCCGGAGAAGGTGCCGTACTGGGCCCGGTGGCCGCGGGCCACCCGGTGCACCTTGTCGTCGCTGCCCCGGTAGCGGCCGTCGGCGTCGCTGATCACGTTCGGGTGCAGGAGGGAGTGGTAGAGGGCGGTGTAGAAGGTGGTGCGGTCGGTGCCGGTGCCGCCGCCGACCCGGACGGCGCCCAGGCGGTCGCGCCAGGTGGCCCGGGCGGCGTCCCGCACCGCGCCGAAGGAGCGCTTCGGCGGGTTCTCGGCCGCGAGGTTCGCCGCGGCCGCCGCCCGGCTGACGTAGGAGATGCCGACCTTGACGTTCACCGGGCCGGTGCCGGGGGCGAACTCGACGTACCCGCCGGCGCCCTTGCCCGCGACCGGCCGCCCGCCCTCGGTGAAGCCGCCGGTCCCGCCGGTGGCGGTGGTGGACCCGGGGGTCAGCGTGCCGTCCCGCCAGGTGCCGTGGGCCTTGAAGGGGCGGTCGAAGCGGGCGGTGAAGTAGAGCGTGTAGTAGGCGCGCCGGCCCTCGGGGTCGAGGTAGCCGCAGAAGTCGCCGGAGGTGACGGAGCCGGAGACGGTGCGGCCGGTGGGGTCGATGGTGACCGACGAGTCGGTGGACCCGACCTCCGAGTTGGCGGTGCGCACCAGCAGCGAGGCGGGCTTGTCGGCCGGGAAGGTGAAGCGGGCGGAGCCGGTGCGGGCGGTCGCGGTGAGGTCGGCGGTGACGCCGGAGGCGAGGCCGACCCGGTAGTGGCCGGGTTCCGCGGTCTCGTCGGTGTGGCTGAAGCCGGAGGCGTAGACGGCGTCCTCGGTGTCGCTCGCCGGGGACGAGGTGACCTCGCCGGCGTACGGGAAGAACGGGATGTCGCCGCTGCCGCCCGCGCAGCCCGTGCCGGACATGTGGGTGAGGCTGAAGCCGCGTATCCGGGTGGCGTCGTACTGGTAGCCGCCGGGGGCCGCGGTGCGGGTGGCGTCGCCCCGCGTGTTCTCCGGGCTCCAGGAGAGCATGCCGAAGGGCACGACGGCGCCGGGGAAGACGTTGCCGCCGTTCCTGGTGCCGATCAGTGGGTCGACGTACGGGGTCGGGTCCTTGACGAGCCCGGGGGGAGCTGCGGTCGCCGCGAGGGCCGTGGGGGCACCGCTCATCGCGAGCACCGCGGCCAGCAGCAGGGACATGGGACGGAAACGCATGGCGCGGCCCTTCCTCCTGACGGACGGGTCGCGCACCACCGGTCGCACAAGCCGCAGGGACAGTAGCGTGCGCCACCGGTCACACGGAAGACCGCGTACGGCGGCCCTGGCACGCCTGCGGATCACCCGGGCGGGTGACACTCAAGTGGGTTGACATCGTTGTCGGTTGAGGCGGTAAAGTCATGTACAGACCACACGACAACGTTGTCGCACCACCGGTCGGGGTCCACCGGGGACCTCACGCTCCTCCACAAGCCGGCACCACCCGGGCAGGGACACCACCCCCCTCACTGCCCGGCTCGCGGACCCGGTGCGCACAGCCACCGGGTCCGCCCCGAGCACCTCCAACCACCCCGCGAGAGAGTGGTGATGCGTTTTTCGCAGCGACTTTTGGGAGCGCTCCCGAGGCTCATTCCCGGGCCCGCGTGATGTCCATCGCTTGGACCAGCCATAGTCACCGGGAAACGCCAGTGTTAGAAATGTCGCATGTCGGACCGAATCGGCCGATTCAGGCGCATCTCGTGGCGCTCGATGATCGGCAAGAGTCCCCGCAGCGTCGCCGGGCAGGTTTTCGTGCTGCAGGTGGCGCTGGTCGTGGTCCTCGTGGTCTGCGCCGTCTTCGCCCTCGTCCTGCAGTCGGAACGTGACACCAACACGGAGGCGAGGCGCCGGTCCATCGCCGTCGCCCAGACCTTCGCGCACTCCCCCGGCGTCGTGGAGGCGCTGCGTTCGCCCCACCCGTCGGCGGTGCTCCAGCCGCTCACCGAGGCGGGACGCAAGAGCGCGGGCGTCGACTTCATCGTCGTCATGGACAAGAAGGGCATCCGCTACACGCACCCCATCCCGAGCAAGATCGGGAAACGTTTCGTCGGCAAGATCGCCCCGTCGCTGGCCGGCCAGGTCTACACCGAGAGCGTCCACGGCCCGCTCGGCCACGAGGTGCAGGCGACGGTGCCGATCCGGGACGACCGGGGCAAGGTGACGGCGCTGGTCTCGGCCGGGCTCAAGGTGAAGAACGTGACGAACGCCGTGGACCGGCAGCTGCCGATCATCCTCGGCGCGGGCGCGGCGGCCCTCGTGGTGTCGACCGGCGGCACGGCGCTCGTGGGCCGACGGCTGCGGCGGCAGACCCACAGCCTGGCCCCGGACGAGATGTCCCGGATGTACGAGCACCACGACACGGTGCTGCACTCGGTGCGCGAGGGCGTCCTCATCGTCCAGGACAACGGGCGGCTGCTGCTGGCCAACGACGAGGCCCGGCGGCTGCTGGAACTGCCCGTGGAGGCCGAGGGGCACTCCGTGGGCGAGCTGACGTGCCTCGACGCCGACATGGTGGAGCTGCTCTCCTCCGGCCGTGAGGCGACCGACGAGGTGCACTTCGCCGGCGGCCGGCTGCTCGCCGTCAACCAGCGGCCCACACACCCCGAGGGCGGCCCCCGGGGCACCGTGGTGACGCTGCGGGACTCCACCGAGCTGCAGGCCGTCTCGGGCCGGGCCGAGGTCACCAGGGAGCGCCTTGAACTGCTCTACGACGCCGGCCTCGGCATCGGCACCAGTCTCGACGTGGTCCGCACGGCCGACGAGCTGGCCCAGCTCGCCGTGGGCCGGTTCGCCGACTTCGTCACCGTGGACGTGGCCGACGCCGTCCTGCACGGCGAGGAGCCCGGCCCCACCGCGACGGACATGCGGCGCGTCGCCGTGAGCGGCATCCGGGACGACCACCCGCTCTACGAGCGGGGCCGGCTGATCGACTTCCTGCCCTCCACCCCGCAGGCCCTCGGCTACGACGCCGGCCACACCCAGCTGGTGACCGACCTGTCCTCCGCGTCCGGCTGGCAGGCGCAGGACCCGGAGCGCGCCCGGCAGATCGTCGACTTCGGCATCCACTCGCTGATCAGCGCCCCGGTCCAGGCCCGCGGCGTGGTGCTGGGCATGGTCAACTTCTGGCGCTCCAAACGGGACGCGTTCGACGAGGAGGAGCTGTCGCTGGCGGAGGAGCTGGTGGCGCGGGCGGCGGTCAGCATCGACAACGCCCGCCGGTACGCCCGCGAGCACGCGCTGGCCGTGACCCTCCAGCGCAGCCTGCTGCCGCGGGCGCTGCCCGAGCAGAGCGCCCTCGACGTCGGCTACCGCTACCTGCCCGCCCAGTCGGGCGTGAGCGGCGACTGGTTCGACGTGATCCCGCTGCCGGGCGGCCGGGTGGCGCTGGCCGTCGGGGACGTGGTCGGGCACGGCCTGCACGCCGCCGCGACGATGGGCCGGCTGCGCACCGCCGTGCACAACTTCTCCACCCTGGACCTGCCGCCGGACGAGCTGCTCAGCCACCTGGACGACCTGGTCGGCCGTATCGACCAGGACGAGGCGTGCGCGGACACCTCCGGTGAGATCGTGGGCGCCACCTGTCTGTACGCCATCTACGACCCCGTGTCGCGCCGCTGCGTCATGGCGCGCGCCGGGCACCTGACGCCGGCCCTGGTGTACCCCGACGGCAGCGCCACCTTCCCCGACGTGCCGGCCGGTCCGCCGCTGGGCCTGGGCGGCATGCCGTTCCGGACGGCCGAGCTGGACGTGCCCGAGGGCAGCCAGCTCGTGCTGTACACCGACGGGCTCATCGAGGACCGCAGACGCGACCTGGACGTGGGCATGGAGCTGCTGCGCCGGGCGCTGGAGGGGCACCCCGACCGGGCGCCGGAGGAGAGCTGCCAGGCCGTCCTGGACGAGCTGCTGCCCGAGCGGCCCGGCGACGACGTGGCGCTGCTGATCGCGCGCACCCGGGCGCTGCCGCCGGAGAACGTCGCCGACTGGGACGTGCCGGGCGACCCGGCCGCCGTGTCCGGGATGCGCGGCGCCGTGTCCGCGAAGCTGGAGGAGTGGGGTCTGGCCGAGCTGGGCTTCGGCATGGAGCTGGTGCTGAGCGAGCTGATCACCAACGCCATCCGCTACGGCTCCGAGCCGATCCACGTCCGGCTGATCCGGGACCGCACGCTGATCTGCGAGGTCGCCGACGGCAGCAGCACCTCGCCGCACCTGCGGTACGCGGCGACGACCGACGAGGGCGGCCGGGGCCTGTTCCTGGTGTCGCAGATGACGGAGCGCTGGGGCACTCGGTACACGCCCCAGGGCAAGGTGATCTGGGCCGAGGTGGCGCTGCCGAAGGGCGCGAAGCTGCCGGGGGTGCCGGGCTTCGAGATCCCGGACATTCCCCTGGAGTGAGCGCATGTGAGGGCGCGGCCGAGGGCCGCGTCTCCGGTGCGCGGGCACACGCCGAGGGCCGCACCCCCGCTGCGGGGTGCGGCCCTCGGTCGTCGTACCGCTCGTGCGTGCTACTTGCGGATCAGGCTGCGCAGCACGTACTGCATGATGCCGCCGTTGCGGTAGTAGTCGGCCTCACCGGGGGTGTCGATGCGGACGACCGCGTCGAACTCGACACCGGTGTCGGTGGTGACCTTGACCGTGCGCGGCGTGGTGCCGTTGTTCAGCTCCTCGACGCCGGTGAAGGAGAAGGTCTCCTCGCCGGTCAGACCGAGGGACTGGGCGGTGGCGCCCTCCGGGAACTGCAGCGGCAGGACGCCCATGCCGATGAGGTTCGAGCGGTGGATGCGCTCGTAGGACTCGGCGATGACGGCCTTGACGCCGAGCAGCGCGGTGCCCTTGGCCGCCCAGTCGCGGGACGAGCCGGAGCCGTACTCCTTGCCGGCCAGGACGACCAGCGGGATGCCCTGCTCGATGTAGTTGCGCGAGGCGTCGTAGATGAACGACACCGGCGCGTCCGCCTGGGTGAAGTCGCGGGTGTAGCCGCCCTCGGTGCCCGGCGCGATCTGGTTGCGCAGGCGGATGTTGGCGAACGTGCCGCGGATCATGACCTCGTGGTTGCCCCGGCGCGAGCCGTAGGAGTTGAAGTCACGACGCTCCACACCGTGCTCGGTGAGGTACTTGCCCGCCGGGGTGTCGGCCTTGATGGCACCGGCCGGGGAGATGTGGTCGGTGGTGACCGAGTCGCCCAGCTTGGCCAGGACGCGGGCGCCGGTGATGTCGGAGACCGCCTCCGGTTCCATGCCCATGCCCTCGAAGTACGGGGGCTTGCGGACGTAGGTCGACTCGGCGTCCCACTCGAAGGTGTTGCCGGTCGGGACCGGCAGCGCCTGCCACTGGGCGTCGCCGGCGAAGACGTCGCTGTAGGACTTGGCGAACATGTCCTCGCCGATGGCGGCGGCGACCACCTCGTTGACCTCGGCCTCGGAGGGCCAGATGTCCTTCAGGAAGACCGGGTTGCCGTCCTGGTCGGTGCCCAGGGCGTCACGGGTGATGTCCACCTTCATGGAGCCGGCGATGGCGTACGCGACGACCAGCGGCGGGGACGCCAGGTAGTTCATCTTGACGTCGGGGTTGATGCGGCCCTCGAAGTTCCGGTTGCCGGAGAGGACCGAGGTGACGGCGAGGTCGTGGTCGTTGACGGCCTTGGAGACCTCCTCCGGCAGCGGGCCGGAGTTGCCGATGCAGGTGGTGCAGCCGTAGCCGACGAGGTTGAAGCCCAGCTTGTCCAGGTACGGGGTGAGGCCGGCCCGCTCGAAGTAGTCGGTGACGACCTTCGAACCCGGGGCGAGGGTGGACTTGACCCACGGCTTGCGGGTCAGGCCCTTCTCGACCGCCTTCTTGGCGACCAGGGCGGCGCCGATCATGACGTACGGGTTGGACGTGTTGGTGCAGGAGGTGATGGCCGCGACCGTCACCGCGCCGTGGTCCAGCTCGTAGGTCGTGCCGTCGGGCGCGGTGACCGGGCACGGGTTGGACGGGAAGCCGTTGGGGCGGACGGCCGGGGCGTCGGAGGCCGGGAAGGACTCCTTGCCCGCCTCGTCGAGGTCGTCGACGTAGTTGCGCACGTCCAGCTTGAACTGCTCGGCGGCGTTCGCGAGGACGATGCGGTCCTGCGGGCGCTTCGGGCCGGCGATGGACGGGACGACCGTGGAGAGGTCCAGCTCGAGCTTCTCGGAGAAGTCCGGCTCGGCCTTCGGGTCCAGCCAGAGGCCCTGCTCCTTGGCGTACGCCTCGACGAGCGCGACCTGCTGCTCGGAGCGGCCGGTCAGGCGCAGGTAGTTCAGGGTCTCACCGTCGATCGGGAAGATCGCGGCGGTGGAGCCGAACTCCGGCGACATGTTGCCGATGGTGGCGCGGTTGGCCAGGGAGGTGGCGGCCACGCCCTCGCCGTAGAACTCGACGAACTTGCCGACCACACCGTGCTTGCGGAGCATCTCGGTGATGGTGAGCACGAGGTCGGTGGCGGTGGTGCCGGCGGGCAGCTCACCGGTCAGCTTGAAGCCGACGACGCGCGGAATGAGCATGGAGACCGGCTGGCCGAGCATCGCGGCCTCGGCCTCGATGCCGCCGACGCCCCAGCCGAGGACGCCGAGGCCGTTGACCATGGTGGTGTGCGAGTCGGTGCCGACCAGGGTGTCGGGGTAGGCCTTGCCGTCGCGGACCATGACGACGCGGGCCAGGTGCTCGATGTTCACCTGGTGGACGATGCCGGTGCCCGGCGGGACGACCTTGAACTCGTCGAAGGCGGTCTGGCCCCAGCGCAGGAACTGGTAGCGCTCCTTGTTGCGGCCGTACTCCAGCTCGACGTTCTGCTTGAAGGCGTCGTTGGTGCCGAACTTGTCGGCGATGACGGAGTGGTCGATGACCAGCTCGGCCGGCGCCAGCGGGTTGATCTTCGCCGGGTCGCCGCCCAGCTCCTTCACGGCCTCACGCATGGTCGCGAGGTCCACGACGCAGGGAACGCCGGTGAAGTCCTGCATGATCACGCGGGCCGGCGTGAACTGGATCTCCTGCGAGGGCTGGGCCTGGGAGTCCCAGCCGCCGAGGGCGCGGATGTGATCGGCGGTGATGTTCGCGCCGTCCTCCGTGCGGAGCAGGTTCTCCAGCAGGACCTTGAGGCTGTACGGCAGGCGAGCGGAGCCCTCCACCTTGTCCAGCCGGAAGATCTCGTACGACTCGTCGCCCACCTGCAGCGTGCTGCGGGCGTCGAAGCTGTTCGCCGACACGACAGTCTCCTTCATTGATGTGCGCGTACCACCGTCAATCGTGCCGCCACCCCGGCTCGGGCAATCCAGTAAGGTCAGGCTAAGTTAGGTGAGCCTTACCAGTGTGGCGACCGCGGTGCGCCTCGGCAGATATCTCGATGTCGAGATAACTCTAGTACATGGGCACCGGCAGGTCATGCCCGGCCGGGCCCGGGCCCCGCCGTTTTCCGGTGGCGTCGGCCACAGTCGAGCATCCCGCGCGAGGTGGACCGGCGCACACCGGACACCGGCCGGCGGCCGTCCGCGACCGCCTGCCATCTCCACGCCGGTACGGGGTATCCGAGTTGAGCAGTGCTCGACCCGAACACCACCGAAGGAGGCGTCCATGCCGCTCACTTTCCGCAAGAGCTTCCGGATCCTGCCCGGGGTACGGCTGAACATCAACCGGCACTCCTGGTCCCTCACCACCGGCGGCAAGCATGGGCCGCGACACACCCACAGCAGCACCGGACGTCGTACGACATCGGTCGATTTGCCCGGACCTTTCGGATGGCGTCGCACCCGTACGGCCAGGGAGCGTTGACGGGGCATCACCCGAATGGCCCCCCCGACAGGCGTCATCTCATATCTGAGATAACCTCGACCTCATGGCAGACGACTACCTCGTACGCATCGGCAAGCTCATCCGTGACGCCCGGCAACACCGGGGCTGGACACAGACGCAGCTCGCGGAGGCGCTGGGCACCAGCCAGAGTGCCGTCAACCGCATCGAGCGCGGGAACCAGAACATCAGCCTTGAGATGATCGCTCGCATCGGCGAGGCCCTGGACAGCGAGATCGTGTCGCTCGGCTACGCCGGCCCGATGCATCTGCGGGTGGTCGGCGGCCGCCGGCTGTCCGGTGCCATCGACGTCAAGACGAGCAAGAACGCCTGCGTCGCCCTGCTGTGCGCCTCGCTGCTGAACAAGGGGCGCACGGTGCTGCGCCGGGTGGCCCGGATCGAGGAGGTGTACCGGCTGCTGGAGGTGCTCAACTCCATCGGGGTGCGCACCCGCTGGATCAACGACGGCGTCGACCTGGAACTGGTGCCGCCCGCCGAGCTGGAGATGGCGGCCATCGACGCGGAGGCGGCCGTCCGCACCCGCTCGATCATCATGTTCCTCGGTCCGCTGCTGCACCGCGTGGACCACTTCAAGCTGCCCTACGCCGGCGGCTGCGACCTCGGCACCCGGACCATCGAGCCGCACATGATCGCGCTGCGCCGGTTCGGCCTGGACATCGCGGCCACCGAGGGCCAGTACCACGCCCGGGTCGACCGCACCGTCCGCCCCGACCGCCCGATCGTCCTGACCGAGCGCGGCGACACCGTGACCGAGAACGCGCTGCTCGCGGCCGCCCGCCACGACGGCGTGACGGTCATCCGCAACGCCTCCTCCAACTACATGGTCCAGGACCTGTGCTTCTTCCTGGAGGCGCTCGGCGTCAGGGTCGAGGGGATCGGCACCACCACCCTGACCGTGCACGGCGTGCCGAACATCGACGTCGACGTGGACTACTCCCCCTCCGAGGACCCGGTCGAGGCGATGAGCCTGCTGGCCGCCGCCGTGGTCACCGAGTCGGAGCTGACGGTGCGCCGGGTCCCGATCGAGTTCCTGGAGATCGAGCTGGCCGTCCTGGAGGAGATGGGCCTCGACCACGACCGCAGCCCCGAGTACTTCGCGGACAACGGCCGCACCCGGCTGGTCGACCTCACGGTCCGCCCCTCCAAGCTCGAGGCCCCGATCGACAAGATCCACCCCATGCCCTTCCCGGGCCTGAACATCGACAACGTCCCCTTCTTCGCCGCCATCGCGGCCGTGGCACAGGGCCAGACCCTCATCCACGACTGGGTCTACGACAACCGCGCCATCTACCTGACGGACCTCAACCGCCTGGGCGGCCGCCTCCAGCTCCTCGACCCGCACCGCGTCCTGGTCGAGGGCCCCACCCGCTGGCGCGCCGCCGAGATGATGTGCCCGCCGGCCCTGCGCCCCGCCGTGGTCGTCCTCCTGGCGATGATGGCCGCGGAGGGCACGTCCGTGCTGCGCAACGTCTACGTCATCAACCGCGGTTACGAGGACCTCGCGGAGCGGCTGAACTCGATCGGGGCGCAGATCGAGATCTTCCGGGACATCTGAGCAACGGCTGCCGCACCCTGACCGGGCTTCACCGACGTGGGCCTGGAGGGGGTGCGGCGGTGTCCGCGGGCGCTTGCTCGCGCACGTCCGGCCGCAGGGCGCACGTCGTAGGGGAAGATTCCTCAACTCCGGCACATCCGCCGACCGATCGACTTTGATCATCTGTTTGCACTTTCATGGCAAACTTGGCGAACGCATGTACATGTGATGCGACAGTGCGACGGCTGGACGACGGGGGGCTGACATCATGTCGTGGGACGAGGAATGGGCACAGCTCAAAGCAGATGCCCTTGCCAGGCAACCACATTCGGCACACACGCAGTTGAACCAGCTGCCCGCCGACATGGGCGGTGGCGGATCAGCCGCTGGGCCGTCCGGACACGGGGACGGGTTCGCCGTGAACGCTGCCTCCATCAACGGCAGTTCTCATGTCCTGCTCGAGATCGCGGGAGTCCTGTACGAGGGGCGCATGGACGGAGAGAACGCGACGATGTGCCGTGCTCCCCGAGCCCATCCAGACGTAGCCTCGAACGCCGAGACCTTCGCACGGTTCGCCCAGGACCAGTACGACGACGCGGTGGTGCTGCTGGCGGCACTGGCCGGCAAGCTCAGGTCGGCCGACAACACGTACACGAAGTACGACGACGGGGTGCACGCCAAGCTGAACTCCGTCCTGACGTCCGGGCGTTACACCGAACCTGGGAACCGGTGATCCGCAGTGACCCATCGCGAGGACGTCGCGTTCCTGGAGGACGCGAACCCGGCCCTCATAGAGCGCAGTGCTGCGGAGTTCACTCGTTTGCAGAAACTCATCCACACCACCGATGAGGCCTTCCGCAAGGCCGTGAAAGTGGACTGGCAGAGCGAAGCCCGCGACCTGTACGCCAAACGGCTGAAGGAGGCCAAGGAGCTCACCGACACTCTGTCGGAAGCCTTCCGGACGGTGAGCACCGCTCTCACCACGTACTCGGACGCGGTCTCCACCGCCAAGAGTCACTACAAGAGCGGCAAGGTGACCGAGAAGCAGTTGTCCGAAGTGATGTCTCGTGAGGCCAGCGCGGTCACGCCGACTGCGCGGGCTGCCGAGCCCATGCGGCAGTGGGAGGACCTGCGGGCCAGTACCGGGGTGCTGGACTGGCTCGCGGAGGTGACCGTTGACGTCGACGCGATACGCGAGGACGCCGAGCGGTACTACCACCAGACCGGTGACCACTACGGCGACGCCCTGCGCGTGGAATCCGAAGCACGCGAGCAGTGCATTGCCGACATCAAGGCCGCCTACCGCTCTCTTCCTGACTTCCAGAGTCCCGTCGGGGACTCGGGGCAGTTCCTGAAAAGCCTGGGGCCGCTGCTCACCGAGGCACACCAGGCAAGCGACAACCCCTACGCGCAACTGCCGGGGGCGGGACCGAAAGTGGACGCGATCCCGACCATGGGCGACGACGTCGTGGCGAACGAGATCCTGTCGCGGATCGAGACCCGCATCGACGGACTGCCGAAGGCCCAGGGCAACAACTACTGGATGTGGTCCAACGACGACGACAAGCGTCGCGAGTACATCTCCGCCAACAGTGACCTCATCCGGGCCGCCGCGCACGATTCCGGCCTGCCACCCGAGATGGTCGCCGGCATCGCCTGGCAGGAAGTGGAGGGCGACCCCGGCTGGCTCGACGACGCGGCCTTCGAAGGCCGGAAGATCCTTCCTGGTCAAGAGGACCCGGACGACACGTCGATGGGGCCGCTGTCCATTCAGGTGCGCCGCGCCGCCGAGGTGCTCGGCTACGACCCGCACCACCTCACCGACATGCAGCGGGACGTCGTCGTAGGCGCCGTCAAGGACCCGTCGAAGAACATATTCATCGCCTCGGAGTACCTGGCCCAACTCAAGGCGGAGAGTGGTTTCGCCGACGTGCCGCCGGAACAGATGACCCGAGCCCAGATGCAGGAACTGGC
Source organism: Streptomyces sp. WI03-4A (assembly GCF_033792105.1). NCBI lineage: Bacteria > Bacillati > Actinomycetota > Actinomycetes > Kitasatosporales > Streptomycetaceae > Streptomyces > Streptomyces sp. WI03-4A. The sequence continues at coordinate 49,431 of NZ_JARAUO010000003.1, forward strand.
CGCCCGCTACAACGGCGGACCGTACTACGAGGACCCGAACGCCCAGGGATACGGTCGGGGCTTCGACCGGAAACTGGACGACGCGAAGGAGGCGCTGCGGTGAGCTCAGGCGCAGGTTCGACCACCGTCGAGCGTGGAGATCGACGACCGGGGATCTCCAGCCGGATCGGCACGGGTGTGTGTGCCGTCGTGCTCGCTCTGGCGGCCCTCGTCACCGGGTACGTCGTGCTCACGGCCTACATGGTCGAGCCGGACGGGTCCTGGGACCGGCAGGCCGTCACCGGTTCTCGTGTCGCGGCCGGGGTCGGCCTGGGTTTCTGTTGCGTGCTGGCGCTGCTGACGTGGGTCTTCGTCAAGGCCGAGTGGCTGCGCCGGTGGTGGTACGCCCTTCCTGCGGCGCTGGCAGTCGCCGCGTTGCTGCGGCTGACCCTGCTTGCGCCGGGTCTTTGAGGGCGATCAAGGGTGTATCGGAAGGCGCGACAGGGACAAGTGGCTGGATTCCCCGGCGGGGTTCAGGAAACGTTGAGTGAATAGTTCCGCGAGTGTATGCGGAAGGCGGCCCGGTCATCGACGGAGGCGCCGGGCGCAGCGCCGCAGCCGCGACCATGTCACGGCGCTCGCGAACCGTCCGCTGATCGGCCCCCGGCCGGGCGTCCGGCCCGTCGCGGAGGTCCACCGCGCCTGGCACGCCGGCCAGGTCTTCCGCGACGACCCGGTTACCGGTACCGCCTGAGCACCCGCGCCGGCACCTCGCAGTCGCGGCACGCAACAGCGCCGCGTGAGCGCCGTGTTCACGTCGACTCTCGGTCATTTCGTGGAGCGACGGTGCTCCGCCGCCGCCCCTGGAAAAATACCCGGTAGGGTATGCGTCGCGACGGCTCGCGCGGCGGCCCGACGGCGCCCGGCGCAGGTCGTCGACCTCTCGATCCACCGCGCTGTCCGTGGCCGGCCGGACGTCGGCCACGGTCGGCGACGACGCGAAAGGCGCGGTCATGACCGGCACCGCAGCGGGGCCCCACGATCCGGACGCACGACGGCGACCGTCCGCGCGCACCCTCGGGGCGCGGTCGTGAGCGCCTCGCGGTTAGCGGCCGCGTCGCCGCTGCTGGAGCGGATACGGCACGGGCTGATCGGCGACGACGAGGTGCTGGACGGGCCGTACGGGCCCAAGCGGATCGTCTACGCCGACTACACCGCCTCCGGCCGCGCGCTCGACTTCGTCGAGGACTTCGTCCGTGAACGCGTGCTGCCCGGCTACGGCAACACCCACACCGAGAGTTCCCGTACCGGACTGCAGACGACCCGGCTGCGGGAGGACGCCCGCCGGATCGTGCGGGACGCGGTCGGCGGGACCGAGGACGACGTCGTGATCTTCTGCGGCTCGGGGGCCACGGCCGCGGTCAACAAGCTGGTCGGCATCCTGGAGTTGCGCCGGCCGGGACCGCCGCCGCCCCCGGCCGAGCGGCCCGTGGTGTTCGTGGGGCCGTACGAGCACCACTCCAACGAGCTGCCCTGGCGGGAGTCCGTCGCCGACGTGGTGGTGATCGACGAGGACGCGGACGGTCACATCGACCTCGGGGCGCTGGAGGCGGAGCTGCGCCGGCACGCGGACCGGCCGCTGCGCATCGGCAGTTTCTCGGCCGCCTCCAACGTCACCGGCATCCTGACCGACACCGATCGCGTCGCCCGGCTGCTGCACGCGTACGGCGCCCTGTCGTTCTGGGACTACGCGGCCGCCGCTCCCTACGTGCCGATCCGGGTCGCGGCGAGCGCGCCGGGCGCGGGCGACCACAAGGACGCGGTCGTCCTGTCGCCGCACAAGTTCGTCGGCGGCCCGCAGACGCCGGGAGTGCTGGTCGTGCGCCGGGACCTGGTCCGCAACCGGGTGCCCACCGTGCCCGGCGGCGGCACGGTCGTCTTCGTCGACCCGCTGGGCCACCGCTACCTGGACGACCCGGTCGCCCGGGAGGAGGGCGGCACCCCGGCGATCGTCGAATCCGTGCGCGCGGGGCTGGTGTTCACCCTCAAGCAGGCGGTCGGGACCGACACCATCCAGAGGGCCGAGGAACGCCACTGGCGGCATGCGCTGGCCCGCTGGGACGCGAACCCGAGGCTGGAGATCCTGGGCAACCGGCACGCCCGGCGGCTGTCCATCGTCTCCTTCCGGGTCCGTCACGGCGACGGCTCCCACCTGCACCACAACTTCGTGGTCGCGCTGCTCAACGACCTGTTCGGCATCCAGGCCCGCGGCGGCTGCTCCTGCGCGGGGCCGTACGGGCACCGGCTGCTGGCGATCGACTCCGCCACCTCGCACGCGCTGCTCGACGAGGTCGCGCGCGGCTGCGACGGCATCAAACTCGGCTGGATCCGCCTGAACTTCAACTACTTCATCAGCGACACCGTCCGGGACTACCTGGTGGACGCCGTCGACCTGATCGCCACGCACGGCCACCGGCTGCTGCCCGACTACCGCTTCGACCCGGGCAGCGGCCAGTGGCACCATCACGGCGGCGCCGGCGAGCCGCTGCTGCGGCTGACGGATGTCGGCTTCACCGCCGACGGCCGGATCGCCGCCCCGCCCTTCCACCGGCGCCGGCTCGGCGAGGAGGCGCTGGCCGCCCAGCTCGAACAGGCCCGCGACCTGCTCACCTCCCGCCCCGGTCACCTGGACGAGGGCCCCACCGGCCTGCCCCCCGCTTTTGAACGCATGCGCTGGTTCCCGCTGCCGCCGGTCTGCCTGGAGGACCCTCACCGACTCGCCGCGAGCTGAGGCGGCGTCCCTGCGGGGCGCCCGGGGGCCCACGCCCCCCGGGGTGACTCAGCGGGCGCGCAGTGCGGTGAGGGTCGCGTCGAGGTCGGCCGGGCGAGGACGGTTGTGGGGCAGTCTGCCCAGGACGGCCGCCATGCCGCAGGTGTCGGTGAGTGCGGAGAAGACCAGGCCGGCCGCGATGCCGGCCGACAGAAGCTGGAACGCCGGATGGATCAGCAGGCCGAGCACGATGCCGGCCAGGACCAGCGTCCCGGCGGTCAGGCGTACCTGGCGTTCCATGCTCCACCCGGACCGGGTGTCGCAGGCGGCGGGCCGCTCCAGGTCGTGGCCCGCGGCGGCCCAGGCGGTGGTGCCGCCGGCCAGGGTGGCGGTGCGGACGCCCTGCTCGGCCAGCAGCCGGCCGGCGCGCTCGGAGCGGGCCCCGGAGGCGCACACCAGCAGGACGTCACCGCGCTCGGCGGCGCCCCGGATCTCGGGCAGGGCGCGCCCGATCCGGTCCAGGGGGATGTTCAGCGCGCCGGGCAGATGGCCCGAGGCGTACTCGCCGGGCGTGCGCACGTCGATGACGGCCGGCTCGCGCAGTCGCTCGCCGATCTCGTCGACGCGCAGGGTGAGGGGGGTGTGGGGGACGTTCATGGCGGGGGATCCTTCTTGGTCGACGCCGTCCCGAACCGGGACGTACAGTACCCCTAGGGGTATCGGTCGAGGAGCGATGGTGGAACTGGAACTCGCGGGTGCGGAGCTGAAGTCCGTCCTGAACCGTCTGCGCCGCGCGCAGGGCCAGATTTCCGGCGTGATCCGGATGATCGAGGAGGGCCGTGACTGCGAGGACGTGATCACGCAGCTCGCCGCCGCGTCCCGGGCGCTGGACCGCGCCGGTTTCGCGCTCATCGCGACGGGTCTGCAGCAGTGCATGACCGACGTGGAGTCCGGCCGCGCGAACGGCGAGAACCCCGAGCAGATGCGGGCCCGCCTGGAGCGGCTCTTCCTGTCGCTGGCGTGAGGGCCCGCGCGGGGCGGCGGACGGCTCCGCGCCGCGGCGAGTGGGCGGCCGTGCGCCGCGGCGGGTGGGCGGCGGTCCATCACACCACCGCGTCGATCAGCATGAACGCGGCGACGGCGAGGAGCACCACCGCGAAGACGCGCTGAAGCGCGCTCCCGGACACCTTCGAGGCCAGCCGCCTGCCGTCCCAGGCGCCGAGGATCGCCGCCCCGGCGAAGGGCGCGACGACGGCCCAGTCCAGCCCGTCGGCCGTGCCGGCCCGCATCGCCAGCGCGGCCAGCGAGTTGACGGTGATGACCAGCAGGCTGGTGCCCACCGCGTCGCGCATCCGCAGGCCGACCACGCTCACCAGCGCGGGCACGGCGAGGAAGCCGCCGCCGACGCCGAGGACACCGGTGACCGCGCCGAGTCCGGCGCCCGCCGCGGCCGCCCGGCCGGGCCGTACCCGCTCGGCGCCGTCGGCCGCGGGCCTGGGGCGCAGCATGCGTAGCGCGGCCACCGCCGCCACCACGGCGAACCCGGCGGTGAGGGCGGCCCCGGGCAGCCGTGCGGCGAGCGCGCCGCCCAGGACGGCGGGCCCGATGCCGGCGGCGGCGAACAGCAGCCCGGTGCGCCACCGGACATGGCCGTCCCGGGCGTGCGCGGACTGCGCGGTGGCCGAGGTGACACCGACGACGATCAGGCTGGCGGTGGTGGCCGCGACCGGGGTGAAGCCGAGCAGGTAGATCAGGGCGGGGACGGCGAGGACGCTGCCACCGCCCCCGAGCGCGCCGAGCGCCAGGCCGATGACGGCCCCGGCGGCCAGGGCGAGCAGCAGAGCACTCACGCGACGGTCCCGTTCCCGCCCCGCGCGTCCACGACGGGCAGTCCCGCCGCGGCCCAGTCGCGCATGCCGCCGATCACGTCCACGGCGTCGGCGCCCCGGGCGGCCAGCAGCTCGGCCGCCCGCCGGGAGCGGTTGCCGGAGCGGCAGATCACCACGAGCCGCCGGGCCCGCAGCGCGGCGGGCAGCCCGGCGGCGGCGGAAGGCCCCGACGACACCGGCGGCCCTGCCGGATCTGCCGGCCCGGGCGGCCCCGCCAGCTCCGACAGCGGCAGGTGCACGGCGCGCGGGGCGTGTCCGGCCCGCCATTCGTCGGGTTCGCGGACGTCCAGCAGGACGGCGTCGGCGCGCTCGGCGGCGCCGTGGCCGGTGCGGGCGGCGGCCTCCTGGACGGTCACCCGGCCGGGGGCGCGCGCGTCTCGTCGGAAGATGCTCATCGGGGCTCTGCGCTCCTGTTCCCTCGGTGTCCCTCGGTCGGTACGTGTGGTCGGCACGGACGTCGCCGGCATGTGGCGCGGTCAGCCGAGGCGGAGCGGGAGCCCGGCGTCCGCTGCCGCGCCGAAGGCGTCGTCCACGGCGACGACCTCCCGGCCGGCCGCGTCCAGCAGGGAGGCGGCGACGGCGGCGCGCATGCCGCCCGCGCAGTGCACCCACACCTGTCCGCCGGGTATCTCGTCGAGCCGGCGGTGCAGGGTGTGCAGCGGGACGTGGACCGAGCCCTCGACGAACCCGCCCGCGCGCTCCAGGTCCCGCCGGACGTCGAGGACGACGACGTCCTGGCCCGGGTACCGGGCGGCGAGGTCGGCGAAGGTGGCCCGCGGGAAGGAGGCCGGGGTGTCGCCGGGGCGGACCCAGTCGCGCGGGTCCCCGGTGGCCGCGGCGGCGGGCCGGTCGATGCCCACGCGGACCAGTTCGCGCTGGGCGGCGGCGAGCTGCTCGGCGGACTCGGCGAGCAGGGTGACCGGCCGGCCCCAGGGGATCAGCCAGGCCAGGTAGGTGGCAAGCTGCCCCTCGGCCTCGAAGTTGAACGAGCCGGAGACGTGCCCGGCGGCGAACGCGACCCGGTTGCGCAGGTCCACCACCCACTCCCCAGCGGCCAGCCGGGCGGCGATCTCGGCCGCGTCGGCCGGGGCCGGTGGGGTGAGGTCGACCGGGGCGGGTCCCGCCGCGTTGGCCGGGGCCATGTGCGTGTAGTAGGCGGGGACGTCGTCCAGGCCGGCCAGCAGGTCGTCGACGAAGGTGTCCACGTCCCGGGTGAGGGCCTCGTTGGAGGCCTTCTCCTTGCCGATCGTGGTGGACTCCCCGTGCGCCTGGCCGGACGAGCAGAAGCTGCCGAACCCGTGCGTGGGCAGCACTGCGGTGTCGTCGGGCAGCTCGGTGGCCAGCCGGTGCGCGGAGGCGTGCTGGGCACGGGCGAGGCGCTCGGTCAGGCGGGGCTCCACCAGGTCGGGGCGGCCGACGGTGCCGATCAGCAGGGAGCCGCCGGTGAACACCGAGACCGGGGTGCCGCCCTCCTCCAGCACGTAGGAGGTGTGGTGGGGCGTGTGCCCGGGGGTCGCCACGGCGCGCAGGGTGAGCCCGGCGGCGGTGTCGACCACCGTGCGGTCGCCGTCGTGGACCGGGGTGCGCGCGAAGGCGACGCGGGCGGCGGCGGGCACGATGTAGGCGGCGCCGGTGACGCGGGCGAGCTCGAGGCCGCCGGTGACGTAGTCGTTGTGCAGGTGGGTCTCGACGACGTGCGCGATGCGCACCCCGCGCCGTGCCGCCGCCTCGATCATCCGGTCGATGTCGCGAGGCGGGTCGACGGCCACCGCCGTCCGTTCGCCGCCCGCCAGATAGCCGCGGTTGCCGAGTCCCGACACCTCGATCGTGTCGACGAAGAACACGGGGTGGCTCCCTTCCGTCGCTGGACGCCCGGGAAAATTACCCCCGGGGGTATGTCTTCGACGGTAGCACGAGTACCCCCGGGGGTATCCCGGGGGTACTCGGCGGTATGGGCAGCGGGCAGAGGAGCCCTGCCCGGCGCGATCACGGCCCGACGGGGTCGGCCCGGCGGGGCTTCTACCCGGCGGGGGCCGGGACGCGGGGCCGCCAGGGGATGCGGGTGGCGGTCAGGGTGACGATCAGGGCCGAGGCGGCGACCGTGGCCATGCCCAGGGTCAGACCGCCGGCGCCCGCCACGAAGCCGATGAGGGCCGGTCCGGCCAGCAGTCCCGTCGTCCCCATCGCGGCGACCAGGGACAGCGCGTCCGAACCGCGTTCCGCGGCGGCCACGTAGACGCACGGAGTGACGGCGGCCGCCCCCAGCCCGACGCAGGCGAACCCGAGCAGGGTGGGCAGCACCCCGCCGGCCGCGAGGGCGAGGGCCAGGCCGGTCCCGGCCACGGCGCTGCCGGTGCGCACGACGCGTCCGTCGCCCCAGCGGCCGCGCCAGTGGTCCGCGCGCACCCGGGCCAGCAGCATCATGACGGAGACGACCGCGATGCCCAGCGGTGCCACCGACGCGGGGGCCTTGACGACGTCCTTCATGTACAGCGTGGACCAGTCGTTCATGGCGCCCTCGGTGATGGTGCCGAACGCCATGGCACAGCCCATCAGCAGGGTCCGGCCGGACGGCAGGGCGGTCCGCGCCCACCTCTTCCGGGACCGGGGCTCCGCTGACCGGGCTCCGTCCGCGCGTGCTTCCGCCGGCCCGGCTTCCTCGGACCGGGCCTGCCCGGGCGGGGCTTGCGCGGGCCGGGGCTCGTCGTGGGGCAGCAGACCGGTGCGGGCGCGGGCGAGGAGCAGCAGCAACAGCGCGGCGGCCACCGCGAAGTGGGCCGGGACGGAGGCGGTGAGGGCGGTGCTGCCGGAGGCCAGCAGGGCGGCGGCGAGCAGGCCCGCGCTGAACGTCGCGTGGAGCTGGGACATGGCGGTGCGGCCGTACGCCTTCTCCAGCGCGGCGCCCTGGGCGTTCATGGCGACGTTCAGGCAGCCCACGGCGACCCCGTCGGCGCAGAGGACCAGCAGCGCGAGCGGGTAGTCCGGCACCGCGGAGAGGGCCATCAGGAGCGCGGTGAGGCACAGGGCGGAGACGAGGGACAGACGGCGGGAGCCGAGCCTGCGCATCAGGTGGGCGACGAGCGGGAAGGAGGCCGCGGCGCCCGCCCCGCAGGCCATCAGCAGCAGCCCGAGTTCGCCGGCGCCCAGGTCCAGCCTGGCCTTGAGCGCGGGCAGCCGGGCGGCCCAGGTGGCGTACTGCAGGCCCAGGAAGCAGAACAGGCAGGCGATCGCCCACTTCGCGCGGCGGAAGCCCGCGAGGTCCGGAGCCGTGGTCATCAGCTCGCCTCCCGCAGGGCCGTGGCCACCCGGGCCGACATGTACACCGCGTCGGCGCCGTAGCCGGCGGGGAGTCGGACCCCGGCGTGGGCGCGGTAGCCGTTGGCCCGCCAGAAGGGCTCCTTGCCGCCGACGGCGATCAGCGAGATCGTCCGGAAGCCGTGCGCGCCGGCCGCGTGCGTCAGGTGGCGCACCAGCGCGCTGCCCAGTCCCCTGCGCCGCAGCGGCGCGCCGACGACGAGGTCGTGCAGATGGAGGTTGGCGGAGCGGTGGGCCGCCGCCTCCGGGCGGGTCAGGTCCGGGTAGCGGAACATCGGGTACGGCAGGGCCAGTACGTAGCCGGCGATGCGGCCGTCGCGGTCCAGGACGAAACAGGTGCCCTCCCGGGCCCGGGAGCGCAGCGCGTCCTCGCCCTCGGTCAGGGCGGTGTCCGCGTACGCCCCGGCCTCCAGGGCCGCGACCTGGGGCCAGTCGGCCTCGGTGAGGCCGCGTATGACGTCGGTCATGTCAGCGTTGTCCTTCCGGGCCGCGTGCGCACACGCACGGCAGGGGCTGGATGCCGTTGAAGCCCTGGGTCGCGTAGCTGGTGGCGTAGGCGCCGGCGGACAGGATCCAGACCGGGTCTCCGGAGGCGACGGACGCGGGGACGCGCACCGGGTACCGGCCGCCGCCGTGGGCGTCGTCGCTGTCGCAGGTGGGGCCCGCGACGACGGCGGGGACGTACTCCTCGCCCGCGCGCCCCGCCTGGGCGGGGAAGACCAGCCGGTAGGTGAGCTGGTCCGCCTCGTACAGGCCGTTGAACCTGCCCACGCTCAGGTACAGCCAGCGGGTGGGCGTGCCGTCCGGCTGCGCCCGCTCGGTGAGCCGGTACACGTGGGCGCGGACGGCGCCGTGGTCGGCGACCAGGTGGCGGCCCGGTTCCACGACGAAGCGGAGCGGGGCCGGGGTGAGGCCGGCCAGGCGTTCCATGCCCTCGCGGAGCACGGCGAAGATCTTGTCCAGGGGCGGGTCGAGGGGCTCGCCGCGGCGGTCGAGGCAGCCGAGCGCGGGCAGGCCTCCGCCGAGGTTGACGTGGTCGGGCACGACTCCTCGCGCGGTCAGGTCCTCGACCACCTCGGCGAGGGCGTCCAGGGCCTGCTGCCATGCCTCGTACGTCATCTGCTGGGATCCGACGTGCACGGACAGACCGGCCGGGACGAGCCCGCGGGCGGCGGCCGTGGTCAGGACCCGGACGGCGTGCCCGGGCGAGCAGCCGAACTTGCGGCTCAGGCCCCACAGGGCGCCGTCCCCGCTGGTGGCGAGGCGGCAGAAGACCCGGGCGCCGGGGGCGTGTTCGGCGACGGCCGTCACGTCCTGCACGCTGTCGGTGGCGAAGGTGCGCACGCCGAGCCGGTGGGCCTCGGCGATGTCCGCGTCGGACTTGACCGTGTTGCCGTAGTGGATCCGGTCCGCGGGCACGCCGGTGCGCAGGGCCTGGACGATCTCCGCGGGGCTCGCCGCGTCGAAGCCGGCGCCCCGGTCGGCGAGCCGGGCCAGCACCTCGTCCACGGGGCAGGCCTTCAGGGCGAAGCGGACCTGGACGCCGGGCAGTTCCGACACCAGCCGGTCGTACTGGGCGGCGACACCGTCGAGGTCGTAGACGATGCGGTCGGCCGGGGCGGCGGCCAGTGCGGCGGCCAGCGGCGTGCTGATCTCCACGGTCACCGTTCCCCGGGCCCGGGCGCGGTGTGCCGCGCGGCGTCGACCAGGGCGGGCCAGGCCTCGGTCAGCAGGGCGAAGTCCGCCATGTCCCGGGGTGCCTCGGCCAGCAGCCGGGCCCGCTGCCCGGTCAGCCGCTCGGCGAACTTCTCGTGCCGTCCGCCCAGTTTGCGGTAGGCGGTGTCGAGCCGGTCCAGGCGCCATTCGTTCTCGGCGTGGTCCAGGCCGGTGCTCTCGCGCAGCAGCTCCGCGATCCGCCCGGTGCGGACGTGCTGCCGGCCGTCCAGCAGACGGTCGCCCTCGGCGGCCATCCGGTCGTAGACGTGGTGCAGGTGGAGCATCGAGAGCAGGAACTTCACGTAGCGGGTCTGGTAGGCGGCGAAGCCCGCGTCGGTACGGCGTTCGGGGGTGTAGAAGTTCTCGATGTGCCGGTTGTGCAGGATGCCGGGGAGCCGGGCGTCGTGGACCAGGTGGATGAGGAAGTAGTCGCTGCCGATGGTGTCGGTGGCCGGGGGCAGCGGGACGCGTTCGTACACCTCGCGGTGGAGGGCGATGTTGCACATGTCGACCCGCATGGGGTCCACCAGGGTCAGCGTGGAGCGGTCCTCGGTGAAGGGGGCGGTGCCCGCTCCGGTGAAGGACTCCTCGACCAGCCGCCTTCTGTCCTCGGGTGAGCGGTCGGCGGGTGCCCACAGGCCGACGACCTCGTGGTAGACGCCCTCGTCGCGGCGGCGTATCTCTCCGATGTCGACGGAGAGTTCACCGATGAAGGAGGCGCCGACCAGGGACACCGGGCGGTGGGCGTGGGCCGGGTCGAGGTCGGTGCGCAGGCCGGCGGCCGACGCCTCGGCGGCGGTCCTGCCCAGCCAGGGCAGTTCGTGGTGGACGGGGAAGACCGGTTCGCCCGCCCGGAGTTGGTAGGTGCTGTCGGAGTCCCGGCGGTGCACGGAGTCGCAGCCGAGCGCGGCGGCCAGCAGGAAGGCGCGGTCGGTGCAGGAGCCGTAGGAGACGCCGGCCGGGAGCAGCAGGCGCAGCAGCCGGTCCGGCTCGGGCAGCCCGGACCGCTCGATCACCCGGCGCAGGAAGGCCCGTTGGGGTTCCTCGCCGAGGTGGTGCACGGTGACGCCCGCGGTGCGCGGCAGCGCGGCCACGACACCGGCGTGCCCGGCGCGGGTGCGGTCGTCGCAGGAGTCGAGGATCAGCAGCTGGACGTCGGCGCCGAAGCGGGTGGCGGCGTGGACGGCCTCGCGGTGGATCGCGGTGATGGTGGCTGAGCAGGCCCGGTTGGTGGGAAGGGTCAGGCAGATCCGGTTCACTGTGCGCCTTCCCCGCCGGTCCAGGAGTCGAGGCCGAGCAGTCGGCGGCCGAGGCCGGTCAGTTCGGCGGGTCCGTACCGCAGGGCCTCCGGCCGGCGGGCGTCGCCGAGCAGGGTGCCGTTCCAGTCGGGGGTGGCGAGGGTGCGCCAGGACTCGACGCGCGAGGTCCGCAGCCGGGTGTGCTCCTCCAGGGCGGGCATCATCGACAGGTACTGCACGGCCCTGACGGCTTCGTCGGAGCGGTTGGGTGCGACGCCGTGCGCCAGCAGCCCGTTGAAGATCAGCAGGTCGCCGGCCTGGAGGTCGGGCCGGACCACGGGGAACTCGGCGCGGTCGACCGCGGGCCGGATCGGGTCGCGCCCCGCCGGCTGGGCGACGCGCCACTCCTCGAAGCGGCGGAACAGCTCCGGGGCGCACTGGAAGCCGCCGAGTTCGGGCCGGGTGTCGTTGAGGGCGATGATGCCCTGGACCCGCTGCGGCAGGACGGCGAGGGTGGTGTCGACGTCCCAGTGCAGCTCGATGTCGAAGCCCTCGTCGGTGGGCTCGATCAGGGAGCGTGAACGGGTGCGGACGTTGGGCGGGTTGAGGTTCAGCCGGTCGAGGGTGACCCACAGCTCCTCGCAGTCCCACACGTCCACGAAGGCGTCGTGGACCCGCTGTGCCTGACGGCTGTCCCACAGCAGCTGGTGGTGGTACGCCTCCACGAAGCCGTAGATGAACAGGTGCTGGTCGAGTTCGGAGCGGAACTCCGGTTCCTCGTACCAGGTGTCGGGGCGGTCGGGGTCGAGGCCCTGGAAGTCCCAGGCGAACTCCAGCAGGCTCTTGGCCTCGCCGGGGGTGATGGCCTCGCGGACGACGACGTAGCCGTACGTCTGCCAGAAGGCGAAGTCCGCTTCGGAGAGCACCCGCAGGGGGCGGGACTTCTCCAGGTGGCGCAGGGGTGTCGGGGCGAGGTAGGTCTCGCCGTCCGCGCTGAAGTAGGGGCGGCCGGACGCCGCTCGATGGAGGAAAGGGGAGGGCTGGTGCATGCCGTCGCTCCGAGGTGATCGAACTGTAGCGCCCTCTCAAGCTGGACTAGACCAATTGGGGGTGTCAACGATTACCAGCCGGTACCCCCGCCAAACTGCCGCCCAACTGCCGCCGTGATGCCGCCGGTCGGGAAACACGAAGCGGCCGGTACCGGAGCCTCGGTGAGGCTCCGGTACCGGCCGTGGGTCCGGCGGCGTGAGTGGTTCAGCCCGCCACGACGGCTTCCGCCGCCGCCACCCCGCAGACGCGGGCGGCGCCGTGGGTGGCGATGTGCAGGGCGCCGCGCGGCGGGGCCTGCGGTACGCCCATCTCGACCACCACGGTGTCCGGGCGGGCGGCGATCAGCACGTCCAGGGCGGAGCCCATCCAGTCGTGCCGGTGCTCGTCGCGGACCACGGCGACGACCCGCCGGCCGGCCGCCGCCGCGAGGGCCGCACGGCCCGCGTCCGGTCCGCCGTAGGTGCCGGCCGTGCTGCCCGGCAGCAGCCGCTCCAGCTCGGCGGCGACGCCCCAGGGGGTCTCGTCGCCGACGGCGATGTTCGGGGCAGGGTTGAACCGGGCGACATGGACCGGTTCGGTGACCGGCGCGAGCGCGCCGGACCGGGTCAGGGTCAGCGCGCGGCGGGCCGCCACCAGGCCGATCTCCGGCTCCGGCGCGACGGCTCCGGCGCCGTCACGCGCCCCGGCGGTCCACCGCGCCAGCTCCCGCACCCGGGCCGCCGCGTCGGCCAGCCGCTCCTCGGCCAGCTCGCCGGAGCGGACGGCGGACACCAGGGCGTCCCGCAGTCCCAGCACGGTGCCCTCGTCGTTCAGGCCGCCGCCGACGCAGATCGCGTCCGCGCCCGCCGCGATCGCGAGGACCACGCCCTGCTCCAGGCCGTACGTGCCGGCGATGGCCCGCATCTCCATGCCGTCCGTGACGATCAGGCCCTGGTAGCCGAGTTCGCCGCGCAGCAGGTCGGTCAGGATCCGCCGGGACAGGGTGCCGGGGCGGTCCGGGTCGAGGGCGGGGACCAGGATGTGCGCGCTCATGACGGCCCGGGTGCCGGCCTCGATGGCGGCGCGGAAGGGCGGCAGTTCGCGCTCGTACAGCGTCTTCACGTCCACGTCGATGCGCGGGACCGCGTGGTGGGAGTCGACGTTGGTGTCGCCGTGCCCGGGGAAGTGCTTGGTGCAGGCGGCGACGCCGGTGGATTGCAGGCCCTCGACCCAGGCGGCGGTGTGCCGGGCCACCAGGTCCGTGTCCGCGCCGAAGGAGCGCACACCGATGACCGGGTTGTCGGGGTTGGCGTTGACGTCGGCGGACGGCGCCCAGTCGAAGGTGACGCCGCACGCGGCCAGGCGGCGGCCCAGCTCGCGGGCCACGCCCCGGGTGAGGGCGGGGTCGTCGACGGCGCCGAGGGCGTGGTTGCCGGGGAAGGAGGAGCCGGTGCGCACGTCCAGGCGGGTGACGTCGCCGCTCTCCTCGTCGATGGCGACCAGCAGGTCGTCCCGCTCGGCGCGCAGTTCGGCGGTGAGCGCGGTGATCTGCTCCTCGCTGACGACGTTGCGGCCGAACAGGGCGACGGAGGCGAGGCCCTCGCCGATGCGGCGGCGCACCCAGTCCGGGGCGGTGGTGCCGTCGAAGCCCGGCTGGAGCACGGCGAGGGCGTCGCGGCTCAGGGTGTCGCCCGCGGCGGGGCCGCTGCCGGACCCAGTGGTGGCGAGTGTGGTCATCGGCCGGGTCATCCCTTCACGGCGCCGTCGGTGAGACCGCTGACAGCCTTGCGTTGCAGGAATATGAAGAGGATCAGGATGGGCAGCGCGAACAGGGACGAGGCTGCCATGGTGGCGCCCCAGTCGTCACCGAAGGCGGTCTGGAACTGCGACAGCCACAGCGGCAGGGTCTGCTTCTCGTTGTCCTTGTTGAGGATCAGGACCAGCGGGAACTCGTTCCAGGCCGTGATGAAGCCGAACAGCGAGGTGGCCATGAGGCCGGGCGCGAGCAGCGGGAAGATCACCCTGCGGAAGGCCTGGATGCGGGTGCAGCCGTCGACCATCGCGGACTCCTCCAGCTCCTTGGGCACGGCGGCGACGTAGCCGCGCAGAGTCAGGATCGTCAGCGGCAGCACCATCATCGTGTAGAAGACGGTGAGCGGGACCAGGCTGTCGAGCATGTCGTTGTCCCGGACGATCATGTACATGGCGATGATCATGACCTCCCAGGGGGCCATCTGCGCCAGCATGAACGTCACGATGAGCCCGCGCCGGCCCCGGAACCGCATCCGCGCGAGCGCGAAGGCGGCGAACAGGGCGACGACGAGGGAGAACACCACCGAACAGAGCGTCACGGTCACGGAGTTGCCGACCAGCGTCCAGAAGTTGTCCGCGTCGACGGCCTTCTTGAAGTGGCCGAGGGTGACGTTCGTCGGGAACCACACCGGGTTCTCGGAGATGATGTCGCCGGTCGGCTTGAAGGCCGTCGCGAACATCCAGTAGACGGGGAACACGAAGCCGACGAAGAGGACGGCGGCGGTCGCGTTGGGCCACACCCGGCCGGCGAGCGAGCGCTTCACAGCTCGTCCTCCTCTTGCTTGAGCACCATGCGCAGGTAGTACGAGGTCATGACGAGCAGCACCAGAATGGTCAGGAACGAGATGGCCGCGCCGACGCCGAAGTGCTGGTTGCCGACGCCCTGGACGAAGGCGTAGATCGGCAGCGTCTCGGTGAGGTGGTCGGGGCCGCCCTCGTTGATCGCGAAGATCTGCGGGAACGCCTTGAAGATCCAGATGACCTCGAGGAAGGTCGTGGCGTACAGGAAGGGCCGCAGGAAGGGGAAGGTCACCGAGGTGAAGCTCTGCCAGGCGCCGGCGCCGTCCAGCGAGGCGGCCTCGTACAGCTCCCTGGGGATCGTGGTGGTGGCGGCGTAGAGGTTGATCGCCACGAACGGGACCGACTGCCAGACGAGCAGCAGGATGATCACCGTGAACGTGGAGACCTGGCCGCCGGTCCAGTTGTAGTCGGCCATGGAGTGCCAGCCCAGCTTGTCCAGGACCCAGTTGACGACGCCGAAGCGCTGGGCGAACAGCCACTGGTAGACCGTGGTGGACGCGAGGATCGGCATGGCCCAGGCGAGGACGAGCCCGACCATGAGCAGCAGTCGCATCCTTCTGCCGAGGCGGGCCAGGAGCAGTCCGACCAGGGTGCCGATGACCATGATCAGGACGACGTTGACGGCGGTGAAGACGAGGGAGCGCTCGACGACGTGCCAGAAGTCCGAACCGGTCAGGACTTCCTTGTAGTTGTCGAAGCCGTTCCACTCGGTGAGGTGCTGGATGAGCTGCCGCGGATTGAGGTTCTGGAACGACAGCATGCCGTTCTTGACCAGGGGCCAGCCCAGCAGGACCAGCGTGGCCAGCAGCGCGGGCAGCAGGAGCAGGTAGGGGGCGGCGCCACCGCGGCGGGACGGGGACCCTGAGCCGTGGTCGGCGTCCCTCGGCGGCCCCGGTGTCCGGGCCTTGTGGACAGCGGGCCCCCCGGCCGTGTCCGTGCCTTCGGTCTGCACTGACATGAGTTGCCATCTCTTCCGTGGCGGTACCGGCCGTACCCGTCGTACCGGCCGTGACGAACGACTGAGCCGGGGGGCGTCCGCCGACGCCCCCCGGCGCGGGTCATCAGTTCTGCTGGGCCAGGCGCTTGTTGATCTCGCCCTCGACCTGCTTGGCCGCGTCCGCCGGGGCCTTACCGTTCAGCACCGCGGTCATGTAGGACTTGATCGGGTTGGGGGTGTTCTCCACCGCGGCCCACGCGGGGATCAGCGGGGTCGTGCCACCGGCGGCCGCGCCGGGAGCGGCGGCCTCGGCGGCGCCGTTTCCCTTGAGGTTGCTCTCCAGGGACTCCTTGTTCGGGATGACGCCGTTGAGCTTGGCCAGCTGGCCCTCGAACTGGTCGGACAGGGCGATCTTCAGGAACTCCTTGGCCAGGGCCTGCTTCTTGCTGCCCTGGGCGACCGCCAGGTTGGAGCCGCCGAGGAAGACGCCCTCGGGCTTGTCGGCCGTCTCGCCCGGGATGGTGAAGTAGCCGAGGTCCTTCTCGATGGCCTTGTTGGCCTGGATCGCCGTGCCGGCCTCCCAGCCCATGCCGATGAAGGCACCGGTCTTGCCCTTGGCGAAGATCGTGGCCTGCTGCGGGGTGGCCTCGTCCTTGTCCTTGGGAGCCTTGGAGTAGGAGGCGTACTTCTTGTAGATCTCCATGGCCGCGGTGACCTTGGGGTCCCCGAGGTTGGAGACGTACTTGTCGCCCTCCTTCTTCACCAGGTCGGCACCCTGGCCGATGGTCAGGCCGTCGAAGAAGTACCAGTTCTGGCCCGGCAGGTAGAGCGGCTCGGCGTCGGTCTTCTTGCCGATCGTGTCCAGGTCCTTGTAGAAGTCCGCGCGGGTCTTCGGGGTGTCCTTGATGCCGGCCTTGGCCCAGATCTTCTTGTTGTAGATCACGACGCGGTTGGCGAAGTACCACGGGGCGGCGTACTGCTTGCCCTCGTACACGGAGGACTGGGAGACCGACGGGGTCCAGTCCGAGCCGATCTGCTGCTTGAGGTCGCCCAGCTCGGCGAGACCGCCGGTTGCCGCGTACGCGGGGGTCTGGGTGTTGCCGACCTCGAGGACGTCCGGCGGGTTGGACTCCGAGAGGGCGGTGGTGATCTTCTGCTGGATCCCGTCCCACTTCTGGATCTCGAACTTCAGCTTCGCGCCGGTCTTCTTCTCGAAGGCGGCCTGCACGTCCTTGGACCAGGCGGGCGGCGCCGAGCCGTCCATCGTCCAGACCGTCAGGGTCTGGCCCTTGAAGCTGTCCGGTCCCGCGTTCTTGCCCGTGTCGTCACCGTCGTCGCCGCCGCACGCCGAGACGGAGACCATCATGCCCGCGATCACGATCGCGGCAGCAAGCTTGCGCTTCACGCCACCCTCCTCAGGGATGTCACTTATCCCCCCACGCCCTCGGCGGTGACCTGCGTACGACGCTGTTGCACGTAGGGCTCGGGACCTGGCCACTAATGGTGTAGACCAGTACGCTGGAGCTTGGCCTAGACCTTTTGAGGTGTCAAGGGTGGTTCGGAAGACGATCCGGGCCGTTACGAGAAAGTCACCGGAGCGCGTCCGTCCCCTTCTGCCCGGCGCGCCTACTGGACTAGACCTGTCCACCAAGTTGGACTAGACCATAGGGCAGTTGGTCGCTATAACGGGAGCCCCCACACACTCGGCCGGGAAGGCAGGCATGGCCACCGACGTCAGCAGCGCCCAGCACCCCAGGGGGGCGCCCCGCCGCGCCGCGCGCGTGCCGAAGTACTACCGGATCAAACAGCAGGTCCTGGAGATCACCCAGGCACTCCAGCCGGGCTCGGCGATGCCGGCGGAGCGGCTGCTGGCCGTCCGGTTCGGCACCTCCCGCACCACCATCCGGCAGGCGCTGCAGGAACTGGTCGGCGAGGGCCGGCTCGACCGCATCCAGGGCAAGGGCACCTTCGTGGCCCAGCCCAAGCTGTACCGGACCCTGCAACTCACCTCGCACACCGAGGACATGCGCGCCCAGGGCCTGGAGCCGGCCTCCCAGGTGCTGGACATCGGCGAGATCGCGGCGGACGCGGGGCTCGCGGACCTGCTCGGCATCGAGGTCGGCGACCGCGTCCTGCGTATCGAGCGGCTGCGGCTGGCCAGCGGCGACCCCATGGCGATCGAGACCACCCACCTGTCCGGGCGCCGCTTCCCCGGGCTGCGGCAGTGGCTGACCACCTACCCGTCGCTGTACACGGCCCTGGCCGAGGTGTACGGCGTCCATCTCGTGGAGGCGGACGAGACGATCGAGACCTCGCTGTCCACCCCGCGCGAGGCCCATCTGCTCGCCACCGACGTGGGCCTGCCGATGCTGCTGCTGTCACGGCACTCGCGGGACGCCGACGGCACACCGGTGGAGTGGGTGCGCTCGGTGTACCGGGGCTCCCGCTACAAGTTCGTCGCCGCGCTGCGCCGCCCCGTGGCCGGACCGTCCGCCCGCCGCGCCCGGGAGAACGGGTGAGCGACCCGCACCCCACCGGGCCCGAGCCGACGCTCGCCGTCGCGCTGGTGCGGGCCCGGGAGGCGGCCTGCCTCACCCAGGACGAGCTCGCGGTGCGGTCGGGACTGAGCGTGCGGGCCATACGCAACCTGGAGACCGGGCACACCGCCCGGCCCCGCAGACAGTCCCTCGTCCTGCTGGCCGAGGCTTTGGAACTGGCGCCCGGCGAGACCCGGCGGCTGTTACGGCTGCCCCGGGGTGAGCAGCCGCCCGCGCGGGCGCCCGGGGCCGGCCCTGCCGAACTGCCCGCGGCGCCCCGCCGTCGTCTCGTGGGCCGGGAGCGGCTGGTCGAGGCGCTGGCGGCCCGCCTCCCCGGGCCCGGCGGACCCGCCGTGGTCGTCGGGCCACCGGGCGCCGGGAAGACCGGGCTGGTGCTGCACACCGCCCACGCGGTGCGCGACCGCTTCCCGGGCGGCCAGGTCTACGTCGACCTGCACCCCGCGTCCTGCCGGCCCTTCACCCCGGACCTGCTGGTCCGCCGCATCCTGCGCTCGCTGGGCGACGCCGTCGCCGCGCGCGACCCGGAGGAGGCACGCGCCCGGCTGCGGGACGCGCTCAGCGGCCGCCGGGTGCTCGTGGTCCTGGACAACGCCGTCTCCGAGGCGCAGGTCAGACCCCTGCTCGTGGACGGCGGGCGCAGCGCCGTGCTGGTGGCCGCCCGCCGCGAACTGTCGGCGCTGCCCGAGCAGTTCCGCGTCCCCGTCGGCCCGCTGGAGTCCGGCGACGCCTATCGCATGCTGGCCGACCTGGCCGGCGCCCGGCGCACCGCGGCGCAGCGGCCGGCGGCGCTGCGCATCGTGCGGTCCTGCGCCGGGCTGCCGCTGGCGCTGCACATCGCCGGCCTGTGGCTCACCGCGCGCCCGCACCGCGGCCTCGCCGACCTCGCGGACCGGCTGGCCGAGGAGGGCGAGCGGCTGGGTGCGCTGCGGGTCGGCGACCTGGCCCTGGACGCGAGCGTGGCCGCCTACTACCGCCCGCTGCCCCCGGCGTCACGCGCCGCCCTCCATGAATTGAGCTCGTTGGGGGCGGAGTTCGGGTTCGAGGACGTGGTCTGCCGGCTGTCCCCGTCCCGGCGGCAGGCCATGGACCTGCTGGAGGACCTGCTGCACCGGCAGCTGGTCCGGGCGGGCGAGCCGGACCGGGCCGGGCGGGTCCGCTACCGGCTGTACGACGCCGTCCGTCTGTACGTGGCGCACGGCACCGTCCCGGCCGGTCCCTGCCGGCCCGGACGCCGGGCCCGGGACGCGGGCGGGCGCGGACGGGTAACCGAGGCCTCGTAGAACGGCGTTGTCCGTGCCGACGCGCCGGTGCGACGAGGGCGAGCGTGAGAATGCCTCGATCGTCGGCAAGGAAGTACAGGAACCCCGCACTACTGGGAGCCGTGCATGACTGTGGCAGAGAAGCGCGACTGGGTGCTGACGGACGTGTCGCTCGTCGTCAAGGGAGCCGATCTCCGGCCCGCGGAGATCACGTCCTTCCTCGGTATCGAGCCCACCGGTGTGCGCGAGCCAGGACCCGGCCAGTGGGGTCGCCCGGACGAGACCGACGGGGAGTGGGGCATCGACTGCGACTCCCACGTCAGCCGGGACTTCCACGAGCGGCTGGACACCATCCTCTCCACGGCGGAGAGCAAGCGGGCCGAGCTCGCGCACCTGGCCGAGCGGGGCTACGCCGTGATCCTCGACGTCTACGGGTTTGCCGGGAACGTCTGCGGCCTGACCCTCCACCCGGAGGAACTCAGGCGTATCGCGCTTCTGGGTTTCCCGCTCCGGGTCGCGGCGAATATGAACGAGCGCTGAGCAACGCCCCGCTCGCCTGGCTCGGCTGATCCTCCACGCCCGGTCGCCCCTGACGGCCTGCCGGCAGGCCCTAGTCCAGGAAGGCCGTCTCGATCCAGCGGCGGACCGCGCGCGGGCGCATCCGGTGCAGCCGGCCGACGGTGTCGGCCACCTGCTGCGAGCCGCCGACCGACAGGAACTTCTCCCGCACCAGGTCGGCGTGGCCCGCCCGGGTCTCCGGGCCGGCGGCGCCCACCGGGATCAACCGGGTGCGGGAGACCGTACGGCCGTCCGTCAGCCGTACGGTGACCCGGGCGCCGGTGGCCTTGGTGGACCGGGAGAAGTCCCGCTCGTCGGCCCGCGCGGCGCCGACCAGGTCCACCAGTTCGTCCCCGCCGAAGCCGCGCAGCCAGGGCACGGCCAGGTCCCCCGCCTCGCGCACCGCCTCGCCGAACGGCGCGTCGGACAGGAAGAGTTCGCGGGTCATGTCGGTGTCGTGCTCCAGGCGGATCCGCTTGGCCAGCGCCCAGCGGTCGGGGTCGTCCAGGTGCGGCGAGGAGAAGTCGTCCACCGAGAACTCGCCGGTGAGCAGGGTGGTGGCGACCGGGTAGGGCACGTCGAGCACCAGCGCGCCCAGCGGCGAGCCGGGACCGGTGACGTACTGGGCGGCCCGCTCCCCCGCGAACAGCGTGTACAGGGACGCCTCGACGACCACCTCGGCCACGTCCCTGGGCCGTACGGCGCCGAGTTCGCGGTGGATCTCGGCGGCGCAGTCCACGGCGGCGTCGATGCCGGGGCCGCCGGGGTGCATCTTGAATGACAGGGTGTCGGTGTGCCAGCGGCGGCCCAGCCCCTTCGCCACCGCCTGCGGCAGCGGCACGGTCGCGAACCGGGCCAGGAAGCCGTCGCTGTGCTCCATGATGTCCGGCGCTCCGCGCAGCCCGGCGTGGGCCGCGTCGCAGGCGTCCATCGCGGTGCGCACCGGGGTGAAGGTGTTGAACAGCCGGGCGTCGCTGGCCAGGAAGGCGCGCATGAGCGGCCAGTTGGGCATGGCGAAGGCCAGCCCGAAGGCGTTCTCGAAGAGGCCGGCGGAGGCCCGGTCGCAGTGCAGGCGGCCCGCGACGGCGCCGGCCAGGTGGGTGTGCACGGCGCTCTGTCCGCGCAGCGGCCCCAGGGTCGCCGAGGCGGTGATGCGGGCCGCGCACTCGTTGGCCGCGACCACGGCGGTGAGCAGCGAGAGCCCGTCGAGCTGCCGGGCGTAGGCGAACGCGAGCGGGACGGCGACCGTGGAGTTGGACAGGTGCCCGGCGTACGCGGTGTCGTCCAGGTTGAGCCAGGAGCCGAGGGCGGCGAAGACGCCCGCGGCCTGCCGTGGGTCGCGCTGCATGGGGTGTCCAAAGGCGGCCACCAGCTTGCGGCCCAGCGGGTGCTGGAGACCGGCCCGGATGGAGGCGATCTGCGACAGCACCTGGCTGGCCGCGAGCTTCAGCACCCGGCACGGGATGTGCTGGGGGCGCAGGGTTGCCGCCCAGTGCGAGAGCTCGCGCAGCGGGGTGTCGGCGGGGGTGCGGCCGCGGCCGGCCCGGGACAGGGCGGGTGCCTGCCCGGCCCAGTCGTCGCACAGGGCCCGGGCGACGCTCTCCCCGAGGACAGCGGTCATGAGGCGGGTACCTTCCTTGCCGTGCGTGCGTCGGGGTCGGGGGTACGGCTGCGGGGAACACGACGGCGGGAGCACCGGCGAGCCGGTGCTCCCGCGGTCAGGTGCGTGTTCAGGCGGCCGGGACCTTGTCCAGGAAGCCGTAGACGGCCTTGATCTTGCCCTCGGCGTCGGTGACGAGGACGTCGAAGCCGATGGCGATCGGCTCGGCGCCCGGCTCGGTCACCAGGCCCCACTGGAAGCGGGCCTGGTCGTGGTGGGCGTCGACGGTGCCGTGCAGCTCGAAGGCGAGGCCCTTGAACTGGTCGCGGGCACCGGCCACCACGGCCCCGAAGCCCTCGTGGCCCTCGACCGCGGCGAGCGGGTCGATGTACGGGGCGTCGGCGGTGAACAGCTCGGCGATGGCCGCGGCGCGCTTGTCGGCGTCCGCCTCGTTCCAGATGTCGAGGTAGCGGGAGACGGTGGTGGTCAGGTCGCTCATGCGGGCGTTCTCCTCTGTGACGTGCTTGCTGGTTCTTCGGACAGGTGGCTCGGACCGGGCTTTCAGGGGGTGGCCGGCGCCCAGACCGGCAGGGCGCCGGGCAGCACCTCGAAGGTGGCCGTCGCGCCGATGCCGTGCTGGTACTCGCCGTCGTGCTCCAGCGGCAGCCGCCGGCCGTCGGTCCGCTCGACGGTGATGCTCCGGCCGCGCGCGTACACGGTCGCCCGGTGGTCCATGTGCGCGGCGTTCAGGGTGAGTCCGGGGACGTCGGCCGCGGCGATGCCGTCGCCGATGACGCAGACGTCGAGCAGTCCGTCGTCGAGCAGCGAGTCCGGCAGCACCTGGAACCGGCCGCCGCGGTAGCGGCCGCCGCCGACGTTGGCGAGGACCGTGGGGCCCTCGTGCACGACCCTGCCGTCCACCGTGACCCGGCCCGGGTAGGGCGCGTAGCCGGCGGCGGTGTCGGCGAAGGCGCGGGCGTAGCGCTCGCGTCCGGACAGCGGCAGGTCGCGGGCGGTGATCAGCGCGTCGGCGATCACACCCGAACAGGCGCCCAGGTAGACGTAGTTGCGGGTCTCCGTGAGGCGGGCCAGGTCGAGGCGGCGCAGCCGGGCGCTGCCGCCGATGCCGCTGTCGGTGAGGATCGCCTTCAGGGACTCGCTCCAGGGGCGTTCGCCCCACAGCATCTTGTAGCCCGAGTTGCCGGTGCCGCCGGGCACCACCGCGAGGGTGGCGTTGCCGGTGACGGGCACGAGGCCCTGGACGGCTTCCCGGACGGTCCCGTCGCCGCCGATGACGACGACCAGGTCGGGTGCCCCGGCCGGCCGCTGCAGGGCCCGGCGTACGGCGACGGTGGCGTCGCCCGGGCCGGTGGTGAGGTGCACCTCGGCGCGCTCCAGGTAGGAGGCGCACAGCTGGCGTACCTCTTCGACCAGTTCGGGCGAGTGGCTGCCGGATGCGGGGTTTCCGAGGACGAGTGCCCGGGTGGGAGCCGGGGCTGCGGTGTCTGCCATGTCGGGCGTACTCCTTCGTCGGACGGCACCGGTGGACCGGGCGGCGTTCAGCGCCCCGGCGTCGCGGCGGTCTCCACTGTGCCGGGGGGCGCTGTCACGGGGCTGACGTGCGGCTGACGCGGCCGGCGGGGGCGCACGCGCGGACGTCCGGCCCCCGGGGAAGGGGGCCGGACGTCCGTGGGCCGGTGGGTGTACGTCACTCCTTGACGAACGCCAGCAGGTCGGCGTTGAGCCGCTCCGCGTGGGTGGCGAACAGCCCGTGGGCGGCTCCTTCGTAGGTGAGGAAGGTGCTGTCGGGTATGAGTTCCGCGGTCCGCGGTCCGCACAGCGGGTACGGCGCCGCGAGGTCGGCGGTTCCGTGGATCACCAGGGTGGGCACCGTGACCGCGGCCGTCTCGGCGCGCTGGTCGGTGCTGAACAGGGTGCGGTAGATCTCCGTTCCGGCTCGGGGCGAGGTGTTGCGGCACATGCCGATGAGCCAGTCGGCGAGCTCGCGTGAGATCGGCAGGTCGTCCGGGTCGGGGTCCGGGCGGCCGGTGAAGAACGGCCAGGTGAGGGCGGCGAGCCAGGCGGCCCGGTCGGTGCGGATCGCCTCCTCGACCTGGTCGAACAGCTCGGGCTCCAGTCCGTCGGGGTGGTCCGGGGCGCGCATCAGGAACGGGGTGGTCGAGGCGACCAGGGCCAGCTTCGCCACCCGGCCGGTGCCGTACCGGGACAGGTAGCGGACGCACTCGCCGCCGCCCACCGCGTAGCCGACCAGTACCGCGTCCCTGAGGTCGAGGTGGTCGAGCAGGTCGGCGAGGTCACCGGCGAGGGTGTCGTAGTCGTAGCCGTTCCAGGGGACGTCCGAGCGGCCGCTGCCGCGCCGGTCGTAGGTGACGCAGCGCAGACCGTGGCCGGCGAGGAACGGTGCCTGGAACTCCCACATGCGTGAGTCGGCCATGGCCGCGCCGAGGAGCACCACGGGCCGTCCGTCGCCCCAGTCGCTGTAGTGCAGCCGGGTCCCGTCCCGGGTGGTGAGGTGGGGCATGCCTGCTCTCCTCCTTCGCGAGGGTCGGGGTGCCGGGGCTCACTTCCGGGCGGTACGGCCGGGGGCGGCCAGCACCAGCAGGGAGGCGAGGACGCCCAGGCAGATGAGCGGGATCAGGGTGACGGCGAACGCGTGCGGGTAGGCGCCGGCCCGGCCGCCGTGGTCCGCGAGCACGGGGAAGAAGACCGTGCCGGCGACGGCGACGCCGACGGCGGCCCCGCCCTCCTGCGCGGTGTTCAGCAGCCCGGAGGCGGCCGCCGCGTGCTCGGGGACCGCGCCGCCCAGCACCAGGTTGGTCAGCGGACCCGTGGTCAGGCCCATGCCGAGCCCGGCGACCAGCAGGGCCGGCAGCAGCCACAGCACATGGCCGCTCATGCCGAGGTCCTGCGCGGTCAGGGCGATCGCGGTGTAGCCGACGGCGAGGATGAGCGGACCGGCGGCCACCCGGCGGGCGTTGACGGAGGCGGCGAACCGGGCGGAGACGACGGAGGCACCGAAGTAGCCCGCGCCGAGCGCCAGGAAGACCAGTCCGGACTCCAGCGGGCTCAGGCCCCGGCCGAGCTGGAGGTAGAGGGCGAGGGTGAAGAAGAACGAGCCCATGGCGAGGAAGTAGACGACCGTGGCGACGAGGCCCACCGAGAACATCCGGGAGCGGAACATGCCCGGCTCGATCAACGGGCCACGGCCGGCGGCCGCCTTGCGGCGCAGGTGCCACACGGTCACCGCCAGCAGGACGACCGCGCCGGCCAGCGACTCCCACACCCACACCGGCCAGTCCCTCTCCTGGCCTTCGAGCAGCGCGAAGACCACCAGGCCCAGGGTCACCGTGATCAGGAGGGCACCGGCCAGGTCGAGCCGGGTGCCGCCCTGGCCGCGGGACTCCGGGATGGTGCGGCGGGTGTAGGCGAGGGACAGCAGGCACAACGGGACGTTGATCAGGAAGATCGTGCGCCAGCTCAGGCCGGCCACGTCGACGGAGATCAGCGCGCCACCGATGAACTGGCCGAAGACGCCCGCGAGTCCGATGACCAGGCCGTAGACGTTGAAGGCGCGGTCGCGGGCCTCGCCGGTGTAGACGGTGCCGATGATGCCCAGCACCTGGGGCACCATCAGCGCCGCCGAGGCGCCCTGGGCGATGCGGGCCACGACGAGGACGGTCACCGTGGGCGCGAAGCTGCACGCGGCCGAGGCCACCATGAACAGCGCCATGCCGAGGGCGAACATCCGCCGGCGCCCGTAGAGGTCGCCGAGCCGGCCGCCGGTGATCAGGCCGGAGGTGAAGGCGACGCCGTAGCCGACGACGATCATCTGGGCCTGCGCGGCGGTGGCGTGCAGGTCCGCCTTGATGGCGGGGACGGCCACGTTGGCGATGAAGAAGTCCAGCACCGTGATGAACGTCCCGACGAGCACCACCAGCAGGGCTCCGGCCGAGGGGGCGGCGGCCGGGGCGCCGGCCGTTGCGGTCCGCTCGCGCCCCTCCACCGCGACGTCCGGGCTTGCTTCAGAAGTCATGACGACTCCGTTTCCTTGTTTCTTTCGCTGTCGGTTGTCCGGTGCATCGGATTCCTCCGGTCACCAGGTCACGGGAAGGCCGGTCACCCCGTGGAAGACGGTCCCGCGCCGGAAGAGCGTGCGGGGGTCTGCCGCGAGGCGGAGGTTCGGGAAGCGGCGCAGGAGGGAGCGCAGGGCCAGCTCCATCTCCAGCCGTGCCAGGGGTGCGCCCTGGCAGTAGTGCGGGCCGAAGCCCCACTGCAGGTGGCCGCTGGTGTCGCGGTCGGGGTCGATGCGGTGGGGGCAGGCGAAGACGGACTCGTCGTGGTTGCCGGCCGGGACCGAGATGACGACGGCGTCGCCCTTCTCGAAGGTCACGCCGCCCACTTCGACGTCCTCGACGGCGAGGCGGACCATGGCGTCCTGCGAGATCGACCAGTAGCGCATGGACTCCTCGATGAACGCGGGGATCAGCGCGCCGTCGTCGGCGGCGACCCGGTCGCGCAGTTCGTCGTCGCGCAGCAGGGCGAGGACGTTGAGGGCGATCTGGTTGGTGGTGGTCTCGTGGCCGGCGACCAGCACCAGGCGGGCGATGCCGACGAGTTCGTCGAGGCTGAGGGCGCCGGTGGCGTGGTGGTTGACGGCGAGCCGGCTGATCAGGTCGTCGCCGGGGTCGGCGAGCTTGCGCAGCGCCAGCTTGGCCAGGTACTCCGACATCTCGACGAAGGCGGCCTGGGAGACGGCCGGGTCCTCCTGGGAGATGGTGACGCGGGTCTTCTCGATGAAGAAGGGCGAGTCCTCCTCGGGGACGCCCAGTAATCGCGCGATGACGAGGGTGGGCAGCGCCCGGGAGAAGACGGCGTGCAGGTCGGCGGGCTGGGGCTGGGCGGCCAGTTCGTCCAGCAGCTCGTCGACCAGCCGCTGGACCGGCTCGCGCAGCCGCTTGACGCGGCGGGCGGTGAACTCGGTCTGGATCATGCCGCGCAGTCGCGCGTGCTCGGGGTCGTCCAGGCGGAGGAACGAACTGGGGTTGCCCCCGGGCGGCACCTGGATGCGCACGGGAGCGCCGGGTAAGGTCTCGTCGGCGCTCAGGCGGGGGTCCGCCAGCGCCTGCCGTACGTCGGCGTAGCGGGTGACCAGCCAGGCCAGGCGGGATTCCGCGGCGCCCGCGGGAATCCGTACCACGCACGGGGGCGCCTTGCGCAGCTCGGCAAGGAGGGGCGGTGGGGCGCCGTCCTCGGTCCGGGCGAAGGGCCAGTCCAGGATGTCGGTGTGGTCCGCGAGTGACATGTTCGTCCTCCATGTTCGGGGGGCAAAGGTGGTCCTCGGCACCGACTCTCTTTCTGCGTGGGGGCACGGTGAAGGGGGTCCGGGCGGGCCACGAAGAGGAATGACTCCCTCCGGGGCACGCGCGGACGTCGGACGCCACTGTCGCGCACCTCCCTGACACCGCGCTGACGCAGCGCTGACACGGGTCCCTGGCGGGCCCGTGCGAGTCGGTGGGGGGAGGCTGCTAGCGCGTGGCGGGGGCGGCGGTCCGCCGGTGGGCGGTGGCCGGGGCCCGCCGGGGCGAGCGGGAGTGGCGCGGCTGTGCTGACGCGGTTCCCCGACCCGGTTCACGAGGGGGGAGCTGCGCGGTTCTGCGGCCGGGTAGGCCGTGGTGCGGGCCCGATGCGGGGGTGGGGGCCATGACGGGCGTTCTCCTCACGTCGGTCGCACCGGCGGCGAACCGGTGCGACGGCGGGCGCGTGTGGTGGTAATGACTTTGCCAAGAAGAACTGACCCGGGGCTGACCAGGGGCTGACGTGGGAAAGCCGCGCGGGAACGGTGTGTTCCAGCCGCGCGGTGATGGGGGGTGCTGGGGCGGTGCGGTTCGGGGGCGGGGCCGTGGTGGGGCACGGCCCTCCTGACACCCGGAGGGGGACCGGCTGTCACCAGGTGACGGGCAGCTCCTCGAGGCCGTAGACGAGGGTGTTCTCACGGAAGCGCACGTCCTCGGCCGGCACGGCGAGGCGGAGCGTGGGGAAGCGGGTGAAGAGCATGCTCAGGCACACCTCCAGCTCCATGCGGGCCAGCGAGGCGCCGGGGCACAGGTGCGCGCCGAAGCCGAAGGCGAGGTGGCCTGAGGCGTTGCGGTGGATGTCCAGGCGGCCCGCGTCGGGGTAGACCGACTCGTCGTGGTTGGCGCCGGGGATCGCCACGATCACGCCCTCGCCCGCGCGGATGCGCGCCCCGCCCAGTTCCACGTCGGCGACCGCGGCCCGCACCTGGTTGTCCTGCGAGATGGACCAGTAGCGCAGGAGTTCCTCGACGGCCGGCTTGTACAGGCCCGGATCGGCGCGCAGTTCGGCGAGCAGGGCGGGGTCGCGCAGCAGGCTGAGCACGCTGAGGCTGATCTGGTGGGCGGAGGTCTCGTGCCCGGCGACGAGGAAGAACCGGGTCATGGCGACGAGTTCCTGGTGGGTCAGCTCGCCGCTCGCCACGTAGCGGGTGACCAGCCGGCTGATCAGGTCGTCCTGGGGCTCGGCGGTGCGCCGGGCGGCGAGCCGGTCGAGATACCCGGTCATCTCGACGAACGCGCCGTACGTCTCCTCGGGGGTCGCGTCCTGGGAGAGGATGACCCGGCTCTGCTCGGTGAAGGTCGCCTCGTCCTCCTCCGGGACGCCGAGCATCCGGGCGATGACCAGGGAGGGCAGCCGGACCGCGAAGTGCTCCACCAGGTCGACCGGGCGGGGGCCCCGTGCCAGCTCGTCCAGCAGCCGTTCGACGAGGAGTTCGACCTCGGGTCGCAGGGCGCGGGTGCGGCGGGCGGTGAACTCGGTCATGGCCATGCGGCGCAGCCGGCCGTGTTCGGAGCCGTCCATGCGGTTGAACGACATCACGCCGGGCTCGGGCGGGAGCTGGATCCGGATCGGGAAACCGGGCTTCTGGTCGTCGGCGCTGAAGCGGTTGTCGTTGAGCACCTGGCGGACGTCGGCGTGCCGGGTGACCAGCCAGGCCTCGCCGCCGCGTATCCGCACCTTCAGCGGGGCCTCCTTGCGCAGGCCCTCGTACGCGTCCGGAGGCGCGTAGGGGCAGGAACGTGGCATCGGCCACTCGGGCAGCTGCTGCTCGCATTCGGACATGGTGTTCCCTCCGTTGGCTGGTCGCCTTGGCCGGTTCCCAGCGTTGGAGACATCCTGATGAGCGCCGCTGACGGGTTTCTGATGGATGACTGACAGGTTTTCAGCCAGTAAATGGCTGGTTTTCCCTTGGTAAAGGCGGTCGACCGACTTTCTTCGCCGCGACCGGAACCCCGTCGCGCGTTCGGGACTTCGAGCCCGTTCGGGCTTCGGGCATGTGCCGAGAAGGCGTGCGCGGACAACGGAACGGGGGCCGGCGTGTTCCGCCGGCCCCCGTCGGGCCCTCGTACCGGACGTCCGTCAGACGGCCTCGGGCGCGGCCGCGGCGCCGGCCGGCCCGGACGCCTTCGCCCGCGGCAGCAGTTGCACCAGAGCGGCCACGAGGACGCAGATCGCGGCCTGGACGAACAGGCTGGTGCCGAACGCGTGGGCGTAGGAGTGGGCGCCCGTCCCGTGCCCGGCGACGCTGAAGAAGACGACGCCGATCACCGCGATGCCGATGGCGTTGCCCATCTCCTGGGCGGTGGAGAAGACACCGGACGCGGCGGCCGCGTGGTGCGGGGCGACGCCCTCCAGGACCAGGGAGGTGAGCGGGGCGACGACGAAGCCCATGCCGACCCCGCCGAGCACCATGGCCGGGATGCACCAGCCGACGGAGCCGCTGGTGTCCAGGTGCCACACGGTCTCGGCCAGCGCCACGTCGCCCGCCGCGAGCAGCAGCGCGCCCAGGGCCAGGACCTGCTTGCCCAGCTTGGCCGCGACCTTGGGCGCCTGCACCGAGCCGATGAAGAAGCCGAGGCCGAGCGGGATGAACAGCAGCCCGGAGCGCAGCGCGGACTGGCCGCGGCCCTCCTGCAGGTACAGCGCGAGGACCAGGAAGAAGGAGGCCATCGCGGCGAAGAAGACCAGCAGGGAGACCACGCCCACGCCGAACGCGCGGTCCTCGAACAGGCTCGGGTTGACCAGCGGCGACCGGCCGCGGGCGGCCTTGCGGCGCTGGGTGTACCAGAACGCTCCGAGCAGCGGCACGGCGGCGGCCAGGCACTCCCAGGTCCAGGTGGGCCAGCCCTGCTCGCGGCCCTCGACCAGCGGCAGCACCACGGCGGTGAGCCCGGCGGTCACCAGGACGACACCGGTCAGGTCGAGTCCGGTGTGCCCGTCGGCGCGGGACTCGGGCACCAGCTTCGGGGTCAGCAGCAGGACGACGGCGCCGATCGGCACGTTGATCAGGAAGATCGTCCGCCAGTCCCAGCCGAACACGTCCGCCTTGATCAGCAGACCGCCGATGAGCTGGCCGAAGACGGCCGAGGCGCCCAGGGTCAGGCCGTAGGCGTTGAACGCCGCGACCCGGGCCTTGCCCGCGTAGGTCGTGGTCAGGATGCCGAGGACCTGCGGGATGACCAGGGCGGCCGCGGCGCCCTGCACCGCGCGCGCCGCGATCAGCTCGCCCATGTTCGGCGCGATGCCGCACGCCAGCGAGGCGAGCGTGAACAGCGCGAGGCCGATGGAGAAGACCCGCCGCCGGCCGTAGAGGTCGCCGAGCCGGCCGCCGGTGATCAGCATGGCGGACAGGCCGATGTTGAAGGTCGCGGCGACGAGCTGGATCTCGGCGCTGGTGGCGTGCATCCCGCGCTGCAGCGAGGGGATGGCCACGTTGACGATGAAGAAGTCGAGGTTGGTGATGAACAGGCCGGCCAGCACGACCAGGAGCGCGCCCCAGGCGGGTGCGCCGGCCGCCTCCTCGATGTCCGGTGGCGGTGCGGCCGAGGCCGCGCTGCCGGTCAGTTCCGCTTCGGTGGTCATGGACGACCCTCCTAGGTCGTTTCGTGCTGGTGGGATGGACGGCCGAAGGTGTCCGTGACGCACGGCAGGGCACGGGACGGCACCCGTTACGGTCATCGGGTCACTGTCCCGCGCCCTGCTGACACGGCGCTGACACGGCCTCTTCGGCTCAGCTCACGCTGGTGGCCACGGCTCGCTGCAGGCGGTGCGCGAAGTGCGCGGTGACGGCCTGCGCGTGGGTGTCGATGTAGAAGTGGCCGCCCTCGTACTCGTTGTGGCCCAGGTAGGCGGGGGTGCGGCCGGCCCAGTGGGTCATGGCGTCCGGGGCCTCCTGGAGCGGGTCGCTGCGGCCGCCGTACGAGGCGAGCGGGCAGGTGACGCCGGCACCGTCGTCGTCGTAGTCCCCGGCGACCCTGAGGTCGGAGCGGAGTGCGGGCACGACGAGCGCGAGCATCTCGGGGTTGTCGTAGACCTCGGCCGGGAAGGAGCCCAGCTTCTTGATCCACTCGACCAGCTCGGGTTCCGGCATCCGGCTCTGCTCCTCGGTCGGCTTGAAGAAGCCCACCGGCGACCAGCCGGACATCCCGACCATCACCGGGGTCCGGCCGCCCTCCTCCTGCATCCGGATCGCCAGCCGGAACGCCAGCTGGGCGCCGAGGCAGTGGCCGAAGAACGCGAACGGACGCTCGTCGAGGTCGTTGAGGACCGCCTCGTGCAGGGCTTCGAGCAGCGGCCAGAACTCCTCGTAGGTCGGCTCCTCCCGGCGGTTGTGGCGGCCGGGCAGGGTGACGGCCTGCGGGGAGATGTCCGGCGGCAGCAGCCGCTCCCAGTCGCGGTAGATGATGGCGCCACTGCCCGCGTGGGGCAGCAGGAACAGCCGGATCGAGGCGTCGGGCGAGGGCTCCACGGGGTGGAACCAGTTCCCCTCGCTGGACATCTGACTGCCGATGGTGCCGATGGCGGAGGTCACGACTGCGTACTCCCAACGGTAATGGACGAACCGAGGGCGCGTACCGCGGGCAGCAGCACCTCGGCGATCTCCTTCAACTGCGGCTCGGGATCGAGGGAACCGATCCGCACGACCAGGTGCCGGGCACCGGCGCGGACGTACTCCCCGAGCCATTCGGCGCACTTCTCGGCGCTGCCCCAGGCGTACGCCTGGATGCTGCTCATCTGCTCCAGCGAGCGGCCGTAGTAGTGGCTGATGTAGTGCTCCAGTTCGGCCCGGGCCGCGCGCTCGTCGCTGTTCACCGTCACCGTGGCGTACAGCGCCGGGGTGACCGTGCGGCCCGCCTCCTCGGCGAGCTCGGCGATACGGCGGCTGGCCCGGCCGTAGGCGTCGACGTCGGGCAGGAAGGGCAGCCAGCCGTCGTAGCGGGTGGCCGCGCGGGCGAGCACCTTGGGGGTGTCGCTGCCGGCCAGCCACAGCGGCGGGCCGCCGGCGACCGCGGGCGACGGGAGCCGGTCCAGGTGCTCCGACTGCCAGTACTTGCCCTGGAAATCGGCGGGTTCGCCCTCCTCACCGGAGCGCCACGCCGTGCGCCACAGCGCGGTGATCTCGTCCAGGCGGCCGACCCGGCCCTGGAAGGAGGCGCCGACGGAGGCGAACTCCTCCTCCGTCTCGGCCATCGGGAAGCCCGAACCGAGGCCCAGGATCAGCCGGTCGGCGGCGACGTGGCTGAGGCTCGCGATCATGTTGGCGCCGATGAGCGGGTGGCGCAGGGCCGGGGTGAGGGCGGCGGTGCCGACGGTGATCCGCCGGGTCGCCGCCGCGGCGGCCGAGAGGACGACGAGGGGATCGAGGCGGGGGCGCGCGGTGAGCGAGTCACCGGCCCACAGGGAGTCGAACCCGAGGTCCTCGGCCCGGCGGGCGAAGTCCAGCAGGGGGGCCGCCGCGTAGCTGCCGTTGATGGCCTGCTCCCGGGTGGGCAGCAGGATGCCGATCCGCAGGGGCTCGGTGCTCATGGACAGTCCTTCTCGACGAGGGGCTTGGAGGGTGACGTCATACGGTGCTCGCCAGCGGGTCCCGGGCCGGCGCCGTCAGCCGCTCCCGCACCGCGCGGCGCAGGATCTTGCCCGAGGGGTTGCGGGGCAGCGACTCGGCGAAGTGGTAGGTGCCGGGGATCTTGTAGTCGGCTATCCGGCCCCGCAGGGACAGCAGCAGCTCGCGCGGGGTGGCGCTCGCGCCGGGCCTGAGCACCACCACGGCGTGCACGCTCTCGCCCCAGCGGTCGTCGGGGAGCCCGACGACGGCGGCGTCCGCGACGGCCGGGTGGGCCGCCAGCGCCTTCTCCACCTCGGCCGGGTAGATGTTCTGGCCCGCGACGATGATCGTGTCGTTGATGCGGTCGCACAGGTGGAGGTAGCCGTCCTCGTCGAGGTAGCCGGCGTCGCCCATGTGCAGCCACTCCCCCACCAGCGTGCGGGCGGTGGCCTCGGGCAGGTTCCAGTAGCCGAGCATCCGGGAGGGGGCGCGGACGCAGATCTGACCGATGGCGCCGGGCGGCAGCGTCTCGCCGTCGGGGCCGACCACCTTCACCTCGTTGCCGGGGCAGGGCTTGCCGACGGAGGTGAGCACCGTGCTGCCCGGGTGGTGCGCCTCGGGCGGCAGGCACACCGCCACGCTGCCGGTCTCGGTGCTCGCGTAGATCTGCGCGAACTCGCAGCGGTAGGTCTCCAGGCACTGCTTGAGCAGCGTCTCGGACATGGGTGCCGCGCCGTAGGCGATCTTGCGCAGGGAGGCGAACGCCTCGGGTCCCGCGCCGCGTTCGGCCGCCATCGCCTGGAGCATGGCCGGCGCGGCGAAGGTGGTGGTGACGCCGTGGGCGCGGATGAGGCGCACGGCCTCCTGCGGGTCGAACTGCGGCATGATCACGTTGGTGCCGCCGGCGTTGAAGGTGTGCAGGAACCAGCCGATGCCGGCCACGCCGAAGCCCGGCAGGGAGATCAGCGCCACGTCCTCGGGCAGCCAGTCGATCCAGTCCACGCCCCGCTCGCGGCTGGCGTGCGGCAGCGTGAAGAAGCTGCGGTGGGCGAGGACCGCGCCCTTGGGCAGGCCGGTGGTGCCGCTGGTGTAGATCTGGATGACCGCGTCGTCCGGTCCGGTGCCCGGCGCCGGGTCGGTGTCGGGCTGGTCGGCGGCCCAGGCCAGCAGGCCCGCGCCGCGGGCGGGTTCGCCGTCCGCGTCGGTCCCGTCGACCCGGATCACCCGGCGCAGCCCGCGCAGCTGGTGCCGGACGGTGGCGACGGTGTCCCAGAACTCGTCGTCGACGAAGATCAGCGCGGCGCCGGAGTCGCGCAGGATGTGGTCGACCTCGCTCGGCGTGAGCCGCCAGTTGACCGGCACCAGGACGGCACCCGCCTTGGCGCAGGCGATCATCACCAGGTAGTAGTTCGCCGACTCGCGGCCCAGGTACGCGACCCGGTCGCCGCGCCCGACCCCGCTGGTGCGCAGGGCGTGCGCGGCCCGGTTGCTGTCGCGGTGCAGCTTCTCGTAGGTGGTGACCCGGCCCTCGCAGACGATCGCGGGGTGGTCGGGGCGGCTCCCGGCGTGGGCGCGGGCGGCGTGGTGGAGCGTCCAGCGCTCCCTCGGTGTCTCAGTCATCGTGGTTTCCCGTCCCTTGGGGCTGTCGGGCCTTGGGGCTGTCAGGCCGCCGGCACCGGGCCGAGCTGCCCGTCGACGAACTGGGCCAGCGCGCGGACCGTGGGGTGGTCGTGGGTGAGGGAGGCCGGCAGGGGCAGCCGGAAGGTCTGCTCCAGGGCGGCCTTGACCTGCTGGGCCATCAGGGAGTCCAGGCCCAGCGACACGAACTCGGTGGAGACGTCCAGCTCGTCGCCCTCCTCCAGGTGCAGGACGGCGGCGACCTTCTCGCGGACCACGCCGGTGACGGCGGCCAGGCGTTCGGCGGCGGGCAGCGCGGCCAGCGCCTTCAGGTCGAGGCCGGTGCCGTCGTCGTCGGGTGCCTGCCGGGCCAGCCGGTCGAAGAACAGGTCGCCGGTGACGCTGCCGGAGACGTAGCGGTCCCAGTCGAACTCGCCGACGATCCGCTGGGTGCGCGGCCGTCCCCACAGCCGGGCGAGGGTGTCCAGGGCCCGGGTCGGGGAGAAGAAGCGGACGCCGCTGCGTTCGATCTCCTGGCTGAGGTGCTCCTCCAGGCGGGCCGACATGCCGACCCGGGCCCAGGCGCCCCAGTTCACCGAGAGGCCCGGCACCCCGCGCCGGCTGCGCCACTCGGCGAGGGCGTCGAGACCGGCGCTCGCGGCGGCGTAGTGGCCCTGGGTTGCGCCGCCGAGGACGGAGGCGATGGAGGAGTAGGTGACGAAGAACTCCAGGTCGGGGAAGGACTCCTCGGCGGCCTCGTGCAGCAGCCAGCCGCCGTACGCCTTCGCCGCGAGCTGGGCGTCGATCGACTCCCAGGTCAGCTCGGAGACCAGCTTCTTGTCGTAGGAACCGGCGGCGTGCACGATCCCGCCGAGCGGGTACGGGCCGGCCGTGACGTGCCGGACCAGGCGCTGGACGTCCTGGGAGCGCGAGATGTCGGCGCGTACGACGTCGATCTCGGCGTCGGCGGCGAGGTCGGCGAGGACCTCGGAGGCCTCCTCGGTGGCCCGGCCGCTGCGGCTGACCAGGGTCAGGTGCCGGGCGCCGAGGGCGACCAGCTTGCGGGCGGTGACCAGGCCGAGCCCGCCGAGCCCGCCGGTGACCAGGTAGGTGCGGTCGGACCGCAGGCCGGTGGGGCCCTCGTCGGCGGGGTCGGTGCGCTCCTCGGCCGGGTCCTCCGGGAGCGTCACCCAGGCGCGTCCGGCGGGGTCGGCCAGGGCGGTGCGCAGGGCCTCGCCGGTCTCGTCCAGCCGGAAGGCGGGCGCGGTGTCGTCGGAGCCGGTGGCGTGCACGACGGCCACGGCGGGGACGGTGAGGGTGGAGCGGAACGTGCCGTCGTGGCGGACGAGGACCTCGTCGCCGGCCGCGAATCCGGTGCCGCCGGGGGCGGCGAGGACCGTGCCGCGGGCCAGCCGGCCGAGCAGCGGCGGGGGCTCCTCCTCGGTCGCCTCGGTGCCCTCCTCCTCCGCGCGTTCGGCGCGCCCGGTGTCCAGGGCGGTGCGGGCGTCCTCGGCGGTCAGGCCGACGGCGCGCACCTTGACCTGGACCTCCTCGTCCCCGGGCGCACGGTCGGCGGCCGCGGCGAGCGCCAGGTCGGACAGGTCGCCGGAGTCCGGGGCGCGCAGTTCGAAGCCGCCGGTCCAGGTGAGGGTGGAGTCACCGGCGAGCAGCCGGCGCACGTAGCGGCGGCCGGGGCGGTGGGCGACCTGGTACTCGCCGGCCGGCTCGGAGCGCCACTCCTCGGCGAGCGGGGCGAGGCCGCTGCCCGGGGCGAGGTCCACGAGGGTGGCCCGGTACTGCGGGTACTCGGTGAGCAGCACCCGGCCGAAGCCCCACAGGGTGGCCGCGCCGAGGTGGCCGCCGTCGCCTGCCGGGTCGCCGGGCAGCCACTGGGCGCCCTCGGTGACCAGCCAGAGCCGGGGCGGCCGGGCCGCGCCGGAGGCGTCCAGCGCGCCGACGAGCGCGAGGAGTTCGCGGTAGTTGTCCTCGCACTCGGCACGCAGCCGGCCGTCGGACATCGGGGACGGCAGCTGCCGCCAGACCCGGCAGACGTCGGTGACCGTGGGGTCCTCAAGGGCCGCCTTGAGGTCGGTGAGGTCGGGCAGCCAGGTGACCTTCAGGCCGGGCTCGGCGGCGAGTTCGGCGGCCCGGACCGCGGACGGGTCGAGCAGGACCACGTGCCGGGCGGGCGCGTGCTCCGCGTCGGGCAGCGCGCGGCGCACCCAGTCGGGGCGGTGCAGGAACTGGCGGCGGCCGCCCCGGCCCTCGGGCCGGGCCATGCGCACGCCGAGCAGTTCGGCGACCGGTTCGCCGTTCTCCAGCAGCAGCACGTCGGCCAGTCGCCGGTCCTGCTCGCCGCGGACGCGGGCGAGGACGCGCAGGTTCTCGCCGCGCGGCTTACGGAAGTGCCGTACGGAGGCGATCTCGCGGGGCACGAAGACCGGGCCCTCGGGGTCGAGGACGACCAGCGCCTGGACGGCGGCCTCCAGCAGTTCGGC
This sequence comes from Streptomyces sp. WI03-4A, assembly GCF_033792105.1. Lineage (NCBI taxonomy): Bacteria > Bacillati > Actinomycetota > Actinomycetes > Kitasatosporales > Streptomycetaceae > Streptomyces > Streptomyces sp. WI03-4A. The sequence goes on from NZ_JARAUO010000003.1 coordinate 85,928, forward strand.
CGGGACGTGCTCGACGGCGGTGGCGTCGCGGCCGGTGAGCTCGCCGGTGACCAGGCCGTCCCCGTGCCGGGCGGCGCCCAGCAGCAGCCGCATGCGGGGGCCCTGGGGGCGGCCGACGGAGGCGAGGTCGGTGTAGATGTCCTCGTCGTCGATGAGCTGGCCGCCCGGGGCGAGGCCGGCGTCCAGCTCGGCCAGTTCGGAGACCGGCACCATGGGTTCGGGGTCGGCGCAGACCACGGCGGTGGCGTGCAGGTTCTCCTCGCCGCCGACGACCGTGAACACCTCCACCTCGGCGCCGCCGCCGGGCCGCGGCCGCCAGCGGGTGGTGAGCGCGGTCACGGTCTCGGCGGGCAGCTCCAGCGGGGCGAGCAGCCTGAGGTCGCGGACGGCGGAGCGGGCGTGGCCCTGGACCGCGTCCTGCGCGGCGAGCAGCAGGTCGACGTAGGCGCCGGCGGGCAGCACGGTGCGGCCGCCGTCGGCGAGGTCGGCGAGCGCGCCCAGTTCCTCGGTGGTGAACTCGGCGTTGAACTCGCGCACTCCGCTGGCGAACCGCTCCTCGACGCCGAGCAGCAGGTGCCGTGCGGTGCCGTTCGCGGCGGACTTGCGGGGGGTGACGGAGGGCAGCCAGTAGCGCTTGCGCTGGAAGGCGTAGGTGGGCAGGTCCACACGGGCGGGCGCGGGGCGGCCGGCGTGGTAGTCGGCCCAGGAGACGCCCAGTCCGGCCGCGTAGTAGTCGGCGAGCGCGGTGAGGGTGGTCGCGGTGGTGGTGTCCCGGCGGCGCAGGCTGGCCAGCCACAGGTGGTCCTCGACCGTGACGGAGCGCCGGGCGAGGGCGGTGAGCCCGGCCTGCGGGCCGATCTCGACCAGGGCGTGCCGGCCGCGCTTGGCGACGGCGCGGATGCCGTCGAGGAAGCGCACCGGTTCGCCGATGTGCCGCACCCAGTAGTCGGGGTCGCCGATCTCGCGGAAGCGGGCCAGGCGTCCGGTGACGTTGGAGATGATGCTGATCTTCGGCTCGTGGAAGGTGATGCCGTCGAGGGCGGCCCGGAAGTCGTCGTAGACCTCGGCCATCAGCGGGGAGTGGAAGGCGTGCGAGACCTTGAGGCGGTCGACGCGCACGCCCCGGCCCTCCAGGACGGCGACGACCTCGTCGAGGGCGGCCGTGGCACCGGAGACGACCGTCTGGTCGGGGGCGTTGATCCCGGCCAGGGCCAGGTCGGGCCGGCCCTCCAGCAGCGGGGCGACCTCCTCGACGGGCGCGGCGACGGCGGCCATGCCGCCCTCGGCGCGCACCGCCTGCATCAGCCGGCCGCGGGCGGCGACCAGCCGGACCGCGTCGGGGAGGCTGAACAGGCCGGCCACGGCGGCGGCGACGACCTCGCCGATGCTGTGCCCGATGAGCACGTTGGGGCGCACGCCCCAGGCCATCCACTGCAGGGCGAGCGCGTACTCCAGGGTGAACAGCGCGGGCTGGGTGTACTCGGTGCGGTCGATCGCCTCGGGGTCGTCGGCGGTGCCGAGCAGCAGGTCGCGCACCGAGCCGTCGAGGTGCTGGGCGAACAGTTCGTCGCAGGCGTCCACCTGGGCGCGGAAGACGGGCAGGGCCGCGTAGAGGGCGGCGCCCATGCCGGCGTACTGGGAGCCCTGGCCGGTGAACATGAACGCGGTCTTGCGGATGCCGGTGGGGCCCTCGTGCTCGGTCTCGGCGGCCTTGTCCAGCAGCCGGACGAGGGCCGCGCGGTCGGCGACGGGGGCGGCGACGCGGTAGGGGTGGTGGGTACGGGTGGTGTTGGCGCTGTGGCACAGCGCGGGCACCGGAAGGTCCGGCCGCTCGTCCAGCAGCCGCCGGTAGTCGGCGGCGAGTTCGCGCAGCGCGGTGGCGTTCTTCGCGGACAGGGTGAACAGCGGTGCGGCGCCGTCCTCGTCGGCCGGGCGGGCGGCCGGCTCGGGGGCCTGCTCCAGCACCACGGCGCCGATGGTCCCGGCGAACCCGAAGCTGTTGACGACCGCGCGCCTGACCTCGGCGTCCCAGGGCTCGCAGGCGGTGGGGATCCGCACCGGGTACAGGTCCCAGGGGATGCGGCCGGAGGGGGTGTTGAGGTTGATGTGCGGGTAGATGGTGCCGGCGCGCAGCTGGAGCACGGTCTTGATGACGCCGACGATGCCGGAGGCGGGCTCCATGTGGCCGAGGTTGGTCTTCACCGAACCGACCAGCACCGGCCGGTCCTTGGTGTGGGAGTCGACGAACACGTCGCCGATGGCGCCGAACTCGATGGGGTCGCCGAGCGGGGTGCCGGTGCCGTGCGCCTCGACGTACTGGATGTCCTCGGGCGCGAGGTGGGCGGCGGCCAGGGCGCTGCGGATGACCTTCTCCTGGGCGGGGCCGTTGGGCACGGTCAGACCGGCGCTGTCGCCGTCCTGGCCGACGGCGGTGCCGCGCACCAGGGCGAGGATGCGGTCGCCGTCGCGCTCGGCGTCGGAGAGCCGCTTGAGAACGACGATGCCGCAGCCCTCGGCGCGTGCGTAGCCGTCGGCGGCCTCGTCGAAGGTCTTGCACTGCCCGTCCGGGGACAGCATCTGGGCGTTGGAGAACATCACAGGGATGCGGGGGTGGTGCAGGGCGTTGACGCCGCCGCACAGCGCGATGTCGGTCTCGCCGGCGCGCAGGGCGTTGGCCGCCAGGTGCAGCGCGACCAGGGAGGACGAGCAGGCGGTGTCGACGCTCATGCTGGGACCGCGCCAGCCGAGGAAGTAGGACAGGCGCCCGGACAGCGGGAACATGGTGATGCCGGAGGCGAGGTGGCCGTCGAGTTCCTCGTACGGCAGTGAGTCCAGTTCGAGCGCGTAGTCGATGGAGCTGGCGCCGATGTACACGCCGCCGTTGCCGCGGCGCAGCGGCGCGGGGTCGATGCCGGCGTGCTCCAGCGCCTGCCAGGCGGTCTCCAGCAGCAGCCGCTGCTGGGGGTCCATGTAGCGGGCCTCCTTCGGGGAGATGTTGAAGAAGGCGGCGTCGAACGTGTCGATGCGGTCCAGGAACCCGCCGGCCGAGGCGCGGATCTTGCCCTTGTCGTCGGGGCCCTCGGGGGTGAACGCGTCGACGTCCCAGCGGTCCCGGGGGATCGGCCGGATCCCGCTGCGGCCCTCCTTCAGGAAGGCGTCGAACTCGTCGGGCGAGCCGCTGCCGCCGGGGAACCGCAGACCGATTCCGACGATCGCGACCGGCTCGGGCGCCTGCTCTGATTCCTTACGCGGCATGGAACGACTCCTCAAGCTTCCTGAATGGCCTGGGTCAGGTGGTCCACGAGATGGGCGATCGTCGGCTCGTTGAAGAGCACGTTGACGTTGATCGACAGATCCAGGAGCTGTTCCAGGCTCTGCCGTATCTCGGTCAGCCGCAGCGAGGTGAGGCCGAGATCGAAATAGCTGACGTCGAGGGGAAGGTCCTCGGCGTCGTCCATGAGCAGGACGGCCCGGAACTTCTCCAGGACGATTGACTCGATCTCTTCGGCGAGTTCACTGCGCGGCAGGTCGCGCAACCGCTCGATCGTGCTGTCGACAGGTGGCATGCGGCCATGCAAGCAGCGCCGCCTGACGCCCCACTGACAGCCCGAGAGCGCTCCCGTGGCCGGATCGGCCCGGTCAGTCACGTGTCAGCGCGGGGTCAGATTCCGCTGTCAGGCTCGCATTGCTTCAAGAAATCCACACGCCATATCCGAAAGGCTGAAGATGCTTCGCGAAGCCGCGCAGGAGGAGAGTGCTGAGGCACCTTCCGGATTGAAGAGTTACGACCTCTACATCGCGGGCAAGGACGTCGCCGGAGACGGGTGGGTCTACACCGTCAGCGGACGTTCCCTGCTGGAAGACGTTTTCACGAGCGTCAGCCTGAAGCGCACCCTCGAACAGGACCCCGAGTCCGAGGCGGCCCAGCACCCCTACGTCGTCGGGCGGTGCGCGATCGCCGACGACTCCGCCATCGACCTGGCCACCCAGGCGGCCGCCGCGGCCGCCCCCGACTGGCGCGCCGTGCCGCTGGAGCGGCGGATGCGGCTGGGCACCCGGTTCCGCGAGGAACTGATCAAGCACCAGGACGAGTTCCTGCGCATGCTGGTCGCCGAGTCCCACCCCGTGAAGCTGGCCCGCTGGGAGCTGAGCTGCCTGCTGCAGATCTACGCCCCGGGCTCCCTGCGCTGGTACATGAAGCAGATGCGGGTCGAGAAGGAGTACAACGGCCGCAAGCTGATCCTGCACCGCCAGCCGGACGGTGTGGTCGCCTTCAACCCGCCGCAGAACGCCCCGCTGCCGAGCGCCGCCCTGTGCGTGCTGGCGCTGATGGCCGGCAACGCCGTCGTCGTGCGGGCGCCCCGCAGCATCGCGCTGTCCACCATGTGGCTGCTGCGCGACATCGTCGCCCCGCTGCTGGAGGAGATCGACGCGCCGGCCGGCGTGCTCAACGCGGTGTGCTCCAACCCGAAGCAGACCATGGACCGCTGGATCGCGGACCCGCTGATCAACGACATCTTCTACATCGGCGGCAGCCAGGAGGGCCTGCGCTTCGAGCAGCAGTGCGTGGCGCACGGCAAGAAGCCGATCCTCGAACTCGCCGGCAACGACGGCATCGTGGTCTGGAAGGACGCCGACGTGAAGTGGGCGGCCGAGGCCATCACGGAGTCGTTCTACGGCTCGGGGCAGATCTGCATGGTGCCCAACTACGTGCTGGTGCACCCGGAGGTCGCCGAGGCGCTGATCGCCGAGGTGAAGGAGCAGGTCAAGGGCATCAGGCCGGGCCTGCCCGAGGAGGAGGACGTGCTGCTGTCGCCGGTCAGGCGCAGCGAGCGGTTCTTCCGGCTGCTGCGCCAGGCGCTGGACAACGGCGCCGAGCTGGTCACCGGCGGCAACCGCACCGAGGTCGACGGCACGGTGTCCGAGACCGGTGTCTTCCTGCAGCCGACGGTGGTGCGGGTGGACGGCCTGGACCGGGCGCGGACCTACGACGTGGTCCGGGAGGAGACCTTCTTCCCGCTGATCCCGATCGTGGTCCCCGACCGCGACAACGACGACGCGCTCCTGGAGGCGTTCCTCCAGTTCGTCAACAGCAACGACTACGGGCTGCGCAACTCGCTGTGGTCGCGCTCGGACCACGTCATCGAGACGTTCGTGCGCCGGGTCGTCAACGGCGGCCTGCTGAAGGTCAACGACTCCCACATCGGCTTCCTGCCGTACCTGCCGAGCCACGGCGGCACCGGCCGCACCGGCGGCGCGTTCGGCGAGGCCAACTACCCGATGCTCAAGACCTCCCACGTCCAGGGAGTCAGCATCGCCCGCGACGTGAGCCCGTACGACGCGGTCTTCGGCGCCTGACCGCCCGTCCCGAAGTCTCCCGGAGGTTTCCCGTGCGTTCCCTCGATGCTGCCCGGACCGTCTGCGAGCGGTTCCACCCCGGACTGCTCAAGGAGCTGGAGCAGATCCCCTACACCGAGCGGGAGCGGCCCGGCAGCCCGGTGATCGACCTGTTCCGCATCCACGGCGGGGTCGGTCTGCTCATACCCGAGGCCTACGGCGGCCACGGCGCCGCCCCCCTCGAGGCGCTGCGGGTCCAGCTGGCCCTGGGTGCCGTGTCGCCGTCGCTGGTCGCGGCCGTGTCCATGCACCACTTCACCGCCGCCATGCTGTACTCGCTGGCGGTCAAGTCGGGCCGGCTCACCGGCGCGCAGACCGAGCTGCTGCACCGGATCGTGCCGGAGCAGCAGGTGATGGCCTCCGGCTGGGCCGAGGGCCGGACCGCGCAGAACATCCTGAAGCCGGCCGTGACCGCGCGTCCGGTCGAGGGCGGGTTCCTGCTGTCCGGTTCGAAGAAGCCCTGCAGCCTGTCCCGTTCCATGAGCCTGCTGACGGCGTCGATCGCCATCCACGGCGAGGAGGGCGGCGAGCCCGAGCTGGCGCTCGCGCTGGTGCCCGCCGACGCGCCGGGCATGTCGGTGCACGACTTCTGGGGCAACGACCTGCTGGCCGGCGCCGAGAGCGAAGAGGTGCGCCTGGAGGACGTGTTCGTCCCCGCCGACATGGTCGTCCGGGCCGGTGCCGACGACCCGACGCGCCTCGACGACCTCCAGTCGGCCGGGTTCGTCTGGTTCGAGATGCTGATCTCGGCCGGCTACGCGGGCAGCGCCGCCGCTCTCGTGGAGCAGGTGGTGGAGCGCAAGCGCGGCAGTGTCGAGGAGCGGGCCGCGCTCGCCGTCGACATGGAGGCCGCGCTCGCCCTGCTGGAGGGCGTGGCCCGCGGCACCGGTGCCGAGCCCGGCGACGAGGAGTCGGTGGCCCGGGTGCTGGTCGCCCGGTACGCGGTGCAGAACGCGCTGCCGGACATCGTCGGACGGGCGCTGGAGCTGCTGGGCGGGCTGGAGTTCATCAACAACCCGGCCAGTGCGCAGGTCGCTGCCGCGACGCGTGCCCTGGCCTTCCACCCGCCGTCCCGTATCGCCGCCTCGGAGCCGTTGCTCGCCTACTTCGGCGGGGGGCCACTGGTCCTGGCTTAGAGCTCGGCAAGCAGAGCTGAGTGGGCGACTGCGGGTCCGTTCTGGTTGATCGCGCGGTTCCCCGCGCCCCCCTCCGGGGCGCTTCCCCCCACCCGAACCTTTGGAGTGAGCGACACGTGACCGTCATTCAGGATTCGCCGGCGCCGGCGACCGCCGTCGTCGACGAGGCGGAGATCCTCAACCTGTACCGGGCCCACCTGAGCAAGGGCCGGGCCACGCTCGCCGAGCTGTTCGGCAGCCACATGGAGGTGGCGTCCGAGGGCGCCTGGCTCACCACCAGCGACGGTGAGCGCTTCCTGAACGCGGGCGGCTACGGCGTCTTCATCATGGGTGCCCGCCACCCGATCGTGATGGAGGAGGTGGAGCGCCAGCTGCGCACCCACCCCACCGCGACCCGCATCCTGCTGGAGCCGACGGTGGCGCGCGCCGCCGAGGCGCTGGTGTCCGTGCTGCCGGCCGGCCTGGACCGTGTGCACTTCGCGTTGTCCGGCGCCGAGGCGGTGGAGACCGGTCTGAAGCTGGCCCGCGCGGGCGGCTTCAAGCGGACCGTCTCGATGCGGGGCGGTTACCACGGCAAGACCCTGGGCGCGCTGTCGGCGACCGCGAAGGACGTCTACCAGGCGCCGTTCCGCCCGCTCATCCCCGACTTCCAGCACCTGCCGTTCGGTGACGCCGACGCCCTGGAGGCCGAACTGCGCGCCCACCCGGGCGAGCTGTGCGTGATCCTGGAGCCGGTCCAGGGCGAGGGCGGCGTGATCATCCCGCCCCGCGGCTACCTCAAGCGGGTCGAGGAGCTGGTCCGCGAGTACGAGGGCTTCCTGATCCTCGACGAGGTGCAGTCCGGCTTCGGACGGCTCGGCGAGTGGTGGGGCGCCGACGTCGAGGGCGTCGTCCCGGACGTCCTGCTCACCGGCAAGGCGCTCGGCGGCGGTGTCATGCCGGTGTCGGCGGCCGTCGCCACCCGCAAGGCGTTCCGCCCCTTCGACAAGGACCCCTACGTCCACACCGCCACCTTCTCCGGTCAGCCGGTGCTGATGGCGGCGGTGCAGGGCGCGATCCGGGCCGTCAAGGAGGAGCGCCTGGTGACCCGGGCCATGGACCTCGGCGCCCGGCTGCTGCCGCGGATCGCGGAGGTCGCCCACCGCAACATCCCCGAGCTGGTGGTGGACGTGCGCGGCCAGGGGCTGCTCATCGGCGTGGAGCTGGTCGAGGCGGGCCTCGCCGGCGAGCTGCTGATCGAACTGTTCAACCACGGCGTGGTCGCCAACCACTCCATGAACGGCAGCTCGGTGGTGCGGTTCACGCCGCCCGCCGTGCTGGACGACACCGACGTGGACTTCCTCGTCAACTCCTTCGACCTGGCCACTCGCGACCTCATCAAGGGCGCGGCCAAGATGCCGGAAGGCGGTAACTGATCGTGCGGCACGTCGAACTCGATGCCCTGATACCCGCGGAGCAGGCTGAAACGGTCCTGCACGCCGTACGGCGCTGGGAGAGGTACCCAGACCTCGCACCCCACGTCAACGCGACCACCGTGCACTCCTCCTACCCCGACCCGAACCCCTCCTCCAGCTGGGAGCTGCACTTCCGCAGCGGCCTGCTGCGCTGGACCGAGGACGACACCGTGCTGCCGGAGAGCGGGGAGATCCGCTTCGAGCAGTCCGACGGCGACTTCGACTCCTTCACCGGGACCTGGACCTTCCGGCAGTCCGGACAGGACGTCGCCGTCCGCTTCGACGCCGACTTCGACTTCGGGATCCCGAGCCTGGAGGGGATCCTCGACCCGATCGCCGAGCGGGTCATCAAGGAGACGGTCGCCTGGGCGCTGACCGGCCTGTACCCGGCCGTGCGCATCCAGGGCGGGATCGAACTCACCGAGCCCGCCGCCGTCGGCGCCTAGGGATCGCCGAGGAGCTGACCATGGACCAGGCGAACCCCTTCGAGACACCCCGCACGTACTCGCTGCACCGCGCCGAGTACCTGGTGGGCCTCGCCGTCACCACCGGCATGATCGTCTACCACTTCGGCGACATCCGCTGGCTGCCGGCGCTCGGACTGTTCCTCTACATCGACCTGATCGGCTACATCCCCGGTGCCATCGCGTTCAAGAAGAGCGGCGGCCGGCCGATCCACAAGGCGTACTACGTCCTGTACAACGTCATGCACAGCCTCATCACGCAAGGCGCGGTGGCCGCGCTGTGGTGCTGGCTGGTCAAGCCGGAGTGGGCGCTGCTGGTGCTGCCGTTCCACCTGTTCGGCGACCGCGGCCTGTTCGGCAACTTCATGAAGTCCTTCGCACTGCCCTTCGAGCCGGTGCGCCAGGAGGGCTACCTGCGGCTGCTGGACGACCTGGGTCTGCCCCACCCCAAGCCGGTGGGCCACGCGATGGACCCGGTGCCGGTCGGGCACGTCCCGGCGCGGACGGTCGTACGGGAGAAGGAGGCCGTGCGATGACCACCGCCACGGACGTACGCCGTCCGGTCCGGCAGGACCCGGCCGAACGCCGCCGGGCGCTGTACCACCTGGCGTCGCCGGTGTCGGTGCTCACCACCGGCCCCGAGGACCGGACGCACGGCACCACCGCGAGCACGGTGACCCTGGTCTCGCGCTCGCCCCTGCTGGTCGGGGTCGTCCTGCGGGCGGGGTCGTCCTTCGCCCGGCTGGCCGCCGCCGAGGGCCGGTTCGCGATCAACGTGCTCGGCGGCGACCAGGCCGACGTGGCCCGGCGGTTCGCCGACAGCGGCCGGCCGGACGGCGACGAGGCCTTCGCGGGCCTGGCCTGGACGGCGGACCGGTACGCGCACGCCCCGCTGATCGCGGGCGCGCTCGCCCACTACGTCTGCCGGTTCCACTCCGCGCACGCGGCCGGGGACAGCGAACTGCTGCTCGGGCACGTGGTGCGGGCCACCGCGGACGACGGGCTCCCCCTGTTCAGTTACGCCGGCGGGCTGTACGCCGGCTCCCTGCGTCCGGCTAAGGAGGCCGCCGCATCATGACCGCACCCGTAGCTCCGGAGGCGGACTGGGACAAGGCGCCCGGTCTGCTGGACGGCGCCAAGGAACTCACCCTCGGCCCCGAGGAGTGCGACCTCGCGTACTGGATCACCTCGGTGGCCCAGGGCACGCTGCGCGACCGCGGGGTCACCGGCCACCACGAGAACGCGGTCACGCCCGGCTTCCTGAAGGCGCCCGGCCCGCTGCGCGAGGCGCTGGTGCTGGAGTTCGGCTTCCGGGCGCTGGCGGAGGAGCTGGCCACCCGGCTGCTCGGCCACTACGTGTCGATCGCGCCCGGCATCCCCGAGATGGAGTTCTACGCCACCCAGCTCATCGACGAGGCCCGGCACGCCCGGGTGTTCCGCCAGCACCTGGTGGAGCTGGGCATCCCGGCGAGCACCCTGCTCAGGGACATCGAGGACATGGCGCGGGACTACCGCAAGCGGGTCCTGGACCCGGTGGTGGACTTCACCCTCGACATCGTCCGCGACCGGGCCGACTTCCCCGGCGGGGTCGCCGTGTTCGCCATCATCATCGAGGGCGTGCTCGCCCCGGCGGCCGAGCTGAGCGAACGCAAGTGGACCCCGCTGTCCCCGGCGACCGGCGAGATCTCGCGGGGCACCGCGATCGACGAGATCCGCCACCTCACCGTGGCCAGCACCATCCTGCGCGACCACGTGGCCCGGCACCCCGAGTACACGCCGCGGCTGCTGGAGATCCTGCGCTCGGGCGTGAAGCTGTGGGACGAGATCCCGGACCGGGAGTTCGTCATCCACCGCGAGGAGCTGTTCCAGCAGGGCATGGCCGAGCACGCCGACAAGATCGGCGACTACGAGGTCTGGCCGGGCGTGCGGCTCCTGGACACCACCCCCGAGCAGCGCTACGACATGGCCGAGCGGTGGACCGACGAGATGGCCGAGGTCCGCATGGAGTACATGGGCCTGCCGGTCGAGGTGCTCTCCTCGGAGGCCGGCGCATGAGCACCGGCCGGGCCGCGGTCGTCACCGGCATCGGGTCGTACGTCCCGCCCAACGTGGTGACCAACGACGACCTGGCCGAACGGCTCGACACCTCCGACGCCTGGATCAGGTCGCGCACCGGGATCGCCGAGCGCAACTTCATCACCCCGGGCACCTCCACCGGCGACCTCGCGGTGGAGGCCGGCCTGAGGGCGCTGAAGTCGGCGGGCGACGAGCGGGTCGGGGCGGTGGTGCTGGCCACCACCACCCCCGACCAGCCCTGCCCGGCGACCGCGCCGCAGGTGGCCGCGCGGCTGGGGCTCGGGCAGGTGCCCGCCTTCGACGTGGCGGCCGTCTGCTCCGGGTTCCCCTACGGCCTGGCGTCGGCCGCGGGGCTCATCGCGGCCGGCATCACCGACCGGGTGCTGCTGATCGCCGCGGACGCCTTCACCACGATCATCAACCCCGCGGACCGCACCACCGCGGTGATCTTCGCGGACGGCGCGGGCGCGGTGGTGCTGCGGGCCGGCGACGCCGATGAGCCCGGGGCGATCGGCCCGCTGGTGCTCGGCAGCGACGGCGAGCTGAGCCACCTGATCGAGGTGCCGGCCGGCGGCTCCCGGCAGCGGTCGAGCGACCGCCCGGTCGACCCGGAGGACCACTACTTCCGGATGCTCGGCCGGGACACCTACCGGCACGCGGTGGAGCGCATGACCGCCGCGTCCACCGAGGCCGCCGAGCGGGCCGGATGGCGTCTCGACGACGTCGACCGGTTCGTCGCCCACCAGGCCAACGCCCGGATTCTGGAGGCCGTCTCGGACCGGCTCGGCATCCCCGCCGAGCGGCAGTTGAGCAACATCGCGCGGGTCGGCAACACCGGCGCCGCCTCGATCCCGCTGCTGCTCGCCGAGGCCACCGCCGAGGGCCGGCTCGCGGCGGGCCACCGGGTGCTGCTGACCGCGTTCGGCGGCGGCCTGTCCTGGGGCGCCACGACCGTCGTCTGGCCGGAGCTGCAGACAACCTGACCGACCGTCAGTCACTCATATCGATTCAGCGGTGCGCGCGGCGCGTACACCCTCGAAAGGAACCGACATGCTGGAGCAGCTCAAGGAAATCCTGTCCAACAAGCTCAAGGTGTCGCCCGAGTCCATCACTCCGGAGGCCACCAGGGAGGACATCGAGCTCGACTCGCTGGCCGTGGTGGAACTGTCGCTGCTGCTGAAGTCCGAACTGGACCTCGACATCAGCGACGACGATCTCCTGGAGGCCGAGACCGTGGGCGACATGGTCCGGCTGATGGAGGAGCGGAGCGCGAAGGTCTGATGGCCGGGATGGACATCGCCGTCACCGGGCTCGGCCTGGTCACCCCGGGCGGTATCGGGGTCGGGCCGAGCTGGGCGGCGGTCTGCGACGGCAGGCCGGCCGCCGCCCTGGATCCGGTACTGGCGGACAACCCTGTACAGATCTCCTGCCGGGTGCCCGGCTTCGACCCCGAGAGTCTGCTGAGCGCGCGACGCGCGCACCGCCTGGACCGGTTCGTCCAGTTCGCGCTGGTCGCCGCGCACGAGGCGGTGGCCGACGCGGGCCTGGACCCGCAGACCTGGGACGGCGCGCGGGTGGGCGTGGTGCTGGGCTGCGCCGACGGCGGGCCGGGCACGGTCGAGGAACAGCACCATGTGCTGCGCGAGCAGGGCGCCGACCGGGTGTCGCCGCTGCTGCTGCCCATGCAGCTGCCGAACATGCTGGCCGGTCAGACGGCCATCGAGTTCGGGGCGACCGGGCCCAACCTGGTGGTGGCCACCGCCTGCGCCTCGGGCGCGACCGCCATCGGCACGGCCCGTGACCTGCTCGTGCTCGGTCGTTGCGACATCGTCCTGGCGGGCGGCAGCGAGGCCATGATCACTCCGCTGGTGATGGCCGGGTTCGCGCAGATGGGCGCCCTGTCCAAACGGCACGACGACCCGGCCTCGGCCTCCCGTCCGTTCGACGTGGACCGGGACGGATTCGTCGCCGGGGAGGGCGCCGGAATCCTCGTGATGGAACGCGTCGCGGACGCCCGCGCCCGGGGCGCGCACGTCCACGGCCGGATCATCGGGTACGGGGCGACCGCCGACGCGCACCACATGACGTCGCCGCACCCGGACGGTACCGGCATCGAAGCCGCCGTACGGGCGGCCCTCGCCGACGCGGGAGCCGATCCGGACGACGTGCAGCACGTCAACGCCCATGGGACGTCGACCCCGTTGAACGACCTGTCGGAGGGCCGCATGATCCAGCGGACCCTGCGCGGGGACCCGCTGGTCACCTCCACGAAGGGAGTCACCGGTCATCTGCTGGGCGCCGCCGGCGCGGTCGAGGCCGCGTTCGCCGTGCTCAGCGTGGAGCACGAACTGATCCCGCCCACCGCCAACCTGGTCATGCCCGATCCCCGGATCGAGGTCAAGCTGGCCCAGACCGCCACCGACATGCCGATCGACCTGGCCCTGAGCAACTCGCTGGGTTTCGGTGGGCAGAACACGTCGCTCGCGATCGCGCCCGCCTAGTCCGCGCCCCTGCGGGGCGCCTCGACAGCCGTCCGCTGAGGAACCTCCGCGGGCGGCTGTTCTCCGTCCCGCTCCCCCTGTCCGCCCTGCTCGCTCTGGAGTTCCCCATGTCCACCAGTGGTCCCCCACCTCAGTCCGGACGGCTCGGTACCGGGCACATCCTGTTCCTGATCGTCGCGGCCGCGGCCCCGCTCTCCGCCATGGTCGGCACCGTCCCCCTCGCCTTCGCCTTCGGCGACGGCGCCGGCGTCCCCGCGGCCTTCCTGTTCGCCGGCGTCACCCTGCTGTGCTTCTCGGTCGGCTACGCGGTCAGCGCCCGCCGCACCGGGGGTTCCGGCGGGTTCTACGCCTCCGTCGCCGACGGCCTCGGCCGGCCGCCCGCGGTGGCCGCCGGCTACGTCGCGCTGCTCTCCTACAACTGCGCGACCATCGGCCTGGCGGGCGCGCTCGGCTACTTCACCCACCTGGTGCTGGCCGCGCACGGCCTGACGGTGTCCTGGGAGTGGTGCGCGGCCGTCGGCCTGCTGCTGACCGCCGTGCTCGGCTACCGGGAGATCGCGCTCAGCGCCCGGGTGCTGGCCCTGCTGATGCTCGGCGAGATCGGCGTCCTGGCCGCCCTGGACGTGGCGATCCTCGCCCGGCACGGCCTGCACGCCTTGCCCGCCACGTCCTTCTCCCCGCACACCGCGGCCGGGCACGGGGCCGGCGTCTCGCTGATGTTCGCCTTCGTCTCCTTCATCGGCTTCGAGTCGGCCGCCCTGTACGGCAAGGAGGCCAAAGACCCGCGGCGCAGCGTGCCCCGCGCCACCTACGCGGCCGTCACCCTGATCGCCGGCTTCTACGCCCTGACGAGCTGGCTGGCGGTCGGCGCGGTCGGCAGCGACCGGGTGCGCGAGGTCGCGGGCAAGCAGATGGGCGACCTGTTCTTCGTCCTCGGCGACGACTTCCTGGGCAAGGCGGGCAGCACCGGGCTGCAGATCCTCCTCTGCACCAGCCTGTTCGCGGCGACGCTGGCCCTGCACAGCGCGGCCAACCGGTACGCCCAGGTCCTCGCCGAGGACGGCCTGCTGCCGGGCGGCCTGGCCGCCGAACACCCCAGGCACCGCTCCCCGCACCGGGCGAGCCTCGCGCAGAGCGCCCTGACCGCGGTGGTCGTGGGCGGTTTCGCGGTGGCCGGTCTCGACCCGTACGCCGACCTGACCACCAGCATGCTGGGCCTGGGCACCCTGGGCATCGTCGCCCTCCAGGCGCTGGCCGCGCTGTCGGTGCTCGGGCTGCGGCTGCGGCGGCGCGAGGGCGGCGGCCACTGGTGGCGGGAGGTCGTCGCCCCGCTGCTGGGCTTCCTGGGCCTGGCCGCCTCGGTGTGGCTGGTGGTCGGCAACTTCGACATGCTGACCGGCTCCCCGTCCGAGGTCATCGCCGCCCTGCCCTGGCTGCTGCCGCTGGTCGCGGCGGGCGGCCTGCTGTACGCCGCCCGGCTGCGCGCCGCCCGGCCGGCCCGCTACGCCCTGCTCGGCACCCGGCACACCACGCCCGCGGCGCCGGACCCCGGCCCGGCCGCCCCCGCTCTGTCAGGAGACCGCCATGCATGACCCGAACGAGCTGATCGAGGCCGGTCCCGAGGCGGTCCGCCGCCTGGCCCGCCGCCGCTACGACCTCGACCTGGACGCCGTGAGCGGCGCGCTGCGGGACCGCTCGGCCTCGCAGGCCGAGGTGACCCGGCTGCGCACCGAACTGAACCGCACCGCCAAGGCCCGCCGCTCGGGGCCGCCGACCGAGGCGGAGAAGGAGGCGGCCCGGGCGCTGCGCGCCGAGGTGCAGCAGGCGGAGGGCGCCGCCCGCACGGCGGCCGGCGCGCTGACCGAGCTGCTGCTGGGCATCCCCAACCTGCCGCTGGACGCCGTGCCGGACGGCGACTCGGAGAAGGAGGCGGTGGAGGTCAGGCGCGGCGGACCCGCCCCGCGCGCGGCGGACGGCGCCCGTCACCACGCGGAGATCGGGGAGGCGCTCGGCATCCTCGACTCCCCCGCGGCGGCCAAACTGTCCGGCGCCCGGTTCAGCGTGTCGCACGGGGCCGGGGCCCGGCTGGAGCGGGCCCTCGGCGACTTCTTCCTCGACCTGCACACCCGCGAGCACGGCTACACCGAGCAGTCGGTGCCGTTCCTGGTGGGCCGCGACACGATGACGGGGACCGGGCAGCTGCCCAAGTTCGAGGAGGACCTGTTCCGCACCCAGGTCGGCGACCGGGAGCTGTTCCTGATCCCGACCGCCGAGGTGCCGCTGACCAACCTGGTGGCCGGGCAGCTCCTGGACGCGCGGAAGCTGCCGTACGCGTTCACCGCCCGTACGCCCTGCTTCCGCGCGGAGGCGGGGGCGTACGGCCGGGACACCCGGGGCGTGCTGCGGCTGCACCAGTTCGAGAAGGTGGAGCTGGTGCGGATCTGCGCGCCGGAGGTGGCGCAGGAGCAGCTGGCGCTGATGGTCGCGCACGCCGAGGAGTGCCTGCGCCGGCTCGAACTGTCCTTCCGCACGGTGCTGCTGCCCGCGGGCGACATGGGCTTCTCGGCGCGGATGACGTACGACATCGAGGTGTGGCTGCCCGGCGGCGGCGCCTACCGGGAGATCTCCTCGGTGTCCGACTGCGGGTCCTTCCAGGCCCGCCGTGCCGACATCCGGGTCAAGCGGGCCGACGGCCGCAAGACGCCGGCGGCCACGCTCAACGGCTCGGCCCTGCCGATCGGCCGCACGGTGGCCGCGCTGCTGGAGCAGGGGGTGCGGGACGACGGGTCCGTGGTGCTGCCGGACGCCCTGGTGCCGTACACCGGGTTCCGGCGGATCCTGCCGGGCGGTGGGACCGAGTAGCCGGGGCCGGGACCGGGACGCGAAAGGGGCGGGAGCCGAGGTCCGGACCTCGGCTCCCGCCCCTTCGCGGTGCCTCACGCGCCCATCATGTGCACCCCGCCGTCCACGTGGACGATCTCGCCGGTGGTGCGCGGGAAGAAGTCCGACAGCAGGGCGACGACCCCGCGGGCGGCCGGGTCCGGGTCGGCGAGGTCCCAGCCGGCCGGGGCCCGCTCGGTCTCCCAGACGTCGGCGAGCTGCGAGAAGCCCGGGATGGACTTGGCGGCCATGGAGCGCAGCGGGCCGGCAGCGACGAGGTTGCAGCGGATGCCGCGGCCGCCGAGGTCGCGGGCGAGGTAGCGGCTGGTGGCCTCCAGGGCGGCCTTGGCGACGCCCATCCAGTCGTAGTGCGGCCAGGCGACGGCCGCGTCGAAGGTGAGGCCGACGACCGAGCCGCCGCGCCGCTCCAGCAGCGGCAGGCAGGCCGTGGTGAGGGACTTCAGCGAGTACGCCGAGACGTGCACGGCCGTGGAGACGTCGTCCCAGGTGCCGTCCAGGAACGAGAAGGCGCCCTGGGGGCCGTAGGCGATGGAGTGCACGACGCCGTCGAGGGAGTCGACGTGCTCGCCGATCCGCCCGGCCAGGGAGGCGAGCTGGTCCTTGTCGGTGACGTCCAGCTCGATCACCGGGGCGGGCTTGGGCAGGCGGGCCGCGATGCGCTCGATGAGGCTGAGCCGGCCGAAGCCGGTCAACAGGACCTCGGCGCCCTCCTCCTGGGCGATCCGGGCCACGTGGAAGGCGATGGAGGCGTCCGTGACGACCCCGGTCACCAGGATGCGCTTGCCGGCGAGGATGCCGCTCATGCCACCGTCACCTCCTGGGGCAGGGCGCCCACCAGCGGGGAGTCGTGGTCCTGGGGGCCGAGGGCGCTGCCGCCGCCGGGCGAGCCCAGGCCGTCGAAGAAGGCGGCGTTGGAGGCCGCGTGGTCGGCGCCCCACTCCTCGGGCAGGTCGTCCTCGAAGTAGATGGCGTCGACCGGGCACACCGGTTCGCAGGCGCCGCAGTCCACGCATTCCTCCGGATGGATGTAGAGGGCGCGGCGGCCCTCGTAGATGCAGTCCACGGGGCACTCCTCGATGCAGGAGCGGTCCTTGACGTCGACGCAGGGCAGTCCGATGACGTAGGCCATGCTCAACTCCTCGTTATGACGGTCGTGACGGCCGGTTTCACTTCAGTGGGGTGCCGGTGGTGCGCTCGCCCAGGGTCAGCACGGTGACGGCGAGGACGGCCATGGCGGCGGCGATGACACCGAACAGGGCGCCGGTGCCGTGCGTGTCCAGCACGGGCAGCAGCACGAACGGCAGTGCGGCGGCGCTGAGTTTGGACAGCGAGTAGGCGGCGCCGGAGGCGGTGGCGCGGATCGCGGTCGGGTACTGCTCGGACAGGTACACGTGCGAGACGCTGGAGAAGACGTTGCTGAACAGCGTGTAGGCGAAGCCGCAGACGACGATCGTCGCGGCGGAGTCCGCGTACCCGAAGCCGAGTCCGGCGAGCATCATCGCGGCCGCCGAGAGGGCGACCAGGGTGCGCCGTTCGACGCGGTCGACGACGGGCAGGGCGAGGGCGGAGCCCACCGGGTAGCCCAGGAAGGACAGCGCGGTGAAGCCGAGGCCGGCGACGATGCCGTAGCCCTTGGCGGCGACGATCTGCGGGGCGAGGGTGCCGAAGCCGTAGTAGCCGACGACGGAGAGCACGCAGAACAGCCACAGGACGAGCGTGCGGCGGAGCATGCCGGGGCGCAGGACGTCCCGCAGCCGGGCCGGCGGGCCGGCCGCTTCGGGCGCGGCCGGTGCGGGGGTCTCCAGGGGCAGGCCGCGGCCCGCCGCCTCCGCCTCCATCCGGGCCACCAGGTGCTCGGCCTCCGCGGTGCGGCCCGCGGCGGCCAGCCAGCGCGGGGACTCGATGAGCTGCCGGCGCAGGACCCACACCACGGCCGAGCCGAGCGCGCCGAGCACGAACAGCCAGCGCCAGCCGGCCACGCCGAGCGGGGTCAGCGGCACCAGCCACAGGGCGGCGAAGCCGACGGCGGGGACCCCGCAGAAGGCGAGGGTGTAGGCCCAGGCGATGAACCGGCCGCGCTTGCGGGCGGGCAGCACGTCGGCCAGGTAGCAGTCGGACAGGGCCTGTTCGGCGCCGATGCCGACACCGGCGAGGAAGCGGGTGACGATCAGCCAGCCGGCGTTCGGGGAGAACGCGCCGAGCAGCGAGAACACCGAGTAGATGGCGAGGTTGATCAGGAAGGCCCGGCGCCGGCCGAACCGGTCGGCGATCCGGCCGAGCGTCAGGGAACCGATGAACTGGCCGACGAACACGGAGGCCAGGACGAGCTTGAGCGAGGTGGCGCCGAAGCCGAAGTCGCTCTGCAGCACCTTGCCGATGGTGCCCGACAGGTTGTTCTCGAAGGTGTCGAAGAACAGGCCGACGCCGATGACGGCGGTGAGTCTTCGGTGCAGCGGGGTGATCGGCATGCGGTCCAGGCGGACCCCGATCGAGGCGGGGGCGGTGACTCCGCCCGCCGCCGCGGTGGTCTGGGACATGGGGCTGGCTCCTTTGGGGACTTACCTGCGAACTCTTGCGTCGCTCCCGGGAAGGAACCGCCCGGGCCACCGCGGGGCCGGGCGCGCGGCCCGGGCCCGCGGTGGCCCGGGCGTGCGGCCCGGGGGCCGGGTGTGGGGGTGTCGGGTGTGGGGGGCGGGTGCCTGCTGTGGGGGGGGTGTGGGGAGGGTGGTGCGGGGGCGGCGGCCCGGCCTCAGGCGGCTTCCATGGCCTGGCGCCGGATCTGCTCGTCCACGTCGCCGCGCCGCACCGGCGCGCTGACCTCGTGCAGGAAGGAGGCGACCTCGCGGTACGAGGCCCAGAACCCGACCTCGTGGTACGGCACCCCGCGCTCGGCGCAGTACTCGCGGGTCAGCTCCCGGGCGCGCGGCAGGCTCTTCTGCGGCATGGCCGGGAACAGGTGGTGCTCCACCTGGTAGTTGAGGCCGCCGTAGAGGAAGTCGATCAGCCGGCTGGGCCGGATGTTGCGGGAGGTGAGGACCTGGCGCTCCAGCCAGTCCAGGGTCTCCTCGTCACCGTCGCGGACGTCCATGCCCTTGTGGTTCGGGGCGAAGATCATCCCGAAGTACACGCCCAGGGCGGCGTGCTGGACCAGGATGAAGGCGACGGCCAGGACCGGGGAGAGCACGGTGAAGACCAGGCCGAGGTAGACGGCGGCACGCAGCACGATGAGGAAGGTCTCCAGCACGGGCCGCTTCGTCTTGCCCTGGACGATCGACAGGACCGCGGTCTTCAGCATCTTGAAGCCCTCGAGCACCAGCAGCACGAAGAACAGCACGCTCTGGTAGCGCACGACGAACTTCTGGGTGCCCTTGCGGGTCGGGTACTGCTTGATGTCGAAGATGGCGGTGCGCCGGCCGATGTCCGGGTCCATGTCCAGGTGGTTGGGGTTGCTGTGGTGGCGGTTGTGGTGGTTGACCCACCAGCCGTAGCTGACCCCGTTGACCAGGTTGGCGTGGACGTAGCCGACCGCCGAGGCGGCCTTCTTGCTGCGGAACATCGCCTTGTGTCCGGCGTCGTGCCACATGAACGCCGACTGGCCGCCGCACAGCCCCATCCACAGGGCCGTCAGCAGCTGCCACCAGGAGTCGCCCAGCTCGAAGAAGGCGGCGAACCCGATCAGCAGCAGGGCGGTGTTGAGGGCGAGTTTGCCCACGTAGTACCGGGGGTCGAGGTCGAGCAGGCCCTCGGCCTTGACCCGTTTGAGTAGTTCGGAGAAGGTCGCCGAGGCACCGGTGCGCTGCCCGGCGCCGGCGCCTCCACCGGCGGCCACTGCGGCCCCGGCCTCTTGTGTGTGCGGACGCTGCATGCGTTGCTCTCCTTGGGAGAAGTGCCCGGATCGGGCGGCGGCACCGCTGCCCCACGGAGCTGCGGGCGCCGCGAGTCGACTTCAGCTCCCGCGCGGTCACCGCCGCGGGACAGGGCCTGGAGTCCGTCCGGCGGACCCGGGCGACGGGAGCACAGTGCGGTGCTCCCGGGCCCGGACCGCCGGGCGAACGTGTGTCCAGCGTTCCGTGGAGCGCTGATGTGGCACTGATACCGGTCTGACCGGGTGTGCGGCGCGGGGCTCAGCCGGCCGCCCCGGCGCGCAGCCGCTCGTCGAGGGCGCGGACGGCCGAGTCGGCGGCCTCGGCCACCGCCTCGTCGTCGGGGGCGCCGATGACCGCCATCAACTGCTCGACCATGGCGTGCTGGAGTTCCTCGGTGGACTGGCTCATGTCTGCTCGCTCCTTCCGGTGCGTGTGTGCGGTGCGGTGATGGGGTGGTGCGGGAGTGTGCGTGCGCGGTGGCCCCGGGCGGGGCCGGTGCCTTGCCGTTGCCGGTGCCGTCAGAAGGCGTTGCAGGCGCGGAAGACGTGCGCGAAGCCGGGCAGCGAGGCCTGCGGGCCGTCGACGGCGACGTACTCCGGGATCAGCACGTCGGGAGCCCACTTCTGCTTGTACGACAGCTGCGTCTGCGCCGGGTACAGCGCCGCGCCCTCGGCCCACAGGGCGTGCATGAGCCACTGGAACGCGGGGCTGTGGCCGTCGAGTTCGTGGCTCGCGTCCAGCCCGGTGAAGGGCGTGAACCCGAAGTGCAGCCACTGGACGCCCTCGGCCCGGAACACCTCGATGGCGTGCGCGTTGATGGCCTCCATGAGGCCCGGGGAGCCCTCCGGGATGCGCCGGCTCAGGTCGTGCATCCAGCCGGCCCGGCTGCCGTAGACCGGCGAGTACGAGATGTACGCGACCGGGGCGCCGTCGATGGTGCCGACGAACAGGCGGCGGTGCTCCTGGACCGGGCCGCCGATCTGGCCGACCAGGAACTCCAGTTGCTGGGCGCCGCCCTTGGAGCCGAGCCAGGCCTGGTCGATGGTGGCGATGGCGTCCTGGACGTCGGCCGCGTCGACCTCCTTGATCGTGAGGCCGTTGCGGTGGGCGCGGGAGATCTTGTTGCGCAGCTGCATGAACTTGGTGCCGCGCAGGGTGAACTCGGGCAGGCCCACCGCCCAGGAGGCGCCGACCTGGTTGACGGTGAAGCCGGCCGCGGCGTAGCGCTCGGCGTCGGAGCGCTGGAGCTGGACGCCGACGAGGCTCAGGCCCTCGTCGCGGACGTACTGCCGGAAGCCCTCCAGGAGGGTGGCGTAGTCCTGTCCGGCGGCGAAGGGGCCGCCGAACTGCACGGCCCAGCGGCCGGTGCGGCGGTAGACGACGACACCGTCCACGCCCGGGACGGTGAACGTACTGTTTCCGCTGTTGAGCGCCAGGAAAGAACTCGGGTTCTCGGCGTCCGTGTGGCTGCGTATGGCGTCGAGAACCAAGTTGCCGGTGACGGTTTCGGTGGTGGTCGCGGTCATTCCCTTACCCCTTTCAGGAGCGTTTTCCATCGAAGGGAGTACAACACCGAGAGGTTGCCCGAGAAAAGGGCCACAAGGAATTCATTGCCTGCGTCAGAAGCGTGTCAGCATTCCGTCAGCGGGTGCTGCGACTGTTGTTTCCGTGAACGGCGCGGGAAACCGGGCCGGAAGCAAGGAGAGGTGCCCGGAGTGGCTGATCGGGGACCTTGAGCACGCCTCTAGGTCGGGCCGGCGACGGCCTGCGCAGGTTCGAATCCTGCCCTCTCCGCCACGGTCGGAAGTACAGTCGAGCAAGAATTCTTTCCGTCCGGTGCCGCGCCGAAGACGCCGCGGGGCCGGATGCCCCAGGAGCCGCCGGCCGCCCCCGTCCCGGCGGAGCAACCGCCCCGGCGGGCCGATGAGAAATCAGGCGCCCGCCGGGGCGCGGCGTGTTCGGCCCCTGCATTTCACCGTGGCACGGGCCCGGAAAGAGCACGGAAAGAAACATCTTCGCCAGGAATTGTCGTTCAAGGGGGAGAAGGCATGCTGAGGTTCTCCGTACTCGGGGCGCTGCAGATACTCACCGTCCACGGCCCGGCGGACGTCTCCGGCGACCTGCAGCGCACTCTGGTGCAGACGCTGCTGGTCAGCGAGGGGCAGCCGGTGTCCGGGGAGAGCCTGGCGGAGGAGATGTGGGGGGACTCCGTCCCCGACAACCAGGCCAACGCGCTCCAGGCCCATGTCAGCCGGCTGCGCCGCAGGCTCCGTGACCTGGAGCCGGACCGGCCGGCCTCCCGGGTGACCATGCACCCCTCCGGCTACCGGCTCGGTGTCGGCGAGGGCGAGCTGGACGCGGCCGAGTTCATCAGGGCGGTGCGGCTGGCCGAGGCCGCGACGCCGGACGACGCGGCCCGCACCGCGCGGCTGCTGGGCGACGCGCTGGGCATGTGGCGCGGTCCGGTCTTCGGCGGGTTCACCGCCGGGACGCTGTGCCAGCTCGCGGCCGCCCGCTACGAGGAGTACCGGATGCGCGCCATGGAGCTGCGCTTCGACGCCGAACTGCGGCTGGGCCGCCATGCCGCGCTGCTCGCCGAACTGACCGAGGCGCACACCAACCACCCGTTGCGGGAACGGTTCTGCGAGCAGTTGATGATCGCCCTGTACGGCTCGGGCCGGCAGGCCGACGCCCTCGACGTCTTCCGCCGGATGCGCCGCCACCTCGACGACGAGCTGGGAATACAGCCCTCCCCCGCGCTGCGCCGGGTCGAGCACGCGATCCTCTCCCACGATCCGGCCCTGACCGGCGACATGCGCCTGCAGCCGGTCTGACGGCCCGGGTCCGGGCGGTCTGAGCGGCCGGTCCGCGTAAGCGCTCCGTCAGCCGCCGGTCAGCCCGCCTTGGCACGCTCTTCGGGCAAGTGGAATCAGACTTCCCTACTTTCGGAGGCCCCATGACCACGAGCCAGACCCCGGCGCACGCGGCGCGGCATACGCTCACCCGCTCCGCCGCGGCCCGCCCGTTACGGACTTTCCTCGCGCTGGACGCGGCCGTCACCGCCGCCAACGGCCTGATCTACCTGCTCGCCGCCGGACCGGTGGGCGACCTGCTCGGCCTCGGCTCCGGACTCCTGCGCGGCATCGGGGCGTTCCTCACCGTGTACGGCGCCCTCGTGGCCCTGCTGGCGAGCCGGCCGGTGCCGGGCAGGACCGCGACCAAGGCGGTGATCGAGGCCAACGCGCTGTGGGCACTCGCCTCGGTCGCCACCGCCGTCTTCGGGTGGTTCGGCCCGAACACCGTCGGCACGGTGTGGACCGTGCTCCAGGCGGCCGTCGTGGCGGCGTTCGCCGCACTCCAGGCGAGCGCGCTGCGCCGGCTCGGCGACCGGTAATCCGTCACTTCAGGGAAGCAGGGGGAGACATGAGGTCCCAGGTCGAGGAACTGGCCGGCATACGCGAGCGGGTGCTCGCCGGCCCGAGCGAGAAGGCGACCGCCGCCCAGAAGGCCAAGGGCAAGCTCACCGTGCGCGAACGGATCGGCCTGCTCCTCGACGAGGGCTCCTTCCAGGAGGTCGAGTCGCTGCGCCGGCACCGGGCGACCGGGTTCGGCCTGGAGGCGAAGAAGCCGTACACCGACGGTGTGGTCACCGGCTGGGGCACGGTCGAGGGCCGCACCGTCTTCGTGTACGCCCATGACTTCCGGATCTTCGGCGGCGCGCTGGGCGAGGCCCATGCCGCCAAGATCCACAAGATCATGGACATGGCCATCGCGGCCGGGGCGCCCCTGGTCTCCCTGAACGACGGCGCGGGCGCACGGATCCAGGAGGGCGTCACCGCCCTCGCGGGGTACGGCGGCATCTTCCGGCGCAACACGGCGGCCTCCGGTGTCATCCCGCAGATCTCGGTGATGCTGGGTCCGTGCGCCGGCGGTGCCGCCTACAGCCCGGCGCTCACCGACTTCGTGTTCATGGTCCGCGAGACGTCGCAGATGTTCATCACGGGCCCGGACGTGGTCAAGGCGGTCACCGGCGAGGAGATCACCCAGAACGGCCTGGGCGGCGCCGACGTCCACGCCGAGACCTCCGGCGTGTGCCACTTCGCCTACGACGACGAGGAGACCTGCCTGGAGGAGGTGCGGTACCTCCTGTCGCTGCTGCCCCGCAACAACCGCGAGAACCCGCCCTCGGTGCCCTGCGACGACCCCGCGGACCGGCGCTGCGAGACGCTGGCCGACCTGGTGCCGGCCGACGGGAACCGGCCGTACGACATGACCCGGGTGATCGAGGAGATCGTCGACGACGGCGAGTACCTGGAGGTCCACCAGCGCTGGGCACGCAACGTCATCTGCGCCCTGGCCCGGCTGGACGGCCAGGTCGTCGGGATCGTCGCCAACCAGCCGCAGACCCTGGCGGGCGTGCTGGACATCGAGGCCTCCGAGAAAGCGGCCCGCTTCGTGCAGATGTGCGACGCGTTCAGCATCCCGATCGTCACCCTGCTGGACGTGCCCGGCTTCCTGCCGGGCGTGGGCCAGGAGCACGGCGGCATCATCCGCCACGGCGCCAAGCTCCTCTACGCCTACTGCGACGCGACCGTGCCGAGGATCTCGCTGATCCTGCGCAAGGCGTACGGAGGTGCCTACATCGTCATGGACTCCCAGTCGATCGGGGCCGACCTCACCTACGCCTGGCCCACCAACGAGATCGCCGTGATGGGCGCCGAGGGCGCGGCCAACGTCATCTTCCGCCGTCAGATCGCCGAGGCCGAGGACCCCGAGGCGATGCGGCAGAAGATGGTCAAGGAGTACAAGGCCGAGCTGATGCACCCCTACTACGCGGCCGAGCGCGGCCTCGTGGACGACGTCATCGACCCCGCCGAGACCCGCCGCGTCCTCATCGGCGCGCTGGCGATGCTGCGCACCAAGCACGCCGAGCGTCCCGTGCGCAAGCACGGCAATCCCCCTCAGTGACGGAGGTCAGCATGTCCCTGGTGTCCCCCACAACCCCCGCGTCCCCCGTGTCCTCGACGTCCCCCACTCCCCCGATCCGGGTCGAACGGGGCGAGGCCACCGACGAGGAGCTGGCCGCCCTGACGGTGCTGCTGCTCAGCCGGAGCGCGCTGGCCGGGCAGGGCGCCGAGCCCTCCTCGCCCGGCACCACCTCCTGGCGCCCCCACGCCTTCCACGCCCCGCACAGCTGGCAGCGCTCCTGACGACCGCGGCCCGCGCCCGGCGGCCCCGCGCCCCTCGGGGTGCGGGGCCGCCGGGCGGGCGCGTCAGTCCTTGACGAGGGTGATGTCCCGTTCCGCCACCGCGTGGAAGTGGGGCAGCGGCACGATGCCCGACGGACGCAGCTCGACCAGGGCGGCCTGGACATGGGCCGGCCCCGCCTCGACCGAACCGGGCACGACCTTGCCGGAGTTCTCCCAGCGGTGCTCGGCGCCGTCGCACAGCGCGACGCCGCCGCCGACGCCCTGCTGGACCCGGGGGTCCGACTGGCCGACCGAGGAGCCGACGAGGACCGGTCCGGTGCCGGCGGTGCAGCGGTAGGTGCCGGAGAGGGTGACGGTGCCGTCGGCGGCGACGGTGCCGGTGGGGTCGACGGTGATGCGCTCGCCGGTGTCGGCGGCGGCCGGGCCTACGGCGGCACACAGCAGCGCCGCTGCTCCCAGGGTGGTGGCGAGGGCGTGGCGTACAGGCATGGGATGCCTCCCGGTTCCGTGGGGTGGGGGGTTCCCACTGGTACCGGTCGGCCGGGCCGCCCGCCGTGACCGTCACCCCATCGGTGGCGCGTCTTCGGACCGTCCGGAAGTTGTCCGCGTGTTGTCACGCTTCCCGGCGGACGGTTCCCCCGCGGCCACGACGGGGGCATGGTCGGTGCATGCCGGGCCGCGGCCGATCCCGCCGGCCCCTTTCCACCTGCTGTGGAGGTGCGCCATGTGCTCCTGCCCCATCTCGTCCACGGCCGTCCGCGCCGATGTCCCGCACCTCGTTGCCGCCCGTCCGGAGCAGGGCTGGGCCCTGCTGTGCGACGGTTCGATCGTCTTCGACGACTCGGGCGAACTGCACCCGGACGGCAGCGTGGTCCCGCCCCGCCGGGTCCCGGCCGAGCGGCTCGCGGTGGCGGCCTGAGGGTTCAGGGCAGCACCGCGAACCCGTCCAGTTCCACCAGCGCCCGCTCGTCCCACAGCCGTACGACCTGCACGACCGCCATCGCCGGGTAGTCCCGGCCCGCCCGCTCCCGCCAGATGCGGCCCAGTCGCCGGGCGTGGGTGCGGTAGTCGGCGACGTCGGTGGCGTAGACGGTGACGCGGGCGAGGTCGGCGGGGGTGCCGCCGGCCGCGGTCAGGGCGGTGAGGAGGTTGGTGAGCGCCTTCTCGAACTGCTCGGGCAGGGTGGCGCCGGTGACCTCGCCGTCGCCGTCGAGGGCCGTCTGGCCCGCGAGGAACACCACGCGGGAGCCGGTGGCGACGACGGCGTGCGAGAAGCCCGCGGGCGGGGACAGTTCGGGCGGGTTGACGCGCTCGGTCGTCACCGGGCCTCCCGGGTCCGTGTGGTGTAGAGCTCCTTGGCGATGATGCCCCGCTGCACCTCGCTCGCGCCCTCGTAGATCCGCGGGGCGCGCACCTCGCGGTAGAGGTGTTCGAGGAGGTGGCCGCGGCGCAGGGCCCGCGCGCCGTGCAGCTGGACAGCGGTGTCGACGACGTACTGCGCGGTCTCGGTGGCGAGCAGCTTCGCCATGGCGGCGCGCCCGGGGACGTCCGGTGCGCCGGCGTCGTGGGCGCTCGCCGCCGCGTACACCATCAGCCGGGCCGCCTCCGTGCGCAGGGCCATCTCGGCGACCTGGTGGGACACGGCCTGCATGCGCATCAACGGCCCGCCGAACGCCTCCCGTTCGGCGGTGTGGCGCAGGGTGGCCTCGAGCGCGGCCTGGGCCATGCCGACCGCGAAGGCGCCGACGCTCGGCCGGAACAGGTTGAGGGTGCCCATGGCGACGGCGAAGCCGCGGCCGGGCTCGCCGAGCACGTCCTCGGCGGTGACGGGCACGGCGTCGAAGTCGAGGGCTCCGATGGGGTGCGGTGAGATCATCTCCAGTGCGGAGCCGGTGAGGCCCGGCCGGTCGGCGGGGACCAGGAAGGCGGTCACCCCGCGGGCTCCGGCGCCGGGGGTGGTGCGGGCGAAGACGGTGTAGAAGTCGGCCTCGGGGGCGTTGGAGATCCAGCACTTGGCGCCGGTGAGCCGCCAGCCGGAGGCGCCGTCGGGCTCGGCCGCGAGGGCGAGGGCCGCCGCGTCCGAGCCGGCGCCCGGCTCGCTGAGCGCGAACGCGGCCACCGCGCTGCCGTCGGTCACCCGGGGCAGCCAGCGCTCGCGCTGGGCGGCGCTGCCGTGGGCGTGCACCGGGTGGGCGCCGAGTCCCTGGAGGGCCAGCGCGGTCTCGGCCTCCGTGCAGGACTGGGCCAGCGACTCCCGCATCAGGCACAGGTCGAGCGCGCCGGACGCGAACAGCCGCGCGAGGAGCCCGAGCCGGCCCAGTTCGGTCAGGAGCGGCCGGTTGACCCGGCCCGGTTCGCCCTTGTCGGCGAGCGGGCGCAGCCGTTCGGCCGCCAGGGCGCGCAGCTCGGCGCACCAGGCGGTCTGTTCCGGTTCGAGTGAGAATGCGGGCACTGCCGGTCCTCCCTCCGGGACGGGTCCCGTCGGCCCTCCCCGTCTCCGAACGAGGTTATCGCGCACAGTTGACTGCCGTCACCAACACGATACGCTCGATCCGCGAGCGCACCAGGACGCCCGTCTCGACGCCTGTCACGGCATAGGGGGCGAACCGCCATGCACGTCTCGGCCCACGTCGACACCTTCGCGCGCGACCATCTCCCGCCGCCGGACGAGTGGCCCGAGCTGTGCTTCGACCTGCCGGAGCTGCACTACCCGGAGCGGCTCAACTGCGCGGTCGAGCTGCTCGGCGGCACCGACCCCGCCCGGCCGGCCTTCCACACCCCGGCCGGCCCCACCTGGACGTACGGCGACCTGCGCGCCCGGGTGGACCGCATCGCGCACGTCCTCACCGGCGAGCTGGGGGTGGTGCCCGGCAACCGGGTGCTGCTGCGCGGCCCCACCGGACCCTGGCTCGCCGCCTGCTGGCTTGCGGTGCTGAAGGCGGGCGCGGTCGCGGTCACCGTGCTGGCCCAGCAGCGTCCGCACGAGCTGGCCACGATGTGCGAGATCGCCCGGGTCCGGCACGCCCTGTGCGACGTGCGGGCCGTGGACGACCTGGCGAAGGCCGAGATCCCGGGCCTCGGCATCACGACGTACGGCGGCGACGCGCCCGACGACCTGCTGCGCCGCCCGGCGCCCGGCACCCCGTACCCGGCGGTGGAGACGGCCGCCGACGACGTGGCCCTCATCGCCTTCACCTCCGGCACCACCGGCCGGCCCAAGGGGTGCATGCACTTCCACCGGGACGTGCTGGCGATAGCCGACACCTTCTCCCGACATGTGCTGCGCCCCCACCAGGACGACGTGTTCGCCGGCAGCCCACCGCTCGGCTTCACCTTCGGCCTCGGCGGCCTCGTGGTCTTCCCGCTGCGGGCCGGAGCCAGCGCCCTGCTCCTCGAACAGGCCGGCCCCCGGCAGCTGCTGCCCGCGATCGCCGAGCACCGGGTCTCGGTGCTGTTCACCGCGCCGACCGCCTACCGGGCGATGCTCGACGAGCTGGACGGCCACGACATCTCGTCCCTGCGCCGCTGCGTGTCCGCGGGCGAGAACCTGCCCGCGGCCACCTGGCGGGCCTGGCGGGAGAAGACCGGGCTGCGCGTCATCAACGGCATCGGCGCCACCGAGCTGCTGCACATCTTCATCTCGGCGGCCGACGAGCGGATCAGGCCCGGCACGACGGGCGTCCCGGTGCCGGGCTGGCAGGCGCGCGTGCAGGACGCGCACGGCGACCCGGTGCCCGACGGCGAGCCCGGCCTGCTCGCGGTCCGCGGCCCGGTGGGCTGCCGCTACCTGGCCGACCCGCGGCAGCGGGAGTACGTGCGCGGCGGCTGGAACGTCACCGGTGACACCTACGTCCGGGAGAGCGACGGCTACTTCCGCTACGTGGCCCGCGCCGACGACATGATCGTCTCCGCCGGGTACAACATCGCCGGACCGGAGGTGGAGGACGCCCTGCTGCGCCACCCCGACGTGGTCGAGACGGCCGTCGTCGGCCGGCCCGACGAGGCCCGCGGCCAGGTGGCGGTGGCGTACACCGTCCTGCGGGAGGGCGCGCCACGTGACACGGAGGCGCTGCGTGCCTTCCTCACCCGCGAGCTGACCCCGTACAAGTGCCCGCGTGAGTTCGTCTTCCTGGACGCGCTGCCCCGCACGGCCACCGGCAAGCTCCAGAGGTTCCGGTTGCGGACCGGAGGTGACCGGCAGTGATATCGACGACCTAAAATGATCAACGTGTCCGAGCAGCACGCCCCCAGGTCCCTCATCGTCACGCTCTACGGCGCGTACGGCCGCTTCGCACCCGGTCCGGTGCCCGTCGCCGAGCTGATCCGGCTCCTGGCCGCGGTCGGCGTGGACGCGCCGTCCGTCCGCTCCTCGGTGTCCCGGCTCAAACGCCGCGGCCTGCTGCTGCCCGCGCGCACCACGACCGGGGCGGCCGGCTACGAGCTCTCGCCCGAGGCCCGTCAGTTGATGGACGACGGCGACCGCCGTATCTATCTGGCCGGGCCGCCTGAGGACGAGGGCTGGGTGCTCGCGGTGTTCTCGGTGCCCGAGTCGGAGCGGCAGAAGCGGCATGTGCTGCGCTCCCGGCTGGCCGGCCTTGGCTTCGGTACGGCGGCGCCCGGGGTGTGGATCGCCCCGGCCCGGCTCTACGAGGAGACCCGGCACACCCTGGGGCGGCTGCGTCTGGACCCGTACGTCGACTTCTTCCGCGGCGAGCACCTCGGCTTCGCCCCCACCCCGGAGGCGGTCGCCCGCTGGTGGGACCTGGCGGCGATCGCCAAGGAGCACGAGCGCTTCCTCGACGCGCACGCGCCCGTGCTGCACGCCTGGGAGGGGCGCACGGACACCGAACCCGAGGACGCCTACCGCGACTACCTCCTCGCCCTCGACACCTGGCGCCACCTCCCGTACACCGACCCCGGCCTGCCCGCCCACCTGCTTCCGGCCGACTGGCCGGGCGTCCGCTCGGCGGAGGTGTTCCGGGGGCTGCACGAGCGGCTGCGGGACGCGGGGGCCGGGTTCGTGGGGGCCGGGCCCGCGGCGGGCTGAGCGGTCCCGGGCGCGGGGGCAGAAGCGGCGCAGCCGCACCGCCGTCCCGTGCCCGACGGCGAGGTAGATCACCGCGGGCAGGCCGTGGTCGAGGAGCACCCGGAGGTTCTCGGTGTCCGTCGTGAAGATGCCCCGCGACCACCAGGACCGGTTCAGGAACCGTGCGGATCGGGTGGGAGGGCTGTGACCGAATCGAGCGCCAGCCGCGGCCTCGGCGCGTCCGTGCGGCCGGTCTGGGGGCGCCTGCTGCCCGCCCGGTAGGGGGCGGGCCAGACCACGCCGGGGCCCTGGTAGCCCTGCTCGGCCGCCGCGTGCAGGGTCCAGTGCGGGTCGTACAGGTGCGGGCGGGCCAGGGCGCACAGGTCGGTGCGCCCGGCCAGGATCAGGGAGTTGACGTCGTCCCAGGAGGAGATCGCGCCGACGGCGATCACCGGGACGCGGACCTCGTGCCGGATGCGGTCGGCGAACGGCGTCTGGTACGACCGCCCGAACTCCGGCCGTTCCCCGGCCACGACCTGGCCGGTGGAGACGTCGATCGCGTCGGCGCCGTGCGCCGCGAAGGCCCGGGCGATCGCGACCGCCTCCTCGGCGGTGGTGCCGCCCTCGGCCCAGTCGGTGGCCGAGATGCGTACGCTCATGGGGCGGTCGTCCGGCCACACTCCGCGCACCGCGTCGAAGACCTCCAGCGGGAACCGCAGCCGCTTCTCCAGCGAGCCGCCGTAGGCGTCGGTGCGCAGGTTGGTGAGCGGGGAGAGGAAGCCGGAGAGCAGGTAGCCGTGCGCGCAGTGCAGTTCGAGCAGGTCGAAGCCGGCCCGGGCGGCCCGCCAGGCGGCCGCCGCGAACTGCTCGCGGACGTCGGTGAGCTGGGCCCGGGAGAGCTCGCGCGGGATCTGGCCGTCCGGCCGGTACGGCAGCGGGGAGGCGGCCGACAGCGGCCAGTTGCCCTCGGGCAGCGGTTCGTCCATGCCCTCCCACATGAGCCTGGTGGAGCCCTTGCGCCCGGAGTGGCCGAGCTGCACACCGATCGCCGTGCCGGGCGCCTGGGTGTGCACGAAGTCGGTGATCCGCCGCCACGCCTCGCCCTGGCGGGCGGTGTAGAGGCCGGTGCAGCCCGGGGTGATGCGCCCCTCCTCGCTGACGCACACCATCTCGGTCATCACCAGGCCGGCCCCGCCGAGGGCGCGGGCGCCGAGGTGGACCAGGTGGAAGTCGCCGGGGACGCCGTCGACGGCCGAGTAGAGGTCCATGGGCGACACGACGACCCGGTTGCGCAGGGTCAGGCCGTGCAGCCGGAACGGGGTGAACATCGGGGGTGTGCCCGGCGGGCAGCCGAACTCGCGCTCGACGGCCTCGGTGAAGTGGGCGTCACGCAGCCGGAGGTTGTCGTGGGTGACCCGGCGGCTGCGGGTGAGCAGGTTGAAGGCGAACTGGCGGGGC
This sequence comes from Streptomyces sp. WI03-4A, assembly GCF_033792105.1. NCBI lineage: Bacteria > Bacillati > Actinomycetota > Actinomycetes > Kitasatosporales > Streptomycetaceae > Streptomyces > Streptomyces sp. WI03-4A. Next base: position 117,417 of record NZ_JARAUO010000003.1, read on the forward strand.
GGCTGGTCGAGGTAGCGGCCCAGGTCCTCGAACCACTCCAGGCTGGCCCGGGCGGCCCGCTGGGTGGAGGCGACGACGGGCCGGCGCTCCTGCTCGTAGGCGGCCAGGGCGGCGGGCACGTCGGGCTGCTCCGCCAGGCACGCGGCGAGGGCCAGCGCGTCCTCCACGGCGAGCTTGGTGCCGGAGCCGATGGAGAAGTGGGCGGTGTGGGCCGCGTCGCCGAGCAGGACGACGTCGCCGTGCGACCAGTGCTCGGTGACGACCGTGCGGAAGGTGGTCCAGGCCGAGTTGTTCGAGCGCAGCGGCCGTCCGCCGAGGGCGTCGGCGAAGACCTTGGCGCAGCGCTCCACGGACTCCCGCGGTCCGGCCCGGTCGAGTCCCGCCGCCCGCCAGACCTCCTCGCGCATCTCGACGATGACGGTGGAGGCGTCGGCCGCGTAGGGGTAGCCGTGCAGTTGCATGACGCCGTGCTCGGTCTCGGCGATCTCGAAGCGGAAGGCGTCGAAGGCGAAGTCGGCGGCCAGCCAGATGTACCGGCAGCGGTGCTCGGTCACCCGGGGGCGGAAGGCGTCGGCGAGGGCCGTGCGGGTGGTGCTGCGCACGCCGTCGGCGGCGACGACCAGGTCGTGCCGTGCGCGGAGCTCGTCGAGGGGCGGCGCCTCGGTGGCGAAGCGCAGCTCCACACCGAGCGAGCGGCAGCGTTCGTGCAGGACCCGCAGCAGCCGGCGGCGGCCGAGCGCGGCGAACCCGTGGCCGCCGGAGCGGTGGCGCACCCCCCGGTGCACGATGTCGATGTCGTCCCAGCGGACGAACTCCTTCTTCAGTGCCTCGTAGACGACGGGGTCGGCGTGCTCGATGCCGCCGAGGGTCTCGTCGGAGAGCACCACGCCGAAGCCGAAGGTCTCGTCGGGGGCGTTGCGTTCCCAGACGGTGATCTCCCGCGCGGGGTCGAGCCGCTTCAGCAGGGCGGCCGCGTACAGGCCGCCGGGGCCGCCGCCGATGATCGCGATGCGCCGCACGGTCACCGCCCCCGCCACTTGGGAGGCCGCTTCTCCCGGAACGCGGCGTGGAACTCCGCGTAGTCCTCGCCGTTCATCAGCAGCGCCTGGGTGGAGGCGTCCAGCTCCACGGAGGCCGCCAGCGGCATGTCGAGTTCCGCCGTCAGCAGCGCCTTCGTCTGCGCGTGCGCCAGGGCCGGCCCGTCGGCCAGCCGGCGGGCGAGCGCGGCGGCGGCCTCGTCGGCCCCGCCCTCCTCGGTGAGCAGGCTGATCAGGCCGATGCGCTCGGCCTCGGGCGCGCGGACCTGCTCGCCCAGCATCAGCAGCCGGGTGGCGTGGCCGAGGCCGACGACCCGGGGCAGCAGGTAGGCCGCGCCCATGTCACCGCCGGACAGGCCGACCCGGGTGAAGAGGAAGGCGAACCGGGCGGAGGGGTCGGCGACCCGGAAGTCGGCCGCGAGCGCCAGGACGGCGCCGGCGCCGGCCGCCACCCCGTGCACGGCGGCGATCACGGGGAACGGGCACTCCCGCACCGCCCGTACGACCTGTCCGGTCATCCGGTTGAAGTCGAGGAGCTGGGCGGTGTCCATGGCCAGGGTGGCGCCGATGATCTCGTCCACGTCGCCGCCGGAGCAGAAGCCGCGCCCCTCGCCCGCGAGCACCAGGGCGCGCACGGACCGCTCCCGGGACAGCTCGGCGAGCAGGTCACGCAGATCGGCGTAGGCGCCGAAGGTGAGGGCGTTGAGCTTGGCGGGCCGGTCGAGGGTGACGGTGGCGACCCCGTCGGCGATCTGGACCCGCAGGTGCTCCCAGTCGCGGGTGCGGGCGGCGGAGCCGGTGAAGGGACTCATGACGTGCGGCCTCCTAGGGGGGCGGTGCCTCACGTGCGCTACCCGGAAAAGCTATCACCCGTTCGTGACCGTCGTCACGATGGCGCGACAACGGGGTGGGGCGCGGCCCGGTCCGGTCACGGGCGTCACCGGTCGTCGACAGCGTCGTAACAGTGGGCCGGGCGGGGCGAGGCGGCGCGTCCTCGTGGGTAGGCCGCCCGGTACCGGGGCCGATGGTCCCGAGCGGCGCCCGGCGGCCGTCCTGTGCGACCGGGCCCGTACCATTCCCTAGTCGAAAGCAGGACAGCCTGCTCCATGAACGGACTCGCCTTGCACGAACGCCCCACCGAATCGGCCTCCTGGCGCATCGCGCTGCCGCACACCGCCGCCGCGGTGCCGGTGGCCCGTGCTCTGGTGCGTACGGCCATCGCCGAGGTGGAGCACCCGGCCGACAGCGACACCGCCGAGCTGCTGACGGCGGAGCTGGTGGCCAACGCGGTGGAGCACACGGCCGGCCGCGGCCCGATAGAGCTGGTGGTGGAGCTGCGGCCGAGCGGCTGCCAGGTCGAGGTGCACGACCCGGACCCGGCGCCGCCCGGTCATCTGACCCGCCCGGTGATCGAGGAGCCCGACGTCTGGCAGGAGGGCGGGCGCGGCCTGCTGCTGATCCGCGCCCTCAGTTCGTCCTGCGGTCACCGCCCCACCCCGTCGGGCAAGGCGGTGTGGTTCAGACTGCCTGTGGTTCCCGCTCAGCGGCGCCCGGCGTGACCGCGGGGACGGGCCGCGCCAGCGTGGAGTGCCGGCGCCCGTAGGCGAGGTACACGACGAGGCCGGCCACGACGAACAGCGCGAACTGGACCCAGGTCCGCCAGCCGGTCTCGTACATCAGGTACAGGCAGAAGCCGACGCCCAGCAGCGGGCCCACGGGGTAGAACGGCACCCGGAAGCTGCGGTCGAGGCCGGGCTCGCGGCGGCGCAGGGCGATCACGGTGATGTTGACGACGGCCATGATGGCGAGCGTGCCGATGGTGCACAGGTTCATCACGGCGTCGAGCGAGGCGAAGGCCGCCGGAACGGCGAAGACGACGGCGACGATGAGCGTGCCGGCCACCGGGGTGGAGGTCTTCGGGGAGACCTTCTCGAAGACGCGCGGGATCAGGCCGTCCCGGGACATCGACATCAGGATGCGGGTCTGGCCGTACATCACGGCGAGCACCACGGAGGCGATGGCGACGACCGCGCCGAAGGCGATCACCCCGCCGCCGACGGTGGAGCCGGTGACCTGGTTGACGACGTACGACAGCGCGGCGGGCCGGTCGGCGACCTGGTGGCCGCCGATGGCGCCGATCGCGGCGAGCGCGACCGCGCAGTACAGCAGGGTGACCAGGCCCATGCAGACGAGGATGGCGACGGGGATGTCCCGGCGCGGGTTCTTCGCCTCCTCGCCGGCCGTGGTGATGGCGTCGAAGCCGATGTAGGAGAAGAACGCGGCGGTGGTGCCCGCGCCGATGCCGCCGAGGCCGGCCGGGGAGAACGGGGTGAGGTTGCCGTGCTTGAAGGCGCTGTAGCCGATGGCGCAGAAGGCCAGCAGGATGACCAGCTTCACGGCGGCCATGGCGGCGGTCGCCCCGGCGCTCTCCCGCACCCCGCGCACCAGCAGCACGGACGCCATGGCGATGACGATCACGGCGGGCAGGTTCACGATCCCGTGGTCGCCGGGGCCGGCGGAGAGCACGGCCGGGAGCTGCCAGCCGGTGAGGCTGTGCAGCAGTTCGTTGACGTACTGGCTCCAGCCGACCGCGACGGCCGAGATGGAGATGCCGTACTCCAGCAGCAGGCACCAGCCGACCAGGAAGGCGGTGGACTCGCCCAGGCCCGCGTAGGCGAAGGAGTACGAGGAGCCGGAGACCGGGATCGCGCCGCCCAGCTCGGCGAAGGAGAGGGCGGTGAAGACGCAGGTGATCGCGGCGAGCACGAAGGAGACGACCACGGCGGGGCCGGCCTGGGCGACGGAGTCGGAGAGGCCGACGAAGATGCCGGTGCCGACGATGGCGCCGACGCCGAAGCAGATGAGCTGGAAGAGGCCCATGGTGCGCTTGAGGCCGTGGCCCTCACGGTCGGCGCCGGATTCGGCGACGAGCAGGTGCGGGGACTTGATGCGGGAGGCGGGCATGCGGGTGGTGCTCGTTTCTGGTGGTGCGGGCGACCCGTGGGGATTTCCCCGGTCGCGGCGGCGGCCCCGGAAGGGTGGTCCGAGGGCCGCCGGTCAGGATAAATCGACTCAGGCGAGGGTGGCGACCAGCACGGCCTTGATGGTGTGCAGCCGGTTCTCGGCCTCGTCGAAGACGACGGAGTGGGCGGACTCGAAGACCTCGTCCGTGACCTCGAGCGAGGTCAGGCCGTGGCTCTCGTGGATCTCCCGGCCGACCTTGGTGCCGAGGTCGTGGAAGGCCGGCAGGCAGTGCAGGAACTTCACGTCCGGATTGCCGGTGGCACGCAGGACGTCCATGGTGACGGCGTACGGGGCGAGGGCGGTGATCCGCTCGTCCCACACCGTCTTGGGCTCGCCCATCGAGACCCAGACGTCGGTGGCGACGAAATCGGCGCCCGCGACGCCCTCGGCGACGTCTTCGGTGAGCGTGATCCGGGCGCCGGAGGACCCGGCCAGCTCCCGGGCGCGGTCGACGATCTCCTGGGCCGGCCAGTAGGACTTCGGCGCGACGATCCGCACGTCCATCCCGAGCAGGGCGCCGGTGACCAGGTAGGAGTTGCCCATGTTGAAGCGGGCGTCGCCGAGGTAGGCGAAGGCGGTCTCCTTCAGCGGCCTGGTGCCGTGCTCGGTCATGGTGAGCACGTCGGCGAGCATCTGGGTGGGGTGCCAGTCGTCCGTGAGCCCGTTGTAGACGGGCACGCCGGCGTGCGCGGCCAGCTCCTCGACCCCGGCCTGGCTGTCGCCCCGGTACTCGATGGCGTCGAACATCCGGCCGAGGACCCGGGCGGTGTCCCGCACCGACTCCTTGTGGCCGATCTGCGAGCCCGAGGGGTCGAGGTACGTGGTGTGGGCGCCCTGGTCGGCGGCGGCGACCTCGAACGCGCAGCGGGTGCGCGTCGAGGTCTTCTCGAAGATCAGCGCGATGTTGCGGCCGCGCAGGTACTGCGTCTCGGTCCCGGCCCTCTTGGCGGCCTTCAGCTCGGCGGCCAGCTCGACCAGACCGCGGAACTCCTCCTCGGTGAAGTCCAGCTCCTTGAGGAAGTGACGGCCGGCGAGGGCGGTCGGGACGGTCGCCATGGGGGCGCTCCAAAGGTACGAGGACTGAGGACCCTGGAATTCTATACGACCAATGGCATTTATATGCGGCCCCCACGCGTCCGGTCGGTCACACCGCCTCGCGCTCGACGGGGCAGCTCATGCAGCGCGGGCCGCCCCTGCCCCGGCCCAGCTCGCTGCCGGGGATCTCGATCACCTCGATGCCCTGTTTGCGCAGATGGGTGTTGGTGGTGGAGTTGCGCTCGTAGGCGACGACGACACCCGGCTCCACGGCGAGCACGTTGCAGCCGTCGTCCCACTGTTCGCGCTCGGCCGCGTGCACGTCCTGGGTGGCGGTCAGCACCCGGATCTGGCCGAGCCCCAGCGCGGCGGCGATCGCGCGGTGCATGTGCTCCGGCGGATGGTCGGTGACCTTCAGCTCCTGCTCGCCCGCGCCCGGCTCGATGGTGTACGAGCGCAGCATGCCGAGACCGGCGTACTGGGTGAAGGTGTCGCCGTCGACCATGGTCATCACGGTGTCGAGGTGCATGAAGGCCCGCCGCTTGGGCATGTCGAGCGCGACGATCGTGGACGCGGAGCCCGCCGCGAACAACTTGTGCGCCAGCATCTCCACGGCCTGCGGGGTGGTGCGCTCGCTCATGCCGATGAGGACGGCGCCGTTGCCGATGACCAGGACGTCGCCGCCCTCGATGGTGGAGGGGTAGTCGGCCTGCCCCCGGGACCAGACCCGGAACGTCTCGTCGCGGAACAGCGGGTGGTGCCGGTAGATCGCCTCGAAGTGCACGGCCTCCCGCTGCCGGGCGGGCCGCCGCATGGCGTTGATGGCGACCCCGTCGTAGATCCAGGCGGAGGTGTCGCGGGTGAAGAGGTGGTTGGGCAGCGGGCCGAGCAGGAAGTCGTCGAGGTCCATCACGTGGAACCGCACGGAGGTCGGCTCCGCGTGCGCCTCCAGGAACTCGCGCTTCGTCATGCCGCCCACCAGGGCCTCGGCCAGTTCGCGCGCCGGCAGCGTCTCGAAGGCGGCGCGCAGGTGGTCGGTGGCGAGCGGGCCGTACTCCTTCTCGTCGAAGACCCGGTCGAGGACGAGGGAGCGCGCCTCCGGGACGTCCAGGGTCTCGGTGAGCAGGTCGCCGAAGAGGTGGACGGCGACCCCCCGGTCACGCAGGACGTCGGCGAACCCGTCGTGCTCGGCGCGTGCCCGGCGCACCCACAGCACGTCGTCGAAGAGGAGGGCGTCCTTGTTGCTGGGCGTGAGCCTTTTGAGCTCGAGGTCGGGCCGGTGCAGGATCACGCGGCGCAGTCGCCCGGCCTCGGAGTGGACGTGGTATGCCATGCCTCCATCCTGGCCGGGGACGACCACCTTCACGCTCCCATTGACCGTTTCCGCCAGTTCCTGTTTTCGTCCCCTTGACGAGAACAGGGACTCCCGCTTATCGTCGTCATGACGAAAAGCGAGGGGATCCATGGCCGACATCACCCGGCGCCTGGGCTGGCGCCATCTGCGCGGGGCGCCCACGGCGCACATACGGCACCACCGCTCCGGCGCGCTGGTGCACGACGGGACCGGGCTCAGCTTCTGGTTCCGCCCGCTGACGGCCGCGCTCTCCGAGGTGCCGGTCGACGACCGGGAGCTGGCGATGACCTTCCACGCCCGCACCTCCGACTTCCAGGACGTCTCGGTGCAGGCGACGGTCACCTACCGGATCGCCGACCCGGCCATTGCCGCCGCCCGCCTGGACTTCTCGATCGACCCGGACACGGGCGCCTGGCGGGGCACCCCGCTGGACCAGCTCGGCACCCTGCTCACCGAGACGGCCCAGCAGCACGCACTGGACGTGCTGGCGCGCACGCCCCTCGCGGCGGCGCTGGTGGACGGGGTGGCGGCGGTGCGCGAGCGGGTCGCGGCCGGACTGGGCGCCGAGCCCCGGCTGCCGGCCACCGGCATCGAGGTGGTCGCCGTCCGCGTGATGGCGCTGCGGCCCGAGCCCGAGGTGGAGCGGGCGCTGCGCACCCCGGCCCGGGAGCAGATCCAGCAGGAGGCCGACCGCGCCACCTACGAACGGCGGGCCGTGGCGGTCGAGCGGGAGCGCGCCATCGCCGAGAACGAGCTGGCCAGCCGGATCGAGCTGGCCCGCCGCGAGGAACAGCTGGTCGAGCAGCGCGGCACCAACGCACGCCGCGAGGCCGAGGAACAGGCGGCCGCGGACGCGGTGCGCGCCGAGGCGGAGGCGGCGCGGTCGGTGAAGCTGGCCGAGGCGGAGGCCACCCGCTCCGTGGGGCTCGCCGAGGCCGAGGCCGCCCGGACGCTGAAGCTCGCCGAGGCGGAGGCGGCCCGCTCCCGGCAGCTCGCCCGCGCGGAGGCCGAGGCCGCGCGCGAGGTCGGGGAGGCGCGGGCGCAGGCACAGGCGGCCTGGCTGCGGGTGCACACCGAGGCCGGAGTGGACGGGACGACGACCCTGCGGGCGCTCACCGCGACCCGGCTCGCCGAGAACCTGCCGCGGATCGACAGCGTGACCGTCTCCCCCGACGTGCTGACCGGGCTGCTGGCCAAGCTCGGCGGCGACGCCGAGGGCGCCCGGTGAGCCTCGCCCGGCGGGCCGTCCTGGTCCACCGCACCACCGAGTACGAGGAGCTGGTGGCCCGGCACGGCACGCACGGCCAGGCCGCCTTCTTCCTCGCCTCCCGGGGCCGGGACATCGAAGAGGTCGCCGAACGCCACCGCAGGGCCCGGGGCGCCCTGGCCGAGGTGGCCGCCGCGGTGCCGCTGACCTGGCGCCAGGCCCGGGTGGAGCGCGCCGACCTGGACCGGTTCCTGTTCGCCCCGGAGGACGTGGTGGTCGTGGTCGGCCAGGACGGGCTGGTGGCGAACGCCGCCAAGTACCTGACGGGCCAGCCGGTCATCGGCATCGACACCGACCCCGGGCGCAATCCCGGAGTGCTGGTACGGCACCGCCCGGCGGACGCGGCGAAGCTGCTGCCGGCGGCCGGGACCGCGGTGGACGAACTCACCATGGTCGAGGCCGTCGCCGACGACACCCAGCGGCTGGTGGCGCTCAACGAGATCTACCTCGGCACGCCCGGCCACCAGACCGCCCGCTACCGCCTGGGCCTCGACGGCGACGGGGGTGCCGTCGAGGCCCAGGCCTCCTCCGGGCTGCTGGTCGGCACCGGCACCGGCGCCACCGGCTGGCTGCGCTCGGTCTGGCAGGAACGGGGCGGCGCACTGCCGCTGCCCTCCCCCACCGAGGACGGCCTGCTGTGGTTCGTCCGCGAGGCCTGGCCCTCCCCGGCCACCGGCACCACCCTGGTGGCCGGCCGGCTCCGCGCCTCGGCCTCCCTGTCCCTCACCGTGGAGTCCGACCACCTGATCGCCTTCGGCGACGGCATCGAAACGGACGCCCTCCAGCTCACCTGGGGCCAGACGATCCGCGTCGGCGTCTGCGACCGGCGGTTGCGGTTGGTGGGGTGAGGAAGCCCGCCCGCCTCCTCAGATCGCCGTGCACGGCACCGGCCACCGGTCGATCCGTGGGGGCAGGGCCGTGGCCAGGCCGTCGTCGACGCGGACGAGGTGTTCGGCGGTGAGGAGGTCGACCGCTCTGCGCTGGACGGGGGCCAGGGCGGTGAGGGGGGTGGGTGTGGACAGCAGGTCGAAGGTGGCGAGCAGGTCGGGGTGGTCGAGGGTGAGCCGGACCGTGGTGCCCGGCTCCCTGCGGTCGATGACGCTGACGAAGCCGGGTCCGCGCCGGTGGTAGAGGATCCCGTGGGCGGGGTCCTGTGGGGCGGTGCCTACGGCGCCCTCCGGCAGCCGGACCGGCTCGCCCCAGGTGGGGAGCGCGACGTAGGTGCCGCCGTCCCGGAACAGCAGGCCGAGACGGAGGGCGTGCCGCACCCAGCGGTCGAGGGCGTCGGACGGCACGTCGTGGCCGTCCCCCGTCAGCAGCCGGTGCAGCGCGGGCACCGTACGCCCGTCCTCAAGGCGGCGCAGCGCCTCGGCCCGCCAGCCGGTGAAGCGGTGGGTGGCCGGCGGCCACCCGTGCCGCCGGTCGCGCACCAGCAGGTCCGCGCCGTCCGCGGCGAACAGCAGCCGGGAGTGGGCGTGTCCGGCCCGCCACGCGGCGACGGCCTCGACCAGCCGGTGCTCCGCCGGGCCCGCGAGGCCCGCGTCGTCGGTGTCGAAGAGGTAGACCAGGTCGGCGAGCTCGCCCTCGGGCAGGTCGTACACGTGCTGGTACATCTCGGCCGGCCGGCGCTTGCCGAAGCCGAGGCCGGGGTCGGTGAAGTGCGGGCTGAACCGTTCCAGCTGGATGCGGTGCGCGCCGCTCGGCGGCTGCAGGTGGACCAGCGCGGGGAGCTGGTCGACGACCGGCGCGTAGTCGTCCGCCGTCTCGCCGGGGAAGCCGTACAGCAGGTTCCAGGAGCAGGTCAGCGCGTGGTTCTCGCACTCGCGCAGGGTGCGCACGTTGCGGGCGCCGGTGACGCCCTTGTCCATCAGGTCGAGGACCCGGCTGCCCAGGCTCTCGATGCCGGGCTGGATGTGCACGGTGCCCGACTCGCCGAGCAGCCTCAACTGGCCCGGCGTGAGGTTGGACTTGACCTCGTAGTGCAGCCTGAGGTCCCAGCCGCTGCCCGCGATCCGGGGCAGGAAGTCGCGGAAGTAGGCCATGTCGATGATGTTGTCGACGGTGACCACGTCGAGGATGCGGTGGCGGCGGACCAGCCGGTCCAGCTCCGCCCACAGCCGCTCGCCCGGCTTGGCGCGGAAGGCCATGGCGGACCCGTTCAGCCCGCAGAAGGTGCAGTGGTGCTTCTCCCCCCACCAGCAGCCGCGGGCGCCCTCGACCACCAGCTTCGGGTGGATGAACTCCCGCACCGGGGACGCGTCCAGGGCGGTCTGCCACTGGTCGTAGTCGGGCGAGGGGATGTCGGCGGGCGCCACGGTCCGCCGGGTCTCGGTGTTGGCCCGCGACACGGGTCCGTCCCACCAGCACAGGCCGGGCACGTCCACCGGCGCGGTGCCCCCGGCCAGGTGCTCCAGCAGGGCCGGGAAGGCGTACTCGGCCTCGCCGCGTACCACGTGGTCCACGAAGGGATGGTTGCGGTGCAGGGCGTGGCCCATCGGCCCCTCGCAGTTGCTGCCCCCGAACACCACGGTCAACCCGGGCCGGCGGCGCTTGAGTTCACGGGCGAGCGCCAGGGAGGCCACGTTCTGCATGAACGTGCTGGTGAACCCGACGAGGTCCGGTTCGTCCGCCAGGATCACGCCCGCGCACAGATCGATGAACCCGGCGGCGTACGGGCGCATGTCGACGGCCGTGCCGACCGGGACGTCCCGCCGGGCCGCGTAGTCACGCAGCCGCTCCAGGCCCCAGCCGGGGTCGTCGTACAGGACGCCGGAGAAGACCCAGTCGCCGAGGCCGTGGAAGATCGCGTCGGAGCCGACCGCCACGCAGTCGCCCGGCCGCAGCCGCCCCCCGGAGTGCTCCAGCAGGTACTCCGCCCAGCGCAGCGAGCCGTGGAACTCGGTCACCTCGGCGTCCGGACGGGCCCGCCGCACCAGCCGGTTGAGCAGGCCGAGTTGCAGTGAAGGGAGGTCGAGCGGATGCCACGGCATCGTGACCAGGTGAACGCGCATGCTCAGCGGGTCGGCCGCTTCTCCAGGATCGCCGGCCGGCGGCTGGTGCTCCGGTCCTCGCGGACCACGACCTTCTTGATCTCCATGCCCACCGCCCCCTCCGGCCGCTCGCTCCGCGTCTCCGCGGTCTCCACGGTCTCCACCGCTCCCCCTCCGCACGTTCGAACACCCTTGTGTCGCACGGCCGTCCACCATATGGACGAAAGTGTGTGCGACACAAGGGCGTCCCGTGTCCGCACGGTCACAGACGCGGGTCCACCGGCTCCGACTCCAGGGCGAGCACCCCGAAAACCGCCTCGTGCACCCGCCACAGCGGCTCCCCGTCCGCGAGCCGGTCCAGGGCCTCCAGGCCGAGGGCGTACTCACGGATCGCCAGCGACCGCTTGTGGTTCAGGAACCGCTGCCGCAGCCGGGCCAGGTTGTCCGGCCGGGTGTACTCGGGGCCGTAGATGATCCGCAGGTACTCGCGGCCCCGGCACTTGATGCCGGGCTGCACCAGCCGCCCCTTCCCGTCGCGCACCAGCGCGCCGAGCGGCTTGACGACCATGCCCTCACCGCCCCGGCCGGTCATCTCCAGCCACCAGTCGACACCGGCCCGCACCGACTCGGGGTCGCCCGTGTCGACGTACAGCCGCCGCGTGGTCTGCAGCAGCCCGGTGCCGTCGTGCTCCACCAGCCGGTCGAGCAGCGCCAGTTGCTCGTCGTGCGGGAGCGCGGCGAGGCTGCGGCCCTGGACGGCCAGGAGCTGGAAGGGGGCCAGGCGGACCCCCTCCAGGCCGTCGGTCGTCCAGCAGTAGCGCCGGTAGGCGTCGGTGAACGCGGCCGCGTCGGCGGCCCGGCCGCGCTGGCGCTCCAGCAGGCCGCCCACGTCGGTGCCGCGCGCGGCGGCGGCCTCCAGCGCGGCGAGCGCGCCCGGGAACACCGCACCCGAGGCCGCGCCGACGGCCGCGTACTGGCTGCGCAGCAGACCGGAGGCCTTCAGCGACCAGGGCATCAGCTCGGCGTCCAGCAGCAGCCAGTCGGTGTCGAGCTCCTTCCACAGGCCCGCGTCCCCGACGGCCGAGCGCAGCCGGCCGAGGATCTCCTCGGTCACCTTCTCGTCGTCGAAGAACGGCCGCCCGGTACGGGTGTAGAGCGCCCCGCCGGGGCCGTCGACGCCGAACCGCGCGCGTGCCGCGTCCGCGTCCCGGCAGACCAGGGCCACGGCCCGCGAGCCCATGTGCTTCTCCTCGCACACGACCCGCGGCACCCCGTCCGCCGCGTACTGCGCGAACGCCTCGGCCGGGTGCTCCAGGTAGCCGTCGACGTGACTGGTCGCCGTCGGTGCCATGGTCGGCGGCAGGTACGGCAGCAGGCGCGGGTCGACGGCGAAGCGGCTCATGACCTCCAGGGCCGCCGCCGCGTTCTCCTCGCGGACCGCGACCCGGCCGGCGTGCCGGGTCTCCACGGCCCGGCGGCCGTACACGTCCGCGAGGTCCAGCGGCCGTCCGTCGTGGCCGCCGGGCGCCTCGGTGCGCAGCGGCCGTGCCGGCTCGTACCAGACCCGCTCGGCGGGTACGTCGACCAGCTCGCGCTCCGGCCAGCGCAGCGCGGTCAGCTTGCCGCCGAAGACCGCGCCGGTGTCCAGGCAGATGGTGTTGTTGAGCCAGGTGGCCTCCGGGACCGGGGTGTGCCCGTAGACGACGGCCGCGCGGCCCCGGTAGTCCTCCGCCCACGGGTAGCGCACCGGCAGCCCGAACTCGTCGGTCTCGCCGGTGGTCTCGCCGTACAGGGCGTGCGAACGGACCCGTCCCGAGGTGCGGCCGTGGTACTTCTCGGGCAGGCCCGCGTGGCAGACGACGAGCTTTCCGCCGTCGAGGACGTAGTGGCTGACCAGGCCGTCCAGGAAGCGGCGCACCTCGGCCCTGAACTCCTCGCTCTCGCCCTCCATCTGCGCGACGGTCTCGGCGAGCCCGTGGGTGTGCTGGACCTTGCGGCCCTTGAGGAACCGGCCGTACTTGTTCTCGTGGTTGCCGGGCACGCACAGCGCGTGGCCGTCCTTCACCATCGACATCACCCGGCGCAGCACGCCCGGGGTGTCCGGACCGCGGTCGACCAGGTCGCCCACGAACACGGCGGTGCGGCCGTCGGGGTGCACGCCGTCGTCGTAGCCCAGTGCGGTGAGCAGCGCCTCGAGTTCGGCCGAGCAGCCGTGGACGTCGCCGATGACGTCGAACGGGCCGGTGAGGTGGGTCAGGTCGTTGAACCGCTTCTCGGTGACGACGGTGGCGGCCTCGGCCTCCTCGGTCCCGCGCAGCACGTGCACCTTGCGGAAGCCCTCGCGCTCCAGGTGGCGCAGCGAGCGGCGCAGCTCCCGGATGTGCCGCTGGATGACCCGGCGGGGCATGTCGGCACGGTCGGTGCGGGCGGCGTTGCGCTCGGCGCACACCTCCTCGGGGACGTCGAGCACGATGGCGATGGGCAGCACGTCGTACTTCTTGGCGAGTTCGACGAGCTGCCGCCTGCTGTCCTGCTGCACGCTGGTGGCGTCGACGACGGTACGGCGGCCGGCGGCCAGCCGCTTGCCGGCGATGTAGTGCAGGACGTCGAAGGCGTCCCCGGAGGCGCTCTGGTCGTTCTCGTCGTCGGCGACCAGGCCGCGGCAGAAGTCGGAGGAGATCACCTCGGTGGGCTTGAAGTGCTTGCGGGCGAAGGTCGACTTGCCGGAGCCGGAGGCGCCGACGAGGACGACCAGGGACAGGTCGGTGACGGGGAGGACGCGCCCCGCGCGGGTCTCGGCCGTGCTGTTCTCGGCCGTGCTGTTCTCGGTCATGCTGCCTTCGCCTCCTTCTGGGTGTCGTCGTGGCGGTGGAAGACGGCCATCTGGGTGGGCGGCCCCACCTCGGGGTCGTCCGGGCCGATGGGGGTGAACGCGACCTCGTAGCCGTGCCGTTCGGCGACGGTGCGGGCCCAGGCGCGGAACTCCTCGCGGGTCCACTCGAAGCGGTGGTCGCCGTGCCGGACGTGTCCGGCGGGCAGGGTCTCCCAGCGCACGTTGTACTCGACGTTGGGGGTGGTGACGAGGACCGTGCGCGGGCGGGCGTGCCCGAACACGGCGTACTCGAGGGCGGGCAGCCTGGGCAGGTCGAGGTGCTCGATCACCTCGCTGAGCACGGCCGCGTCGTAGCCCTTGAGCCGCTTGTCGGTGTAGGCCAGGGAGCCCTGCAGGAGCTGGACCCGGGACGCCTGGCGCTCCCCCATGCGGTCGAGCTTCAGCCGCCGCGAGGCGATGGTGAGGGCCCGCACGGAGACGTCGACGCCGACGACCTCCGTGAACCGGACGTCCCTGAGCAGTTCCTGCACGAGCTGGCCCTGGCCGCAGCCGAGGTCGAGGACCCGGGCGGCGCCGGACGCGCGCAGGGCGGCGAGGATCGCCTCCCGGCGCAGTACGGCGAGCGGTGCCGGCTTCTCCTCCGCCTCCGTCTCCTCCTCGACGGCGTTGTCGATCGACTCGACCTCGCTGTCGTCGGCCTCGGCGAGGCGCACCAGCTCCAGCCGCTCCATCGCCTGCCGGGTCAGGGACCAGCGCCGGGAGAGGTACCGGCTGGTGATCAGCTTCTGCTCGGGGTGCGTGGGCAGCCAGCCCTCACCGGCCCGCAGCAGCTTGTCGACCTCGTCGGAGGAGACCCAGTAGTGCTTGGCGTCGTCGAGGACCGGCAGCAGGACGTACAGGTGGCGCAGCGCCTCGGCGAGGGTGAGCGCCTCCGACTCCAGGACGAGCCGGACGTACCTCGAGTCGCCCCACTGGGGGAACTCGGTGTCCAGGGCGACCGGTTCGGCGGTCACCGCCCAGCCGAGCGGTTCGAACAGCCGCCGTACGAGGGCGGGGCCGCCGCGGGCGGGCAGGGCAGGCACCTCGATGCGCAGCGGCAGGGGCGCGACGGCCCGCTCGGGGCGGGCGTTGCACACCCCGCGCAGGGCGCTGGAGAACACGGCGCTCAGGGCGACTGCGAGCAGCGAGGAGGCCGCGTACGGGCGGTCGTTGACGTACTGCGCGAGTGCCGCGTCGGGTGCTCCGCCGCGGCCCTTGCCCTTGCCCCGGCGGACCAGCGCGACCGTATCGACCTCCAGCAGCAGCGCGGCCGTGCACCGCTCGGCGTCCGCCTCGGGGTAGAGGACGTGGGCGGTGCCGTAGGAGGTGGAGAACGTCTGCGCCTTGTCGGGGTGCTTGTGCAGCAGGTACCCGAGGTCGGTGGCCGGGTGGGCGGCGGTGCCGCGCGTGGATATCGTCAGGAACACAGGGCCGAGTCTCCCCCGCCCGCGCCCCCGCGACCACCGGTTTTCCCACGAAGACCGACATCCCCGCCCGACCGGCACGGCGCCTTCCGACGGGGCGCATCCGAGTGGCGGCGCCTCCGGCGGGGGGCCGCGTTCGAGTGGCGGCGCCCTCCGATGGGGGGCCGCGTTCGAGTGGCGGCGCCTTTCGGCGGTGGGACCTCAGGCCCGGGTGCCATTCGGCTTGGGACGCTCGGGCCGGGTTGCCTTCCGGCAGGACGCCTTCGGGTCGGGCTGCCTTCCGGCTGGGGGCCTCCTGGGTGGGGCGCCTTCCGGCGGAGGACGCCTCGGGCCGGTCTCCCCTCCGGCGGGCGCCTCGGCCCAGGTGCCTTCCGGCGGAGGCGCCTTCAGGGTGGGGCGCCTCTCGGCGAAAGCCGCCCCGGGCCGGGTGCCCTTCCGAGCGCCTCGGGCCGGGTGCCCTCCGGCGGAGGACGCCTCCCGCTCAGGAGTCCTTCTCGTCCTTGGCGACGACGGCCCGGGCGCGCTCGACGGCCCGGCGGTCCGCCGCGCGCGTGTCGGCCAGTTCCTTCCTGTGCTTGCTGATGGCCGCCTTCTGCGCGCGGACCTCGACGGCGTGCACGGTGCCGATGTAGTCGGTGTCGAGCTTGCACCGGGCGTCGGCGGCCGCCGTCTCCTTCTCCTTCTTCGACGGCTCCTCGGTCCCGAACCAGGCGGTGTCCACGGCCGCCTTCTCCGGGGCCGGGTAGTGGAAGCCCTGCTCCTTCATGCAGGCGGACCAGTCGCGGTCGGCCTTCTTCCAGGCCGGGTCCTTCCGCGCCTGCCGGCGGGAGGTGTACCAGAGCTCCATGGGGGTCGAGTAGAAGCCGGTGAGCGTCAGGCCGCCGATCTTCGCCGCCTTGCGCGCGGGGCCGTTGATCTTCCGTCCGGCCTGCCCGAGGCAGCCGCCTTCGGGGACGGTCCGTCCGTGGACGCGGCGGCCGCCGCCGGAGCCGGACGCGCCGGTGAGGGCGCGGTACTGGTCGGGTGACCACTCCATGGGCTGGGTGGAGCCGTCGTCGGGCCGGCCGCGGTAGCCGTCCTCGGCCGCCCGGTCGGGGTCGTCGACACCGTAGGGCCGGTCGTCGCCCAGCGGCCCGTGGCTCTCGGGGACGCCTCGCTGGACCGGGTACGTCGACTCGACGGCCGCGGTGGCGAGCGTCGCGAAGCCGGGGAAGCCGAGGCGGACCATGCACCGCTTGGCGAGGATCCACTGCGCCTTGCCCACGGCCTTTCCGCCGTCCGACGAGGGGTCGGGTATGTAGGCGTTCAACGGGAACGCCGTCCGGGTGTTGAGGCGACGGGCCCGGTCGCCGGCGTCGTCCTGACCGGTGAACTGGCAGGCGGACGCGGCCAGCAGGCCGGTGAGAAGAAGAGGCAGCACTTTGCGCACCCGGCCATCCGACCAGGCCAGGAGCGTGAGCGCCGTGATGGAGCCCACAGTTCCGGCACAAGCCGGCCACAGCGCGCGCACATCGCCCCGGTTCCTGTGATCCTCGCCATGGCTCGACGCCGCCGGACCTGATGGACTGACCCACTGTCAACTGACCGCTGACAGAAGGGGGAACCATGACCATGGACCGAACCGACCGAGCCGACCGGGCATGCCGAACGGGCCGCGCGGGAGTCGGCAGAAGCGTCACGGCGCGAGGCGCCGTCGCGGTGGTGGCCGGGGCCGTCCTGAGCACGGGCGTCCTCGCGGCCGCTCCGGCCCAGGCGGCCGCTCCGGCCGAGAGGACCGCCGCCGCCAAGCCCGCGGCGGCGGCCGCGGCACCGACGGTGTCCGCCCAGGGCGCGTACGCGATGAACGCGGCCACGTCGAAGCAGCTCTTCGGCAAGGCGGCGGACGGGCCGCTGCGGACCGGCTCCACGACGAAGATCATGACAGCGCTCGTGGTGCTGTCGCAGCCGCACCTGGACCTCGACAAGAAGGTGAAGATCAAGAAGGAGTACACGGACTACGTCATCGACCCGGCGACGGGCGGCCAGCGCTACTCCAGCGCGAAGCTGATCCTCGGTGACTCGATGAAGGTGCGCGACCTGCTGTACGGGCTGCTGCTGCCGTCGGGCTGCGACGCGGCCTACGCCCTCGCGGACACCTACGGGACCGGTTCGACGACCCAGCAGCGCACGAAGTCCTTCATCTCCCGGATGAACCGCAAGGCGCACGAACTCGGCCTGAACAACACCTACTTCGACTCCTTCGACGGGGTGTCCAACGGCAACAACCACGCCTCTCCGCGCGATCTGGCCAAGCTGGCCGCCGTCGCCCTGAAGAACAAGACGTTCAAGAAGGTCGTCGGTACGAAGACGTACGACGCCATGACGTCGTACCGGCCGGGCGGCGGCACGCACGCGATGGAGCCGTGGAAGAACACCAACACGCTGCTCGGCTCCTACCGGGGCGCGATCGGCGTGAAGACCGGCTCGGGCCCGGAGGCGAAGTTCTGCCTGGTGTTCGCGGCGACCCGGGGCGGAAAGACCGTGGTGGGCACCGTGCTCGCCGACACGTCGGTGGACGAGCGGTTCAAGGACGCGAAGAAGATCCTGGACTACGGCTTCGCGCACATCGGCTGACGCCGGACCGCCGGACAGCCGGACCGCGGGCCCGGAAGGGTCCCGGAGGGGCCGGCCGGGCATCCACCCGGCCGGCTCCCTGGCGGGGGTGCTACGAGAGCTGCGACTGGACCTGCCCGGCGATCAGCTCAAGGTGGTCGAGGTCGTCGAGGTCGAGGATCTGGAGGTAGATCCGCCGGGAACCGATCGCGGCGTACCGCCCGATCCTGTCGACGACCTCGGCCGGGGAACCGGCCAGGCCGTTGGCCTTCAGCTCGTCCACCTCACGCCCGATCGCGGCCGCGCGCCGGGCCACCTCCTGGTCGTCCCGGCCCACGCACACCACGAGCGCGTTGGAGTACGTCAGGTCGTCCGCCCGGCGGCCCGCCTCCTCGGCGGCGGCGCGCACCCGGCCGAACTGCCGCTCGCTGTCCTCGACGGAGGCGAAGGGGATGTTGAACTCGTCCGCGTACCGGGCCGCGAGCCGCGGGGTGCGGGTCGCGCCGTGACCGCCGATGAGCACCGGGATCCTCGACTGGGCGGGCTTGGGCAGCGCGGGCGACTCGGTGAGGTCGTAGTAGCGGCCGTGGAAGTCGAAGGTCTCGCCGGTCTTGGTCGCCCAGAGCCCGGTGACGATCTCCAGCTGCTCCTCCAGACGGGCGAACTTCTCCTTGGGGAAGGGGATGCCGTACGCCTTGTGCTCCTCCTCGAACCAGCCCGCGCCCAGACCCAGTTCGACGCGGCCGCCGGACATCTGGTCGACCTGGGCCACCTGGATGGCGAGCACGCCCGGCAGCCGGAAGGTGCCGGCCGTCATCAGCGTGCCGAGACGGATGCGCCGGGTCTCGCGGGCCAGCCCGGCCAGGGTGATCCAGGCGTCGGTGGGGCCGGGCAGCCCGTCCACGTTGCCCATCCGCAGGTAGTGGTCGGAGCGGAAGAAGGCGTCGAACCCGAGGTCCTCGGTGGCCTTCGCCACGGTGAGCAGGGTGTCGTACGTGGCCCCCTGCTGGGGCTCGGTGAAGATTCGAAGGTCCATACACCTATCCTGCACGCCACCCGCCCCGGGGACCTCACCGGCACCGCCGGGCGCGGCGGTGCCCGGCCGGGTGGGATCCGCCCGGCCCGGAACGGGGCGCACGCCGGTCGCGGGTCACACGCCGGTCGGGCTGTCCTCCGTGGGCTCGGGTAACACCTCCTCGCGTGCCGCGAGCTTGCGCAGCATCTCCAGGACGCGGTCACGGGACTCGTCGGCCGCGTCGATGGCCTCCATGCACTGCCAGTACGTCGTCTCGTCGGCCGCCGCGCTGGCCATGCCGACCAGGGCGATACCGACCTCGGCGAGCAGGCCGCCGAGGCACAGCAGGGTCTGCCGGGCGTCGTCCAGCTCGGTGAGCTGGGCGGCGCGCAGGTCGCCCGGGTCCAGCTCGGGAGGGTCCAGGACGCCGCAGCCCCGGCCCGCCAGCTCGGTCAGGCCCAGCGCCTCGCCCCGCAGCTCGGGCGGCCCGGACACCGCGAGGCGACTGCCGATCGCCTGGGCCAGGGCCTGTGCCTGCCACACCTCCGCCATCATCTCGGGGATGTCGGCGCCGCCCACCAGGGCCCGCCTGCTCGTCGCGATGAGCCACAGTGCATCCATGCGCTGCCCCCGTCCCGTCCGCCGTGCGTTCCCGCACGTCCGCTTGAACTCCCTTATTCATTACCCAGAGTGAGGTGTGGTGAGACGAAAAGCCAGAGGAAGCCCGAAATCTGTGGACAACAATTCGGATTCGGGCGCGATTTCGACTGCGGAGAGTGATAGCGGAACGGAAGAGTCCGGGCGTTTCCGTCCGAGTCGGGTCAGGGTGCGTCCCCGGCGCCCGGGAGGGGGAAGCGGTGTTCGTTGCGCTCGATCTTGGCGGCCAGGGCGGCCAGCGGATCGATGCCGAGGACCTCGCAGAACTGGAGGAGGTAGGCGAGCACGTCGGCGACCTCGTCGGTGACGCGGTGCGCGGTGCCGGCGTCGGCCATCACGCGGGCCGACTCCTCCGGCGTCAACCACTGGAAGATCTCGACCAGTTCGGAGGCCTCCACGCTCAGCGCGGACACGAGGTTCTTGGGCGTGTGGTAGGGCTGCCAGTCGCGCGCGGCGGCGAACTCGGCCAGCCTGCGCTGGAGTCCGGCCAGGTCAGGGTGTTCCGTCACGGCTTCAGGTGTACCACTGTGACGCCCTCGGTCCCCACCGCCCAGGAGGCGTCGCTCACCGCGCCCACGCAGCGGATGTGGCCGCGTTCGCCCATCCGGGCCGCCGTCCGCAGCAGCGCGCGGCGCTGGTCCGGGTCGAGGCCGCGGTCGAAGCCGTCGGCGAGCACGGTCAGGGTCCGCAGGGCGTCGGGCACCTCGCCCGGGGTGTCCACGTCCAGCACTCCGGGCCCGGTCAGCAGCACCAGCGCCAGCGCGACGTAACGCAGTTCGCCGTCGCCGAGCCGGGCCAGCTCGGTGCGCGGGCCGCCGCCCCGGTCGAGCAGGGCCCGGACGGTGCCGTCGGCCAGCGGCTCGGCGACCAGGTCGGCCACCGGACCGGCACAGCCGGCCCGCAGCGCCTCCACCAGCAGGGCGTGCCGGCGGCCGCACTCGAACCGGGTGCGCCAGACGACGTCGGCGAGGTTGTCGCAGCCGCGCATGAGGCGGCCGGTGCCGGTGGGGACGGGGACGCGCATGTACTCGGGTCGCGGGTCGCAGGGAAAGACGGAGCGCAGGGCGACGACCATCTGCTCGGCGGCGGCCAGCACCTGCCGCTGCCCGTCGGTCTTGCCGGCCACCCGCAGCGGCAGCAGGGCGGTGCCCAGGCGGTCGTCCGGCAGCGGGGCCCGGGTCACCGGGGCGGAGCCGGCGGTGTGCCAGGCGGCCTGGACGGTCCGGCGGCCGGGGTCGCGCAGGGCAGTCTCCAGCAGGACCACCCCGCCGGCCGTCAGCCGCTCGCCGACGATCCGCAGTTCCGGCTCGGCCTGTACGGCGACGTCGAGCCGGACCGGCCCTTCGGCGCCGTCGGCCGTGCAGCCGATGCGGAAGCCCCGCCGCCCCTGGCCGTCGGGGCGCGCCCGCTCGGGGACGCAGGCGCCGGGTTCCGGGAACACCTCGACGAGGGGCGCTCCCCCGCCGAGCCGCGCCAGCGCCTCGTAGGCGGCGAGCGCGGTCGACTTGCCCGCCCCGCTGCGCCCGGCGAACAGGGTGACCGCCCCGAACGGGAACGCGGCCCGCTGGTGCCCGGCGAACGCGGACAGCCGCAACTCGGTGATCCGGGCCCGTACGTCGACGGGACCGGCGGGCCCGACGGACGCGGACGGCCCGCCGGACACGGACGGCTCGGCGAGCGCGGAGGGTTCGGCGGGCGCCGAAGACACGGCCATATGCGGACGCTATGCCTCCGCCGATCCGGTGAACCGTTTTGCCCGCCGCACCTTCCTACGAACGAGGGACCCTCCCCCGTGACCGCGGAAGCGGGCCCGGCTCAGCCGCCGGAGACGCCCGCGCTCTCCATCAGCCCGCTGACCTCCGTGCCCGGCGGCGTCAGCAGGAACACGTTGCGGTCCACCCGGTGCATCCCGCTGCCGAGGCCGAAGACGACCCCGGTGCTGAAGTCGAGGACGCGCTTGGCGACGTCGCCCTCCGCGCCGGACAGGTCCAGCAGCACCGGCGCCCCTGCCATCAGGGTCTCGGCCACCTCGCGGGCGTCCGCGAAGACATTGACCCGCAGCACGACGAACCGGCGCCGCGTCTCGGTCTCCGCGTCCGGCAGCGAGCGGTGGTCCACCGCCGACGGCCAGGCGTCCCGGCCTCTCAGCGGCACGACCTGGGCGAGCCCTTCCCACTGTTCATCGGTGACGTCGTAACGGCTCACCGGCTCCCCCCGACCTGACTCGCACTCCATGCCTGCACCGGCCAATTCTTACGCCAAGTCACCCGTTCGGCCCAACTGCGACACACTGCGCGACCCCTCACGCCGTGCACCGCTCCCCTCGCGCGCGCCACATGTATGCATACGCCCGCTTCTTACCGCCCTCACACCCGACTCTTCACCTCTCGTCGCGCCCCGCTCACCGGCCGCCACTAGCGTCCGGTCCCGTGCACTTGGCAGAACGAACACAGGTGACACCCGGCCGGCGGACACTGTCGGCGGTGTCCGCCGCTCCCGGAAGCCGCGCGGACGACGTCCGGGGCCCCGCGCAATGGCATCGCGTCCTGACCCTGCTCGCCGACGTGAGCCTCTTCATCGGCACCCGCGCGGTGTGGACGCAGGCGGCCACCCACCACGTCGTCCTGGCCGGGGTCATCTCCGTCTGCTACGCCTCGATCCTGGTCAGCGGCGTGCTCGCGCTGACGGTCCGCCGGGCGCGCTCGCTGGCCCGCCTCGACCTCGTCGTGCTGCTCACCGCCGTCGCGCTCACGCTGTGCACCTGGGCGCTGAACCACGCCGGGGGCGACGAGGCGGTGCTGACCACCCAGGCCGCCCGGGAGATGGTCGCCGGGCACCCGGTGTACGGGCAGCCCTGGCCCTGGCTGTTCCACGGCAAGGGCGTCGCGCTCACGGCGACGACGACCGGCGGTTACGACCTCACCTACGGCTATCCCCCGCTGGCACCGCTGCTGACCGCGCCCCTGCTGTGGCTGGGCCACGGCGGCGCCCCGGCGACCGCGACGGCGACGCTCGCGCTGATCACCGGCGCCGCACTGCTGTGGCGGCTGCTGCCGGTGCCGTGGCGTTCGGCGGCGACCATGGTCTGCCTGGGGTTCGGTTTCCTGCCGCTGTACGCGCGGCAGGGCTATCCGGCGATCCTGGCGATGGTGCTGCTGATCCCCGTGGTGGTCGGCTGGCCGCGCACCGGTGCCGGCGGCCGGCTGGGCACGCCGGGGATCGCGCGGGCCGTCTGCCTGGGGGCCGCGTGCGCCACCCAGCAGTTGCCCTGGTTCGTGACCCCGTTCCTGCTGGCCGGGATCTACGCCGTACGCCGGGGCGAACTCGGCGCCCGCCCGGCGCGGCTGGTGGTGCTGCGGATGCTGGGCGTCGCCGCGACCGCCTGGCTGCTGATCAACACGTACTTCCTCGTGCACGAGCCGGGTCCCTGGCTCGGCGGGATCGCCCTGCCGCTCACCCAGGGCGCGATCCTGCACGGGCAGGGCCTGGTGGACGTCTCGCTGTACTTCACGCACGGCAGCGACCGGCTCGACTGGTACGGCCACGCGAGCATGCTGCTGGCCGCGGCCCTGCTGGCGCTGTTCGTGCTGTTCGTACGGCGGCTGGGCCCGGCGGCGACGGTGCTGCCCTGGTGCGCCTTCTACCTGGCGACCCGCTCCCAGGACGGCTACTACCTGATGATGACCCCCCTGTGGCTCGCCGCGGCGGTCACCGCGCCGCTGCCGGAGTTCGCGCGTGCCTGGCAGCCGCGCCCCCGCCCGCTGCGCGGCCCGCGCCGCCGGCCCGCACTGGTGGGCGCGGTGGTCCTGCTGGTGCTGCCCGCCCTGGTGAGCGCGGTGCTCGCGGTCACGGGCGGGCCGCCGCTGCGGATGGACGTCACGGCGGCCCGGCGGGCCACGGCGCGCTCGCTGTCGGCGGTGACCGTGCGGGTGACCAACACCGGGGGCGGCCCGCTCACCCCGCACTACATGCTGACCACGGGCCAGGGCATGAGCCGGTACTGGTCGCTGACGCGCGGCCCCGCCACCATCCCCGGGCACACCACGGCGACCGTCGAACTGCGGGCGCCGTCCGGGAGGTTCCCGCTGCCCGCGCGGCCCGGCGCCCATATCCGGCTGCGCGCCTTCACGGCGGGTCCGCAGACCCTTTCCACCCGCGACCTCGACCCGGCCGAGCTGGGCCGCAGGGGCTGATCCGTCAGGCGGCCGCGCGGGTGAAGCGCAGCGCGGCGGTGACCGTGGTCAGGCCGCGCATCATGCCCAGCTGGTTCCAGGTCACGCCGAACCGGTCGCGGTCGACGGTGAACTCGGTCTCCAGGGCGAGCGCCTCGGCCGTCGCCGAGGTCAGGCGCGCGGTGAGGGTCAGCGGCCTGCTGACGCCCCGCACGGTCAGCTGACCGGTGACCCGCACGTCGTCGCCGTCGAGGCGCTCGGCGGAGCGGACGGCGAAGGTGATCTCGGGGTGGTCGGCGGCGGCCAGCAGGTCGGCCGAGCGCAGGTGTTCGTCGCGCTTGGCGTTGCCGGTGTCGAGGGAGGCGACGTCCAGGGTCACGGTGCCGGCGGCCGAGCCGTCGGGCCGGACCTCGCCCTGTCCGGTGACGGCGGCGAAGGCGCCCTTGACGGTGACCAGGCCCCAGAAGGTCTTGTGCCGCAGGCTCACGGCGGACGCCGCCGGGTCGAGCCGCCAGTTGCCTGTTTCCACGGCGACGGTCATGGCCGCCCTCCGAATCACTAGTTCAAATTTGGATGACTGCACGCTAGCCCAATATCCAAATTTGGACAACAGATAGACTCGACACCATGGCCGCCCGCGACGAGACCCCCGCCGACCAGCCCGCCTGCCCCACCGCGGGCGGCGGCGGCCTGCTCCCGGGCGAACTGCGGGCCTGGATGCTGCTGCTGGCCGCGACGGGCGCGGTGGAGCAGCGGCTGCGGTGCGCCGTGAAGGAGTCCCTCGACGTCTCGCACGACGAGTTCCTCATCCTGTGCCTGCTCGCCGAGCAGCCGCGCGGCGGCCTGCGCATGACCCGGATCGCCGAGCTGCTGGGCCGCCCCAAGACCCGGCTCACCTACCAGATCGCGTGTCTGCAGAGGGCGGGCCTGGTCACCCGCGAGTCCGTCTGCGGCGACAAGCGGGGCATCGAGGTCGCGCTCACCGAGAAGGCCAGGCGCCGGCTGCGGGAGGTGTCCGGCACCCTGGCCGAGACGGTCACCCAGGCGCTCGCCCGGTTCGTCGGCCCGGAGCAGCGCGAGGCGCTCGGCGCGCTCATCCCCGGCCTCGCCGAGAACCCGTACGAACCATAGGAAATCGCCCCCTTGAAGCGGGGCGAGGTGCAGGTCACAGCCGCAAGGAGGGAAACGTCACAGGGCCCTCCCCGCACTCGGTTGAGCGCACTGCCCTAGCATCCGAGCCATGACGGTCCTGCCTGACGACGGGCTCTCACTGGCCGCCGAGTTCCCTGACGCGACACACGAGCAGTGGCAACGCCTGGTCGAGGGTGTGCTGCGCAAGTCGGGCAAGGAAGTCTCGGGCGAGGCAGCTGAGGACGCTCTGTCCACGACGCTCGAGGACGGGCTGCGCACCCGGCCCCTGTACACGGCGCGCGACGGCGCGCCCGACCCCGGCCTGCCCGGCTTCGCCCCGTACCTGCGCGGCGGCCGCCCCGAGGGCAACACCGCGGGCGGCTGGGACGTACGGCAGCGGCACGCGGCGCTCACCGACGGAGCGGTCCTCGGGGACCTGGAGAACGGCGTCACCTCGCTCTGGCTGGTGCTCGGCGAGGGCGGCATCCCGGTGGCCGACCTGCCGCGCGCCCTCGACGGCGTCTACCTCGACCTGGCCCCGGTGGTCCTGGACGCCGGCCCCGACACCGAGGCCGCCGCGGCCGCACTGCTGCGGCTGTACGAGGACAAGGGCGTCGACCCGAAGGCCGTGCGCGGCAACCTGGGCGCCGACCCGCTCGGGTACCAGGCCCGCACCGGAACCCCGCAGGACCTCGCGCCCGTCGCCGCCCTCGCCGCGCGCTGCGCCGAGCAGTACCCGGGCCTGCGCGCGCTGACCGTGGACGCGCTGCCGTACCACGAGGCCGGCGGCTCGGCCGCCCAGGAACTGGGCGCCTCCCTCGCCACCGGCGTCGCCTACCTGCGCGAGCTGACCGGGGCCGGCCTCACCGTCGAAGCGGCCTGCGCCCAGCTGGAGTTCCGCTACGCGGCCACCGCCGACCAGTTCCTGACCATCGCCAAGCTGCGCGCCGCGCGCCGGCTGTGGGGCCGGGTCGCCGAGGTGTCCGGCGCGCCGGGCGCCGGCGCCCAGGTCCAGCACGTGGTGACCTCGCCGGTGATGATGGCGCGCCGCGACCCGTGGGTGAACATGCTCCGCACGACGGTCGCCACGCTGGCCGCCGGAGTGGGCGGCGCCGACTCCGTCACCGTGCTGCCGTTCGACCACGCGCTCGGCCTGCCGGACGCGTTCGCCCGGCGCATCGCCCGCAACACCTCCACGATCCTGGTGGAGGAGTCCCACCTGGCACGGGTCATCGACCCGGCGGGCGGCTCCTGGTACGTCGAGCGGCTGACCGACGAACTCGCCCACGCCGCCTGGGAGTTCTTCCGGTCCGTCGAGCGCGACGGCGGCCAGGCGGCCGTGCTGCGCTCCGGCCGCCTGCGCACCGACCTGGCGACGACCTGGGCGGAGCGCTCCAAGAAGCTCGCCAAGCGGCGCGAACCCATCACCGGTGTCAGCGAGTTCCCGCTGCTGTCCGAGAAGCCGGTGGAGCGCGTGCCCGCGCCCCAGCCGCCGTCCGGCGGGCTGCCCCGGGTGCGCCGCGACGAGGCGTACGAGGCCCTGCGCGCCCGCTCCGACGCCCACCTCGCGGCGACCGGCGCACGCCCCAGGATCTTCCTGGCCACCCTCGGCCCGGCCGCCGCGCACACCGCACGCTCGACCTTCGCCGCCAACCTCTTCCAGGCCGGCGGCATCGAACCGGTCACCGGAGGCGCCTTCGAGGACAGCGGTGCCACCGAGGCCGTGCTGTGCTCCAGCGACGACCTGTACGCCGAACAGGCCGCGCAGGCCGCCGAGTCGCTGCGCGCCGCAGGCGCCCGGCACGTGTTCCTCGCGGGCCGCCCGGCCGCGTACGCGGGCGTCGACTCGTACGTCTTCGCGGGCTGCGACGCCGTCGACGTCCTGTCCGCGACCCTCGACCGCATGGGAGTGTCCTGATGGGAATCCCCGACTTCGCCGGCATCGAGCTGGGGACGCCGGCCGCCGACGGCAGCGCCGAGGAGTGGCGGGCCGCCGCCGAGCGGGCGTCCGGCGGCGCGGCACCGCTGTGGGAGACCCCGGAGGGCATCGGGGTCAAGCCGCTGTACACCGGCCGCGACCTGGAGGGCCTGGACTTCCTGGGCACCTACCCGGGCATGGCGCCGTACCTGCGCGGCCCCTACCCGACGATGTACGTCAACCAGCCCTGGACGATCCGCCAGTACGCGGGCTTCTCCACCGCCGAGGAGTCCAACGCGTTCTACCGGCGCAACCTGGCGGCGGGCCAGAAGGGCCTCTCGGTCGCCTTCGACCTGCCCACGCACCGGGGCTACGACAGCGACCACCCGCGCGTCACCGGTGACGTCGGCATGGCGGGCGTGGCCATCGACTCGATCTACGACATGCGCCAGCTGTTCGACGGCATCCCGCTGGACAAGATGACCGTGTCGATGACGATGAACGGCGCGGTGCTGCCGATCCTGGCGCTGTACATCGTGGCGGCGGAGGAGCAGGGCGTACCGCCCGAGAAGCTGGCCGGGACCATTCAGAACGACATTCTGAAGGAGTTCATGGTCCGCAACACCTACATCTACCCGCCCAAGCCGTCGATGCGGATCATCTCCGACATCTTCGCGTACACCTCGCAGCGGATGCCCCGCTACAACTCCATCTCCATCTCCGGCTACCACATCCAGGAGGCCGGTGCGACGGCCGACCTGGAGCTGGCGTACACCCTCGCCGACGGCGTGGAGTACATCCGGGCGGGTCGCGAGGCCGGTCTGGACGTGGACGCGTTCGCGCCCCGGCTGTCGTTCTTCTGGGCGATCGGCATGAACTTCTTCATGGAGATCGCCAAGCTGCGCGCGGCACGGCTGCTGTGGGCCAAGCTGGTCGCGCAGTTCGAGCCGAAGAACACCAAGTCCCTGTCGCTGCGCACGCATTCGCAGACCTCGGGCTGGTCGCTGACCGCGCAGGACGTGTTCAACAACGTGACGCGCACGTGTGTCGAGGCGATGGCGGCGACCCAGGGGCACACCCAGTCGCTGCACACCAACGCCCTCGACGAGGCGCTGGCCCTGCCCACCGACTTCTCGGCCCGCATCGCCCGCAACACCCAGCTCCTCATCCAGCAGGAGTCGGGCACCACCCGGGTCATCGACCCGTGGGGCGGCAGCGCGTACGTGGAGAGGCTGACGTACGACCTCGCCCGCAAGGCGTGGGCGCACATCCAGGAGGTCGAGCAGGCGGGCGGCATGGCGCAGGCCATCGACGCCGGCATCCCCAAGCTGCGCGTGGAGGAGGCCGCCGCGCGCACCCAGGCCCGGATCGACTCGGGACGCCAGCCGGTGATCGGCGTCAACAAGTACCGCGTGGACAGCGACGAGCAGATCGAGGTCCTCAAGGTCGACAACTCCTCCGTGCGCGCCCAGCAGATCGAGAAGCTGCGGCGGCTGCGCGCGGAGCGGGACGAGACCGCCTGCCGGGACGCGCTGGACGCGCTCACCCGGGCCGCGGACGGCGAGGGCAACCTGCTGGAGCTCGCCGTGCGCGCGGCCAGGGCCAAGGCGACCGTCGGTGAGATCTCCGACGCCCTGGAGAAGGTGTACGGCCGGCACGCGAGCCAGATCCGTACGATCTCCGGCGTGTACCGCAACGAAACAGGGGAGTCCCCGTCCGTGGACCGCACCCGCGCCCTGGTGGACGCCTTCGAGGAGGCCGAGGGCCGGCGCCCGCGCATCCTGGTCGCCAAGATGGGCCAGGACGGCCACGACCGGGGCCAGAAGGTGATCGCCACCGGCTTCGCCGACCTCGGCTTCGACGTCGACGTCGGCCCGCTGTTCCAGACGCCGGAGGAGGTCGCCCGCCAGGCGGTCGAGGCGGACGTGCACGTGGTCGGCGTGTCGTCGCTGGCCGCCGGTCACCTCACCCTCGTGCCCGCGCTGCGCGAGAAGCTGGCCGAGGAGGGCCGGGAGGACATCACGATCGTGGTCGGCGGTGTCATCCCGCCGCAGGACGTGCCGGTCCTGCTGGAGATGGGCGCGGCGGCCGTGTTCCTGCCCGGCACCGTGATCCCGGACGCCGCGTACGACCTGGTGAAGCGGCTGTCGGCCGACCTCGGCCACGACCTGTAGGCCCGATGGCAGCGATCGATCTCGACACGTATGTGAAGGGTGTGCTCGACGGCAGGCGGGCCCTGGTGGCCCGCGCCATCACGCTCGTCGAGTCCACCCGCCCCCAGCACCGGGCGCTGGCCCAGCAGTTGCTCACGGAGCTGCTGCCGCACAGCGGCCGGGCGCGGCGGATCGGCGTGAGCGGGGTGCCGGGTGTCGGCAAGTCGACGTTCATCGACGCGTTCGGCACCCTGCTGACCTCCCTGGGCCACCGGGTGGCCGTGCTCGCGGTGGACCCGTCCTCGACCCGCACCGGCGGCTCGATCCTCGGCGACAAGACGCGGATGGAGCGGCTGGCGGTGGACCCGGCGGCCTTCGTCCGGCCCTCCCCCAGCGCGGGCACGCTGGGCGGCGTCGCGAAGGCCACCCGGGAGTCGATGGTCGTCATGGAGGCGGCGGGCTACGACGTGATCCTGGTGGAGACCGTCGGCGTGGGCCAGTCGGAGACGGCCGTGGCGAACATGGTCGACTCCTTCCTGCTGCTGACCCTGGCCCGCACCGGCGACCAGTTGCAGGGCATCAAGAAGGGTGTCCTGGAGCTGGCCGACGTCATCGCCGTCAACAAGGCGGACGGCCCGCACGAGCGCGATGCGAAGGCCGCGGCCCGCGAACTGTCGGGCGCGCTGCGCCTGATGCACGGCAAGGACGCGTTCTGGACGCCTCCGGTGCTCAGTTGCAGCGCCCGGGAGTCGTCGGGCCTCGACGTGGTGTGGGACCGCCTGGAACAGCACCGCTCCCTGCTGGACTCCACGGGCCGGCTCGCCGCCAAGCGCCGGGACCAGCAGGTCGACTGGACCTGGTCGATGGTCCGGGACGAACTCCTGGACCGCCTGCGCACGCACCCCGCGGTACGCGAGACCGCCCCGGCTCTCGAACAGCGGGTGAAGGACGGCTCGCTGACGGCGACGCTGGCGGCGGAGGAGATCCTGCGGGCGTTCGCGAGCACCGACGGGGCCGGGCGCCCCGGTCCCGGCATGTGAGCTGCGCGACACCGTGACGGTGGCGGGTTTGCGGGGCGGGCGTGGGGTGAGACGGCTGGGATGCCGTACCGCAGACCAGGATCCGCGCCCTCCCCGGCGGCCGGGGCGACCTCGGGCGCCGGGGCCGCGGCGCAGCGGGACGCGTTCTTCGACAACGCCAAGTACCTGGCGATCGTGCTGGTGGCGATCGGCCACGCGTGGGAGCCGCTGCGCGACGACAGCCGTACCGTCACCGCTCTGTACACGCTCGTCTACGCCTTCCACATGCCCGCGTTCATCGTCATCGCCGGCTACTTCTCCCGCGGCTTCGAGGCGACGCCGGCGCGGATCGCGCGGCTGGTGACGGGGATCGCCGTTCCCTACGTGGTCTTCGAGACGGCGTACACGTTCTTCACCCGGTGGACGGACCAGGTCCCGGACCGCCCCGTCAGTCTGCTGGACCCGCTCTATCTGACGTGGTTCCTCGCGGCCCTCTTCGTCTGGCGCCTGACCGCCCCGCTGTGGCGGCTCGTCCGGTGGCCGCTGCCGCTCGCGCTCGTCGTGGCGATGCTGGCGACCCTCTCCCCGTCGATCGGCAACGACCTCGATCTCCAGCGGGTCCTGCAGTTCCTGCCGTACTTCGTCCTGGGCCTGTGCCTGCGGCCCGAGCACTTCTCGCGGGTCCGCACCCTGCGGACGCGGGTGCTGGCGGTGCCGGTGTTCGCCGGCGGGTTCGCCGTGGCGTACCTGGCGCGGCCGCGCTCCTCCTGGTTCATGCACCGCGACAGCGCCGCCGAACTCGGCACACCCGACTGGTACGGGCCCGTCATGACCCTGGCGACCTTCGGCTGCTCACTGCTGCTGGTCGCCTGCTTCCTGGCCTGGGTGCCCGGGCGCAGGACCTGGTTCACCGTGCTCGGCGGCGGCACGCTCTACGGGTACCTGCTGCACGGATTCCTCGCCCAGGGCTCCCGGTTCTGGGGCTGGTACGACCCCCACTGGGTGCACCGGCCCCTCGGCTGGGCCACTGCGGCGCTCGTGGCGGCGGCGGCCGTGACCGCGCTGTGCACGCCACCGGTGCGGCGGGTCTTCCGATTCGTGGTGGAGCCGAGGACGGAGTGGGACTTCCGCGGGACGGCGGGCGGCGAAGGCCGGTCCCGGTCGGCGGTGGGGAACGCCTGACCGGCGGTCCCCACCGCCACAGGCCGTGGTGGGGACCGCGGTCGGACCCCGGTCAGGCTCCGGCCGCCTCGCCCGACCAGTCCGGCGGGGTGAAGAGCACGCCCGGCAGCACCGCGTGGCGCGCGTTGCGCAGGGCGGCCCGGAACACCGACGCGAGGAAGGCGATCTGCGCGGGGTGGAGACCGTCCTGCGCCCGCGTCTCGTTGCCCGGGGGAACCAGGGCGCGGCGGATGCGGGACAGTTCCGCGATGATGCCCGGCGGGTCCAGCAGCGGGTCGAGGTGGACCGGCTCCCCGACGGAGAGCAGGAGTCCCCGTGCGATCAGCTCCAGTTCGGGTTCCTTCTCCACCGCCGCGCGGTAGAGCCGGGCCCGCCCGAAGGACACCAGCCGCTCCAGGTCGGCCGGTTCGAGCAGCGAGGTGACCGTCACGGAACCGAGCCTCCCCCACAGGCCCGTCCGGTGCTGCTCGACGGCGATCCAGGACGCCAGCATGGGATCGACGTGGACGGCCCGCAGGGCCCGCGCGCCCAGGTGGTACGCGAGATCGACGGCGAGCCCCGCGTCGTCCTCGTTGTCCGCGCCCTTCGCCGCGGTCAGCAACGTGGCCGCGAGCAGCGGCAGGAGGTCGGCCTCCTTCTCCTCCCAGCGCTCCCTCATGCAGAGGTCGGCCCAGTGGTCCAGCGCCTGCTCCGCCTCGGCCGACGGCTTCCCGGACCCGCCGGCTTCGAGGTGGTGCCACGCCGCCCGCACCAGACGCTGTCTGGCGGTCGTCTCCCCGTCCTCGTCCTCGATCACGGCGTCCGGGTCGAGGCACACGTCCCGGTAACGGTCGAAGCGGGCCGGCGGTTTGTTCGCCGCGACGACGATGCTGGGCACGTCGGGCACGATGCCGCGCTGGTTGCGGTGCACGGTGCGCACCTGCGCCGCGCCGCCCTCGGTGTGATCGGTCAGCGCCTCCACCTCACCGACGAGCCGTTGGTCGTCCGGGAGGTTGGACGCCCTGCTGAGGAAGGACACGAGGAGGTCGTTGCTCTCCAGCCGGGCCAGGTACCGGTGCCGGCCGTGGGGAGCCCTGCGAGGCACGCCGCCCAGCACGACGAGCCGGACCGGCTGGCCGATCCGCAGGCGCCGGAAGTGACTGAGCGCCGAGGCCGAGGACGTGCAGGAGACGTGTCCGCGCGCGACGACCTGGGCCCAGACGTGGCGCTCCGGCTCGACCAGGTGCTCGTGCAACTGGCCGCCCGTCAGGTTCGCCCAGGCCGCGTGCGCCGCGGGCAACCAGCGCAGCGCCCCCGACGCCTTCTCCTGGCACAGCAGGCCCGCCGGGTTCGCGTCGCCGCCGTTCCCGTCGACCGCGGCGAGCGGCAGGACCAGCCGCTCGGCCTCCTGCCGGATGCGCAGCCCGGTCTCCGGAGTCCCGTCGGCCCCGCTGTGCAGCCACAGCGTCCGGGCACCGGCACCTGGCCGCTCCGGTCCGGTCAGCGTCGCGGCCACCGCGTCGGCGGCCTCGGCGGGCAGACCGGGTACCAGCCGGTCGAGGGGGACGGCGAGCAGGGCACCGCCCGCGCTGAGCACGAGCCGGCCGTCCGCCAGCCGCCCCGCCGGCCGGGCCGGCACCTGCCATCGCCGCTCGGGCCCGGCCGGCAGGCGCGGCTGGCCCGCGCGGGACACCAGCAGAGTGCCGTCGGCCCCGGCCCGCTCGACGGTCACGGGAAGCGCCCCGTCGACCATGGCCAGCAGGGCGAGAACCCGCTCCGGTGGCGCCGACAGCTCCCGGCGCAGCCAGTCGTCGTCCGCCCAGCCGTCCTCGGCGAGGGCGACGGCGGCGCCGGGGACGCCGTGCACGTGCAGGACGCCGTCCTGGTCGCAGCCCAGCAGTACGGCGTCCCCGGGCTCGGGGGCGCCGGACCAGGGGGCGAGGCGGTTGTCCGGGGTGAGCCGGACCGTGCTGCCCTCGGCGTGCCGGACCGCCGCCTCCCGGGTGACCGGGTACCGCAACTCCCGGTCGCCGCCGCCCAGGTGCAGCGTGCCGGACCCGGGGTCGGCGGTGCGGACCGTCAGGACGGCGGGTGCGTCGCCCAGGGCGCCGCGCAGCCCCGGTCGCCAGTCCCGCAGCACGACGCAGGCCGGTTCGGTCAGGCCCCGCTGATGGGCGGTGGCCCACACCATGTCACCGGGCCGGAACAGGTCCCAGCACAGCCCCTCCAGGGACTCCAGGACACCGTTGCGCAGGGTGTGCACCAGGCCGCCCGGCACCTCGGCGAGCCGGCCGGGCGACAGCTCCAGCCACAGACCGTCGGCCTCGCCCGTGCCCCCGGCGTGCCGTACCGGGCCCGCGACGGGACAGAGATGTGCCTCCTCGTCCGTGCGTCGCCTGCCGGCCGCTTCCGCCTTGCCCTTGCCGGTCCGTCGGTCGGCGCCGGCGCGGCGGACGGTGAGGTGCCCGGCGGGGAAGCCGTAGTGGCGGCCCTGCTCCAGCGGGAAGCGCAGGGTCGGGCCGTCGGCGGGGATCACCGGCGGCTCGCTGCCCCGGCGGTCCAGTTCCTCGCGGACCACCGACCCCGGGGTGCCGTCGGGCCAGTGCCCGGTACGGCCGTCGTGCGGCACGTCACGCGCGACGGCGTGCCGTTCGGCGATCCAGCGGGCGCCGCGGTCGGCGAAGGAGAGCTGCGCCGGGTCGATCGGCGTGCCCGGGTGTGCCGGAGCCTTAGCCCGCTCTCCCGGGCCCTGCTCCGGTTCGCCGGGGATCACCGGGGCCAGGCGCGCCTCCAGGGTGCCGGGATCCACGGAGAGCCAGGCGACCTTGCTCTCGCCGGGTTCCGTGGCCTCCAGGACGAGGTCCTGCGACCCGGTGCGCAGCCGGCCGGTCTTGGGGTGCGGGTGCCGCATCACCCGGCCGATGCCGGCGAGCGTGGCGTCCTCCGTTTCGGCCTGGGCGGCGAAGAGCTCCGTGTTGGGCAGGCCCGAGACGGTGAACAGCGGCTGTTTCAGCTGTTTCGCGAGGGGCCGGTTCCCGCTCAGCAGGGGGTTCTTGGGGAACACCACGGCCTCACGGCCGTCGACGGCGTACGCGGAGTCGCTGGGCAGGGCCGTCCGGAGCCGGAACCGGTCGTCCTCGGTCCGGGTGACGCGCACCACGGTGCCCGGCTCCACGTCGTCCGACTCGGCGATGTCCGCCGGGGTCAGGGAGACGTGGATGCCCGCCCGCAGCTCCAGCCGCAGATGATCCGGCTCGTCCGCCGTGACCGTGGCGAAACAGGACGGGTCGCGCGTGGTCAGAAGGCTGAGCAGCGCCTTGGCGCGCCGGGCCGGCGCCTTGGTCATCCGCCCCTCGAAGTGGCCGTCGCCCTGCCGCCAGCGACGCAGCTCGACCAGATAGGGCGTCCCGGTCAGCGCGTCCTCCTTCTGCCTGCTCTCCTCGTAGATGCGGCGCAGCAGGTCCTCCCGGTGCGCGAACGTCCGGCGCGTGACCCGGGCGACGATCCGTTCGGGGGCCTGCTCCGAGCCGAGTTCCAGCGCCAGGTCGAGGGTGACGTCGTTGCGGTGCTGCTGGATCCGCTCGGCCCACATGAAGACGTGCTCGTTGTGCCGGATGCCGTCCTGGGCCTTGGGGTCGACCACCGGCCGCACGTGGCGGAACTGCACCTCCAGGCCGTTGGTGCGGTCCCACCTCTCGATGTCCAGTCTTCCGAGCACACGCACGACGTCGGGGCCGGTGGGGTAGTGACTCAGGACGGACGCCATGCCCTTCTGGGTCAGCCGGAGCCGGGGCGTGCAGACCTCCTCCGGGCCCTCGCCCGCGCGTTCGTCGGTGGCGGGCGCCCTGCTGAGGGTCTCGACGCCGAGGACGTGAGCCGTGTCGGCCTCCCGGTCCAGGCGCACGGTCAGCCGGGAGAGGATGCCGAGACCGGCCTCCCGGCGCAGCCGGCGCTCGGTCGACCAGCGGATCCCGTGCCCGTGCAGGTCCAGCCAGAACCGGTCCTGGCCCTTCGGCTCGTCGCCCCGCCGCACCTTCGGGGTGATGGTGACGCGGGTGACCTGGTCGCCGTGGAAGACCGGCAGTTCCCTGGCGCCGCGCAGCGGACGGCCGTCCAGTCTCACGTCGTTCAGGTGGACCTGGAGGGTGCGTCCGTACCCGTACTCGAAGAGCAGCCGGTCCGGCTGGGGGCGCCCGCCGCGTGACCGGTCCCGCGGTACCAGGCCGACGAAGTAGAGGGAGGTCTCCGTCTCGCGGCCGGCGACGATGTTGTGGATCTCCATGAAGGTGCCCAGGCGCAGCGGCTGCACCTGGCGGAACGAGGCCGTGTACGGCACGGTGCCCTCGGCGGGCGCGGGGACCGGCCGCACCACGACCCGGGCGTTCTTGCGCGCGTACGTGGCGCCCTCGACGTGGGGCCGCTCGTCCGGTTCCAGGGGTACCGGCGGCAGGCTGACGCGGCGCCCCGAGTCGTCGACCGGCACCGGCAGCAGCACGGCCTCCC
Source organism: Streptomyces sp. WI03-4A (assembly GCF_033792105.1). NCBI lineage: Bacteria > Bacillati > Actinomycetota > Actinomycetes > Kitasatosporales > Streptomycetaceae > Streptomyces > Streptomyces sp. WI03-4A. The sequence continues at coordinate 152,741 of NZ_JARAUO010000003.1, forward strand.
GGTCGCGCAGTTCGGCGTTCCAGCCGGCCGCCTTCATGACCAGTGGCCACGCCTTGTCCTGATCACCGTCGGTCTGTCCGCTGCGCGCCTCGGTGAGCTTGAAGATCCGGCGCACGTCGTAGAACCGGGCGCGCCCCCTGGGGGTCAGCTCCAGTTCGACGGAGTCGACCTGCCACGCCTGCTCGGTCTCGAAGCGAGCCCTGGTGTAGCCCCAGGCCGAGCGGCCGCGCCCGAGCGACACCTGCGCGCGGTGCCGGCTCACGGCGTCTCGCCCCTGCTGCCTCCCTCGCTTGCCGCCGTCCAGGAAGGGGGTTCCGAGGGACACCGGGGCGGAAGTGAACTCGTCCTGGCCGCGCCTGCGCAGCTTGCTCAAGTCGGCCAGCACCCCAGGTTGGCCGTGCACCTGCCCGAGCGGAAATCGCTTTTGCGACGTGTCGAGAGCGGTTCCGAGATAGGCGTGATTGCGTCCCGGCGTCTCGTCCAGCCTCCACAGACACCGGGCGAAGACGCGGCGGCGGACCACGGTGAAGGCCCAGTATCCGCCCGTACGGCAGGCCTTCACCCGGTCACCGCTGGAACGGGCCGGTTCCGGGAACGCCTCCCACGGGATGCGGACGTCGACGACGTGTTCGCCCACCCTCAACCAGACCTGCGGTGTCTGGCCGGAGTGCGACGTCGGTGCCGAGAGCAGCACGCCGTCGAGGTGGTGCGCGCCCGCGAGCAGCTTGCCGACCTCGGCGGGCGTCCCCTCGGGCAGTTGGGCCAGCAGGTCGTCGGTGGACACCGGCTGTGCGACGTCGCGCGGGTGGAGGGTCGGGGTGTCGCGGTCGGTCCAGGTGACTCTGGTGACGACGGCGTCCCGGCCCCTGACCGCGCGTTGCCACTCGTCCGCGTCCCTGGCGGGACGCAGCATCACGGACTCCGCCTCGACGGCGACCTGGATGTTCCCCTCGACCGTCCAGGCGTTGTACGTACCCCCGCGCGACGGTGACTTGACCCCGCCCCGCAGCCGGACGACATCGCCGGCCCTGAGGTCGTGCAGCCGATGGAACGCCTCCGTGGTCGCCTGCTGGGCGTCGAGGTGCGGGTCGACGAGTGCCTTGACCTGTGCCGTGCGCATGCCGCGCTCGTCCCAGCCGGTCACCGTCTGCTCGACGGAGTCCGCCGAGTGCGGCGGCATGTCCTTGACGACGATGACAGGAAACCCGGGGATGCCGTGTTCCACCCACCCGCGCCGGTCCTTGAGGACCACCTCGACGGTGTCCCCGGAGCACAGGTCGCGCCACCGCAGGTTCCTGGTGTCGAGGCCGCCCGCCGCAGCCTCGAAGCACTCGGACTCCGGCAGGTCGTCCGGTGGCTCGCTGACGAGCGTGAGCCGGGGCGGCTCCTTGTCCGGCGGATCGGTGACCGTCACCCAGCAGCGAAGTCCGACCGGGTCCCGTGCCTCGGCGATCTCCTCGCGCAGCGCTGCCGCGGACTCCGGGTCCCAGCAGCGGTCCGGCAGGAGGTAGGTGTGTCCGGGCCGCAGCCCGAACCGCCAGGCCCCCGGCTCCGCGGCGGTCTGCTCCATCAGGGTCAGGACCGCCACCGTCCCGCCGCCGTAGGGCAGTTCGGAGGCCAGGAACTCGGTGAAGCCGCGGTCGACGGGGTGCCAGCCGTCCGTCTCGTAGCGGGCGACGGTCTCGACGACGTTACCGGGCCTCTCGTCCGCCGGAGCGAATCCCCTGGTGAGGTCCGGGTCCCAGGCGGAGAGCGGCCCGGCGCCCTCCTCGGTGTCGTCCGGCGCGTCCGCGAGGACCACTCCCGCCATCCCCTTGGCCGGTCGCAGGGTGACGCGCACCCGCCGTACGTCACCCACCCGATGCGTCACGGGGAGCTTCTGGGGCACTCCGTAGACCTCGATGCCCTCGTAACGGTCGTGGCCGAGCTGGAACCGGACCGGGTCACCGACCTCGACACTGTGGTCGGCGGACGCCTCCAACGGCTGTCCGAGGCCGCAGTTGAGCAGCAGTCTCCCTTCCCCGGTCCGCCCGCACACCACTCCGACCACGCTCGGGGACCGCCCCTGACGCGCCTCCCTGATGACTTTGTCGCGCTGGCCGGGCTCGTTGTACAGGTCGTAGGTCTCCCCCTGCTTCATGTCGACCGGCAGGTGGTGGAACACCGCCTCGTCCCGGCTCTGGTAGGCGAACTGGGCCACTACCGTGCGGGGGTCCGGGGCCTTGCCCTTGCGCGCGGCTCCGGCCAGGTGCCGCTCGGAGGTGCCCAGGGGAACCGTCTGCGACCGGAGGTCCGAGCTGAGGACCGACTTCTCCCATGACCGCTCGACGAACGCGCGGTTCTCCCGGCCGTCCCCGGAGGCGTCCCGCGTCAGGGACCTGACCAGCCAGTCGAGCTGACGTCCGAGCGACTGCCCGGTCTCCCGGTACATGGCCCGCTCCCACACGTCCTGCGTGGCCCGGTCCACCCCGGCCTGGGCGAGCCGTCCGTCGTAGGACAGGCTGAGCAGGCGGGTGCGCACGGTGGTGGCGGCCCCGGACGGCAGCGGCCTCGGTTCGGCCAGCGGCTCCGGTTCGACCAGCCTCTTGAAGAGCAGTCGCTGGTCGGTTGGGGTGCGCAGGCCGAACTCGGTGAAGACGTCGAGCAGTTTGTGCATGACCCGGACGTCCTGCTCGCTGTCGTCCTGGATCACGTCGAACATCTGCAGCATGTACCAGCGGGTCAGCCGCGCGAACTCCTTGGGCGCGCGGACCCGGTCCATCCGGCTCACCCACTCGTCGACCAGAGCACGCAGCGCGCCGTCCGGCAGGCCGTCCCGGGGCTGCTTCATCGCCTGCAGCAGCCGGACCGAGGCTGCCGCGAGCAGGTGTGCGGCGCCGTTGGTCCGCCGGGCCCTGTCGATCCACCGGTCGAACGTCTCCAGGTCGTCGGACGTCTCCAGGTCGCTCGGGGCGATGAGCAGGATCTCGTGGAAGGTCTGCGGCCGGCGGTCCATGTCGCGGTTGTGCGCCATGCGGTCGGCCGTCACTTGCCGTTCGAGAAGCAGCTGCTGCAGCAGCAGCGCGTTGCCGAGGTTCTGGCGATGGGCCCAGGGGTGGAGCCGGCGGGCGGCCAGGTCGAGCACCAGCTCGACGATCGCGGGTTCGCCGTCGAACCAGCGGCTCTGCGGGGTGCGGTCCTGCGGTCCGCTGGCACCCGAGAGCGCCTCCAGCACGGCCCGCACCAGCACGTTGAGGGCTCCCCCGTCCCGGTGGAGCAGCTGGGCCTGGCGGTAGAAGCGCTGGGTGGGGTCCCGCAGCGCCTCGGGGTCCGTGCTCGCGACGGTGCGCTGGGCGAACACCTCCGGATGCAGCTCCGGGTACACCCCGCGCAGGGCGTACATCCCCGTCCGGAAGGCGGAGAAGGCCAGCGGTACGAGCGCGGGCGGGACCGGGGAGTCCTTGTGCTGCTCGTCGCCGTTCGCGATCTCCCGCATGTGCTGCCCGAGCCTGCCCTCGGTGAGGACCTCGGTGCCGTGCATCACCAGGTCGGCGAGGAAGCGGGCCTGCTCGCCGCCGTGCCGCAGCAGGCGGACCGCCGTGCGCAGGGACGACAGCAGCCGCAGCAGCACCACCTGGTCGTGCACCGTGGGGAAGCGGTCGGCTCCGCCCGCGGCGTCCCGGCCGACCAGGGCCCGGTCCACCCAGGGCGAGAAGGCCCAGGAGGCCAGGCTCGGGAGCCTGGGGGCGTCCAGGTGGCCGGTTTTGATCACGTGTCCGGCGCCCCCGCCCTTCTGCTGCGGGGGCCGCACCGGACCGGTCCGCAGCTGCCACAGGTCCGTGAGCTGGCGGGCCCATGCGATGCGTTCCCTGTGTTCGACCGGGCCGCTGAACCACACGGGGTAGTGGGGCCGGCCGCCGGGCGCGCCCCACCGGTCGACGAGCACCGCGGCCGCCGCCACGGGATGGACCCGGGCCGCGAGGTCCCAGAGCGCCTGCTGCCACAGGACCGCGGACAGCGCGGGCGGCGGCTTCTCGCCCGGCAGGCCGAGCCGGTCGAGGACGCGCGCGGCGGGTGTCCTGGGCCGGACGTCGCCGCGCAGCCTGACCAGTCCGCGCAACCCGTTGAGGGTGACGGCGTCGGTGTCCAGGTCGGCCACGGCGGCCTCGGTGTCCCGTCCGGTGCCGAGGTGCAGCAGGCGGGCGGCGGCCGTCATCAGGTCCGGCTCCAGGTCCACCCAGCCGACGGCGGGCCGGCACAGCGCCTTCAGCAGCCGGTTCCGTTCGGCCGGTCCGGAGGCGACGTCACCGAGGGCACGCAGGGCGAGCAGGAACGGCAGGCGTCCGTACTCGTGGGCCAGGGCGCGGCGGGTCAGTTCCTCCAGCGACGAACCCTCGTTGCCCAGCTCCGAGTTGATGCTCTCGGCGGCGTCCGGGTGCTCGGCCAGGTGGGCGGTCGCGGCCAGCAGGAGGGTCTCCTGCGGATAGTGGGTGAGCTCGCGGAACGGCTCATCGGTGGCCGAGGGCTTGGCCGTGTCGCCCCAGGTCGTCGCGGCATGACCCAACCGCGCGCCCGCCCGGGACGGGCTCTCCTGCGCGCAGGCCCGTAACAGGTCCGTGAGCGCTTCGGCGACCTTGCCGCCGCCCACCGTGTGGGCCACCGTGCCGAGCAGGTGCTCCAGGCAGAGCTCGGCGTTCTCCCCTCCGCCGGTGGCCAGCCGCAGCAGCCGGGGCGCGACGTGCAGCGCGGTCCACGGCTCGCAGTCCTCCAGGGCGTCCAGCGCGTCGGGAACCGCCTCGCCCAGTTCCGCGGGCGCGTCCAGCACGTCCAGTACGGCCAGGTAGGCGTGCGTCCCGTGCGGCGTGTCGCGCATGGCGGAGCAGAAGTACCAGTCCTCGATCATCGTGTTGCCTCGTCGGTGGGAGCGGGGTGTCGGAGCCTGGTCGGCGCACGGCCCACCGACTCCCTGATGTGTTCGACCAGGTCGCCGGCCTCGACGCCGGCCGGCGTCGGCTCTGCCCGGACCAGACCTAGGGCGTGGCGTTCGGTCACGGGTAGCCGGAGGAGCAGGCTCACGGCCTCGCGGTCCAGATCGGTGGCCCGCAGGAGCGGCCACCAGGCCGTGGCGCGTGGCAGGCGGCTGAGCACCTTGCCGATCGGTACGGGGAGTCCCGCGCGGACCGCGGCCGGAGCGCTGTCGGGGTGGTCGGACAGCCAGCTCACGAGCTGGCCCTCGTCCGGTGGGTCCACGGCCCACTTGGTCCCGTACCGGCGCACCAGACGGCGGACGGGGCAGGACAGGATCAGGTCGTCCCAGGCGCGCAGGTCGGCGTCGAGGAGCGGCTGCCGCACCTTGAGCAGCGCCAGGGCGATGGTGTCGGCCCGCTCGGTGTCGATGCCGAGGGGCAGGGCGCCCGGGCGGGGCACGGGCCGGTTCGCTCCGAGCGCCCGGATCCAGGCGTGGACGTCCTCGTCGTAGTCGGCGGCGACCGTCAGGGACTCGCGATGGCCGGGCAGCGTCTCGTCGGCCGCGAGCCGCTCCAGCTCCCGTGCGTAACGCGCCGGGTCCTGGCGGCGCAGCGCACGCAAATCCGTTTCGGTGGTGCCCGGCCGACCTTCTGAGGCGGCCGTACCCGCCTCCGCCCCCCGGGCCTGGGACCGGTCGCCGGGACGGTGGCGGCTCAGTGCGGTGACCGGGATGCCGAGGCGGTCCTCCAGATCCCTCCGGACGCCGTTCAGTGCGGCGGGGCCGTGGGCCTCCAGGTCGGCCACCGAGCCTTCGAGCACGACGACGAACGGTCGGGCGCGGCCACCGCTCCCACCGGTGAGCCGCTCCAACCACGCTTCACGCGCGCGTCGCCACGCGTCGTCGAGCTGTACGGGCAGGTGGACACGGAGGACCCAGCCGTCGACGGCCTCGCGCTTGGACGGCGGGTCCTTGGGCTTGCGTTCCGCCGCGGTCCCGGTCCCGGCCTCGCGGGCGGGCCAGTCGTACTTGTCGCGGAAGTCGTTCCACTCCCCCTCGGTACGGGCAGCGGCAGGCTCCCAGGTGGCTCTCTGCGGAGGTGGCTGCCGCAGATCGGTGGCGAACCACTGGCGAGCGGGCAGCCCGGCCCGCTTCAGCGGAGGGTCGAGTGCCCTCTCCGCCCGGTTCAGGTCCTGCGCGAGGTCGTGGCCGAGACCGTCGAGCAGGACACCGGCGAACGGCCGCCGCTCCAGCACCCAGACGGTGTCGAGCTGCACCCGCCGGCCCTCGGTCCCCAGCGTCGGCTCGCCGGTCTCCTGGGCCGGGACGACCGGGTAGGCCCGCAGCGGGCCGAGCACGGGTGCGGGCGGTGCGTCGCGCAGGCGCAGTCCGTTGCGGGCGGTGTAGAGGGCGGGGACGCCCAGGTGCCCGACGATGTCGGAGGTCTCGACGATCTCACGGAGTCCTTCGGCCATCGCGGCGTGGATCTCGCCGTCTCGCGTCAGTCCGGCCACGAGTCCGACCAGGAAGTTCTGCCCGATCTCGTGCTCGACCGGCGCCTGCATGGCGACGACCGCGGGGATCCCCGAGGCGATGAGGTGGTCCGCGGTGCTGCCCCAGCCGCGGAAGCCGTCGCCGGTCCCGGCGGTGCCGCACGAGATGAGGACGACGAGCTGGGTGCCCGACCGTGCCAGCATCTCGGCCAGTTCGGCGGCCGCGAGGTAGTCCTCCTCCGGGTCGCCGTTCAGCACGATGCCGCAGTCCCGAACGCCGCCCGTGGCCGGCCTGTCCCACCCGTGGGCGATGACGCACACGACGTGAGCGGTCGTCTTCAGCTGCTCCATGAGCTGCTGACGGGTGGCGGCCGCCAGCAGACTGGACCGGCCGAGCCGCTCCAGCAACTGCTCGGCCGCCGAGGCCGTGTGCAGGGACCAGTCGAACTCGTCGTCCGGCCGGGAATGCTCCAGGGCGTCGGCCGCCGAGGCCACGAGCGAGCGCAGCGGTACCTTCCGGGCCGGAGCGATGTCGTGCTCCGACGCCCGGGAGAGGACGCACCGGACCGGGTCGCCGACCAACTGGACCTGCCGGAACTGCTGAGCCGACGCCGACACGGGCAGTCTCGTGCGGGTGAGTTCCCAGGGCAGACCGGCGAACCGCGGGTCGACACAGCGGATTCGCACGTACAGCAGGGCATCGGCCCGCACGGCGTCGAGGTAGGCATCCTGGAACGCCGTCTCGACCTCCGCAGGCAGCAGCAGCGCACGCAGGGCACGGCCGATCGTCTGGCTGCCGACGCTCTTCCTGAAGTCGGCGGTCAGCGCACCGAGGTCCTCGCCCGCACCGCGCCCCGAGACCGTGACCTGATGTCGTGGCCGATGCAGAGTGACCGAAGCGGTCCAGCGCTCCTCTCCTTCTTCGCCGACCAGCACTTCGGTCTCACTGAGCGTCAGCTCGACGACATGCGCTTCATCCACTGCGTCTCACCCCCGTGTTCGTGCCCCGCTCCCCCACCTCACCCCGCGAGGAGCAACACCACCGCTTCCAGGGCCAGTACGGCGGCGGCGAGCTGCCACTGGAACCTGCGCAGCCGGTCCCTCACCCGGACCGGCGGTGGCGGTGGCGGTGCCGGGGCGCCGGGCGCGGGTGCCGCGCTCGCCGGCTGGGAGGCGTGCGCCACGGCCAGCCACGCGATCTCGCGTGCGGGGATCGCGAGGCGGACGAAGGTGGCCGGCCAGGCCTGGTCGGTCGCCGTCTCCGACTCGCGGAACATCTCGACGCCCTTGAGGACCAGTTCTCTCCGGTCGACCTCGGGATGTGTGTTCATGGTGTGGAAGAACCCCGACACACGGTAGCCACCGCTCTTGAGCGCGACCACCAGTTTGAGGCGTTTGCCCGCCGGGACTTCGTTGTAGAGGATTTCGTACCAGACGTCGTCGAAGCCCTGGATGCCGCCGCCCGTCGGGGGGCGGATCAGCCCGACGGCGAGCAGCGCCAGCGCGGTGGCGGTGAAGAGCTCCGCCGCGAGCCCGATCGCGCTGAGCTCCGGGTGGGCCGTCGCGTAGCGGCCCGTGTGGGCCAGCAGTCCGGTCGGGCTGGGCAGGCTGCGCGGCCGCAGCTCACGCAGGGCGATCAGCAACGCGGTCGCCGTGGCCGTGGTCAGCGCGCCCACCAGCACCACCCGCGCGGTCTCCACGAACGTGCTCTCCACGCGGGCGGGGGTCCGCCGGCGCAGGCTCAGTTCGAAGGCGAGTCCCGGCACCACGAAGACCATGAAGACCAGGACCGCGCTGAAGGACGTGGGCAACTCCTCGGTCACCCCGCGGAGTCGCCGGGCTGCCGCGCCGGCTGCTGCGCGGACGTGTCCCCTCCCGGAACCGGCGCGCCGGGCGCGGCCGGCGCCTGAGTCCCGAGCACGAACTGCGGCGAGGTCTCGTCGTGTTGGGGATCGTCCGCGGTGGGGTCGGGGCGCACCACGCCGTAGTGGTCCTGGGACCCGTCGTCGGACCGCCGGGCCGGGCGTACGGGCACCCGGGGCGGCAGGTCGTCGTCCTCGTACACCTCGTGGAAGGAGTCTGCGTCGGGCATGCGTCCTCACTGCGTCGAAAGGATCCCGATGACCAATTCGCTCACGGCCGTGGCCTGTTGAGGCAAGAACAACATATCTCCCACCCATGACCCTTGTCCGGTGAGTGGCCCGACACGGTGGAGCGGCCCGCCGGATCGGCGTCGGGCGCCCCTCCCCCCGACGCTTCCGTCACTCCTCCGTGCGCCGCGCCTGTACGTAGTACAGCCAGGGCCGGACGTCACCGTGGCCGCTCACCTCGAAGCCGGCGTCGGCGACGAGGCCGTCCAGGACGTCCACCCGGTTGTACGCCATGGCGTGGGCGGTTCCGCCGTGCACCAGGAGGCGGCCGAGGCGACTGCTCGGCGGCCGGAACTCCGCGACCAGCAGCCGCCCGCCGGGGCGCAGCACGCGCCGCATCTCGCACAGGGCAGGCAGCCGCAGGTCCTCGGGGAGGTGATGGAGCATCAGGCTGGTGACGACCGTGTCGAAGGACGCGTCGGGCAGGTCGAGCGCCTCGGCGATCCCCTCGCGGTAGGCGCAGGGCGCGCTGCCGGGGCGCCGCTTCCTGCTGCGGGCGTGGGCCAGGACCGGCGGCGAGGGGTCCACGCCGGTGACCGCGCCGTCCGGGCCGACCTGGGCGGCCATGCGCCGGGTCAGGTAGCCGGTGCCGCAGCCGACGTCGAGGACGCGGTCGCCGTGTCCGGCGCCACTGAGTCCGGCGAGCCGGGTGAAGGAGCGGTCGCGGCGGCCGGCGAAGCAGACGGCGCCGAAGAGTTCGTAGGTGCGCGGGCTCGCGATGGTCACGCCGGGCGTGTCCGGGTGCGGTCCGCCCTGCATGAGGCTTCCGAGGGGCATGATCCTCCTCCATAACTTAGCCACCACTAAGTACGGTTCTAACTTAGTCCCGACTAAGAAAGAGGGCAAGGGGCATACGATGACCGACGTGACCGAGCCCAGCCCCCGTGCCCGCACGCGCACCCGTCTGCCCGCCGCCGAGCGCCGGGCGTCGATCCTGGCCGCGGCCACCGAGGTGTTCTCGGAGACCGGCTACCAGCGCGGGAAGGTCTCCGAGATCGCCAAGCGGGTCGGGGTCAGCGAACCGGTCGTCTTCCAGAACTTCGGCTCGAAGGCCGCGCTGTACCGGGCGACCCTGGACCATGCCGTGGAGTCGGTGTCCGCGCTCCTGCACCAGGCCGCAGACACGGGCCGCCCGGTCCCCGAGGTGCTGACGTCCTTCCTCGACCCCGCGCACATGGACCGCTTCCACCGGCCCGGCGCGCACGGGTTCCTCTTCGCGGACGCCACGGCCCTGGCCCACGACCCGGACCTCGGCGCGGCGCTGCGCCAGGTCCACCAGCACCTCGCCGACATGCTCGCCGGCCTGCTGGAGCGCGGCCGGTCGGCCGGCGACATCCGGCGGGACGTCGACCCGCGCACCGCCGCCTGGTGGCTCGTCTCCCTCCTGGCGGGCCGCTCCTTCCGCGCGGCGGTCGTCCCCGAGCGCGACAAGGTGGAGGCCGAACTGACGGACCTCGCCCTACGCGCGCTGCTGTCCCGGGGTGACGGGGAGCCGTAGGACGACGAAGTCCAGGTGCGCCCCCTCCCCCCTTCACCACCTGTTCCGCCCCCTCACTCCACGTATCGCGCGGCCCCGGTGGCGACGTGGAGGGCCTGTTCGAGGGGGCCGCGCCGGAACCGGCGGGTCCACAGGGTCGCCAGCAGGGTGATGGCCGCGGCGAAGCCCACGAGCACCGGCAAGGCGTTCATGGCGTCGCTGTCGACCGCCGGCACGTACCAGACCTCGTCGAAGAACCAGAGCGCGACGATGTGCAGGACGTACGCGGTCAGCGCCATCCGGCCGACCGCCACGACCGGAGTGGCCGCGCGCGTGAGGCGCGGCAGCCTCTCGACGACGGCCAGGCAGGCGGCGAGGACGGCCACGGCCACGCCGGTGTTGCCGATGACGGAGAAGGTCGTCTGGCTGTGCGGCGCGGCCACGAGCAGCCAGGCGAGCGGGGTGTGGCCCTCGGGTGTGCCGACGGTGTCCGACCACCACGCCGACCCCGGCGAACCGCCGTCGGCGGCGGCCCCGACCGAGGCGAGCGCGCCCGGGACCAGGCGCAGGGCCAGCCAGGAGCCGCCGTAACCGAGCACGGCGAGCGCCCCGCCGGTGACGGCCAGCCGGGACCGGATGCCGGGCCGGCTGAGGTCGAGCTTGGCGATCGCCATGCCCGCGACCACGAACGGCATCCAGGTGAGAGCCGGGTAGTCGCCGGTGACCAGCAGTTCCGTGAAGCCGCCGGAGCCGCTGAGCCTCGCCAGCGGGTCCCAGGCGGCGACGGTGTCCGCCCAGTCGCCGTCCTCGATCGCCTGCCGGAGCACGTAGAGCAGCTGGGGCAGGACGAGTGCGCCGGCGGCCGCGACGAGGGCGAGCGGTCCGGCCCGCAGCCGGTACAGCGGGACCACGGCGAGGAAGATCAGGCCGTAGTAGCCGAGGATCACGTTCACCGGGGTGTCCAGGGCGGTCAGGGCGTAGCCCAGCACCACGAGGACACAGGCGCGGATCGCGACCCGGGCCACCGCCTGCCGGCCGGGGCGGCCGGTCCGGGGGTGCGGGCGGCCGGTGATGATGACCAGCGAGAAGCCGGCGAGCAGCGCGAAGAGGGCGGAGGAACGGCCGCGGGCCGTCTCCAGCACGAACCCCACCGGGCCGCCGACGGTCACGTCGGGCCCGATGTGCGCGGAGAACATGCCGAGGACGGCGAGGCCGCGGGCGAGGTCGACACCGATCAGCCGCCCTGTCGAGGGCGCGGCGCCGGTTCCGTGGGCACGGTCCGCCGCAGGCTGGGCCTCTCGCAGTGCACCTGCCACCCGCTCGACCTCACGCCCACGCGATGGACCCGCCACCCGCTCAGCCTCACGCTCCCGCGATGGACCCGCCGCACGCTCAGCCTCACGCTCCCGCGATGGACCCGCCGCACGCCCGGGCTGAAGCTCACGCGGCCGGCCCGCCACCCCCTCGGCCGCACGCTCGCCCGGCGGTGGCCCCGCCGCACGCTCGCGCGGCGCCCGGGCGGACACGGCCGACCACGCCTTCTGGGTCATGTCTCCAGGTTCCGCCGGGCGGCCGCCACGGCTCACCCGCCGTCCTTCCGAAGGCACCCCGCCGGTCGGCCGGAGCCGCCCCGACGACCGGCCGGGGCCGCGCCGCCAATCGGCGGGAATCGTCTCCGCCGCGCTGTGCGTGCGCTCCACGGTGGTACGCATCCGGACGAACGCATCCGAACGAGGGGCGGGCGACGAGCGGAGCGCACGTGATCCGGGTCCTGGTGGTCGACGACGAAGCCCTGGTCCGCACGGGCTTCACCCACATCCTCGCCACGGCCGAGGACATCGAGGTCGTGGCCGCGGTCGACGGCGGCCAGGCCGTGCGGTCGGTGCGCGAGTCGCGCCCCGACGTCGTCCTGCTGGACATCCGGATGCCGGACGTGGACGGGCTCACCGTACTGGCGGACCTGCGCCGCATGCCGGACCCGCCGGTCGTGGCCATGCTCACCACGTTCGACGCCGACGAGTACGTGGCGGCCGCCCTGCGCTCGGGCGCCGCGGGCTTCCTGCTCAAGGACACCGACCCGGAGCAGCTCCCGTACCTGGTCAGGGCGCTGGCCGAGGGCGGGACGGTGCTGTCGTCCAAGGTGACGCGCACGGTGGTGGACGGCTATCTCGACAAGGGCGAGCGCGAGCCGGCCGCCCGGCTCACGGCCCGGCTCACCGAGCGGGAGCGCGAGGTCCTCGTGCTGATGGCGGACGGTCTCGCCAACGCCGACATCGGCGAACGGATGCACCTGAGCGCCGGCACGGTCAAGGGCCATGTCAGCGCCGTGTTCGGCAAGCTGGAGGTCAGCAGCCGGGTGCAGGCCGCGCTGATCGCCGAGCGGGCCGGTCTGCTGGGCCCGGAGCGGGACCCCGAACGGGACGAGGCCGCCGGATGACGCGCCACGGGGTGACGCGCCACAGGGTGCCGGCCGTGCTGCTGGACGTGCTCCTGGTGCTGGTCGCCCTGGCGGACACGTGGGCCAACGTCGACCTGGGGCAGCAGCCCGCCATGAGCTGTGCGCTGCTCGGCTCCTTCGCCCTGCTGCTGCGCCGCCGCCTGCCGCTGACGACGTTCCTGCTGACGATCCCCACCGCGATGGTCTCCGACGCGGTGTTCGCCACGCTGGCCGCGCTATACACGCTCGCCTCGCTCAGCCGGCACCGGGTCCTGCTGGCCTGCTGCGCCCTGACGTACGCGATCATCGACTTCCTGCCCTGGCCGTGGTCGACGCTGAGGGCCAACGAGCTCTCCGGCACCCACAACGTCGTCCACCTCATCTACGCCGTGGCCACGGCGGCCGCCCCGGTCTTCCTCGGCCAGCTGGTCCAGGCCCGCCGCGAACTGTCTCTCCGGCTCACCGAGATCACCGAGGCGCGGGAGCACGAGCGGCTGCTGACGGCGCAGAGCGTGCTGGCGCGGGAGCGGGCGCAGCTGGCGCGGGAGATGCACGACGTGGTCTCCCACCAGGTCAGCCTCATCGCCGTACAGGCCGGAGCGCTCCAGGTGAGCAGCCAGGACCCGGAGGCCAAGCGGGACGCGGCCGCGATCCGGCGGCTCAGCGTGCAGACCCTGGACGAGCTGCGGCACATGGTCAGCGTGCTGCGCGCCTCCGGCAGCCGCCCCACGGAACTCACACCGCAGCCGTCCCTCGCCGACCTGCAACGGCTGGTCGACGGCAGCGGCATGGAGGCGGAGCTGAAGACGGACCTGCCCGAGGGGTTGTCCCCGCCCGTCCAGCGCGCCGTCTACCGGACGGTCCAGGAGGCCCTGACCAACGTCCGCAAACACGCGCCGGGCGCCACGGCCACGGTCCGTCTCCACCACGCGAACGGCCAGGTCAAGGTCACCGTCACCAACACGGCCCCCACCCGCCCCCCGCTCCCCCTCCCCGGCGCCCACCACGGCCTGCTGGGCCTGCGCCAGCGAGCCGAACTCCTCGGCGGCACGGTCACCTCGGGCCCCACCCCCGACGGCGGCTACGAACTCCACCTCGAACTTCCCAGGGAGGGGGCGGGGTGAGCCGCACTCACCCATGGGATCAACGTCCGCCGATTTCAGCCGGCCGCCCCCGTCGACCGGCTCATCCTGCTCGCGCTCGGCGAACTGGCCGTCGCCGCCCTCTTCCTGAGGAACGCCGCCGCCGGGGCGTCAGCCCCGGGTACCCGGGGCTGAGCCGGGCCCTACGCCTCGCCCTTCACCGCTTCCCGAGCCATCTCCACGAACCGTTCCACCTTCGGATGCCCCCCGTGCTGCGGGTACACCAACTGCAGGGGCACCCGCGGGGCGTCCGGGATCTCCAGGAACGAGACGAACGCGTGGATGTGCTGGCGGCCCACGAACTCCGGCACGACACCGAGCCCCTTGTTCGCCGCCACCGCCTCCAGCCATTCGTCGAAGTTGCGGCACGTCACCGCCACCTCGGGCCGTCGGTCCACGGGCCATTCGTCGAGGTTCGTCGTCCCGCTCACCTCGTTCAGCACCAGTTGGTGGTCCGCGATCTCGGTCCAGCTGATCTCCTCGCGCCCGGCGAGCTCCGAACGGGTCGAGACGGCGACGATCCTGCGTTCGTGCAGCAACGTCACGGACCGCATGCCCGACGGCGCCGTCACGCGCCCGCGCAGCACCGCCACGTCGGCATGGCCCCGGTCCACCCCCGCGAGCTTCGCGTCATGGCGCCGCACGCTCACCGACAGGCCCGTCTCCGCCTCGAAGCGCGCGATCGCCACCTGAGGCCAGGGGGACGGGAACCCCCAGGCGAAGCCCACACGGAACACCTCGTCCTCCGGTTCGGGCCACAGCGCCGCCTCCAGCCTCGGTATGAGGACACTCAACTGCGCGTAGAGCGCCTCACCGTCCGGGGTGAGCGTCACCTGACGCGTCGTCCGTTCGAGCAGGCGTCTCCCGAGCAGCGACTCCAGACGCCGCATGCTGCGACTGAGCGTCGGCTGGGACACGTCCATCCGCTTCGCCGCCCGGGTGAAGTGCCGTTCTTCCGCGACCGCCAGGAAACCCCGCAGATGGTGTAACTCGATACCCATGATCGACACCATATGCGGAGCGGCGCGGCGGGAACCCGGACGTCCGGTCCGGGTTCCCCTCCGCACCGTGGGCGTCTCGGGCTCAGCCCTGGTACTCCTCCTGCGTGACGTGCTCCTTCCACTGCGTGGGGCCGTCGGTGACGGCGATGTGCGTCATGAAGGTCCCCGGACCGGCACCGTGCCAGTGCTCCTCGCCCGGGTGGCAGACGACCGTGTCCCCGGCGCGGATCTCCTGCACCTCGCCGCTGCGGAAGCCCAGCAGTCCCACGCCTTCGGTGACATGCAGGACCTGGCCGGCCGGGTGGCGGTGCCAGGCACTGCGCGATCCGGGGGTGAAGAGGACGTTGCGTACTTCGGCGTTGGCGGTGGCGCCGATGCGCGGCCACAGCCACACGTCTCCGAAGAACCGGTCCTCAGGACCCTTGGTCGCGTCCCCCGGGTGACGGATGACATCCATGATGCGTACTCCTTGATTCGTGTCCGGTGTGTGAGGGCTCCGCGGAGCCCGGTTGATGTGCGGGGTGGGTGCGTCGCCGTCCGCGGGGCGAGGAACCGCCCTACGGCGTCTTCCTCTTCGCGGCCTGCCCGGTCCGCCCCGCCATCGCCATCAGTGCCGCGGCGGCCACCGACACGGCGGCGAGCCACGCGTTCGTCGTGCCGAACGCCTCCCGCGCCGTACCGGTGTGCTCGGTCAGGGCGAGGTAGACGGTGCCGAAGACCGCCACGCCCATCGTTCCGCCGACCTGGAGCGTCGTGTTGAACAGGCCACTCACGTCGGACGCGTACGCCGCCTCCACGGACTCCGTCAGGTGCGCCAGCGTCCCGCTGAAGGCCGCGCCGTAGCCGATCCCGCCGATGCCCAGGAGCGGCACCAGCCATGCCGCGCTCTGCAGACCGGCCGCCACCCCGGCGAAGGCCACCGCCATCAGCAGGGCGCCCACCGGGGCCGCCAGGCGGCGCGTGCGCGCGCCGGCCCGCCCCAGGACCGGGCCGACCAGGGCGAACGTGGCCACCCACGCGATGGGCAGGAGTCCCGCGTACACCGCGCTCCTGCCCAGGCCCTGCTGGAGGTAGAGCGCGAGGACGAAGAGCAGGGCGAAGTAGCCCGCGCGGGTGACCGCCTGGGAGACCAGCGCCAGGGCCACCCGACGGCGGGCGAGCAGCGCCACGTTCATCAGCGGTTCGCCGCCGCCCCGCGCGATGTCCCGCTCGGCCTTCGCGAACAGCGCGAAGGCCGGCAGCGAAGCGGCGAGCGACGCCCAGGCCCACCACGGCCAGCCCGCGTCCTGCCCCAGCACCAGGGGAGCCACCAGCAGGAACAGCGCCGCGGACAGGAGTCCCACGCCCCTCACGTCCAGCTTCCTGGCGCCGCGATCCTCGTCGGCAGGCAGGAACACGTACGAGGCGACGAGCAGGACGATCCCGATCGGCACGTTGACGAGGAAGATCGGCCGCCACCCCGTCCCCAGGACGTCCGCCGAGACGAGGACGCCGCCGAGGGCCTGCCCGATCACCGAACTCACCCCCAGGACGGCGGTGTACGCGCCCAGCGCGCGGCGCCTCGCCTCCCCCTCGAAGTTGACCTGGATACCCGTCAGCACCTGCGAGACCATCAGCGCCGCGCCCCCGCCCTGGACCACGCGCGCCGCCACCAGCGTGACGCCGTCCGGCGCGAGGCCGCAGCCCAGGGAGGAGAGGGTGAACACCGCGAGCCCGGCCAGGTAAGTCCGGCGCCGGCCGCGGATCTCACCGAGGCGGGCTCCGGTGATCAGCAGCATCGCGTACGCGAGGGTGTACCCGGAGACGATGAGCTCCAGCTCGCCGCTGGAGGCGTGCAGACGGTCGCGGATCGAGGGGATGGCCACGTTCACCACGGCGATGTCCACGTTGCCCAGGAACATGCCGCCGAGCAGGGAGGCCAGCACCCAGCCCGCGTGCCGCCGGGGTCGTCCGGGGCCCGGTGACCCCGTGGTCGTCGCCTTCGACCGGTGCACCAAAGTGATCTTCACGGAACTCTTCTCCGCCTTGGCTGGTATGTACGGGGCAACGCGGTCCGGCAGGACCGGCCGAGCGTGTGCTACACCGCGTCCCGCTGCACCAGCTGGAACTGGATGCCGGCGGAAGTGGCGGGCTGGGTCCACGCGTTGAGGTTCGGCCCGACGGCGACGGGCTCGCTCGTGGTCAGGTCGACGCCCAGACCGCGCACCGCCCGCATGATCGTGGGCACGTCCTCGACCTCGACACCGATGTGTTCGATGCGGGCCTGGTTGCCCTCGCCGAGCCGGCGCTCGCGCGCCTCGGGCGTCGTGGGCTCGATGAGCTCGATGCGGCCGTCGCCACAGTGGTAGAACGCGATCTTCACGTTCCGCTCCGGGACCTCCTGGGCCCGTTCGAGGACCATTCCCAGGCTCTCCAGGAACGCCCGTGCCTCGGCGAGGTCGTCGACCACCACTCCGACGTGATCGATGCGCTTCAACATCTTCGACTCCTTCGAATGATCGCTTGCGCGCACTAGGCGCCGCTGACCTGCGGGTGAGGGGAGAGTGGCGGGGCCGCCGCCGCGCCCTCGACCGTCGTCCGGCCGGCCCGGATCCCCTCGCGGGAGAACTTGTTGTGCAGGGCGGCCTGCTGGGGCAGGTTCGACATGTTCAGGAGGAGGAGGTCCCCCTCCGAGCCCCGGTTCTCGAAGTGGTGCGCCCACCAGGCGGGGATCAACAGCACGTCCCCGTCACTCAGTTCGGCGGTCTCGTCCGTCTCGTCGAGTACGAGGACGCCCGAACCGGACCGTACGAAGTACAGGTGCCACCAGGAGTGCGCGTGGGGGGTCGTGCGCTCGCCGGGGCGTACCGACTGGAACGTCATGGACGTCCCCGGCACGATCTCGTGGCCGCCGTCGGGTCCGGCGAGCGTCAGGGTGCCGTACTCCGAGTGCTCGGCCGCCGCCAGCTCACCGGCCAGGGTCTCCCAGGGCCAGACCACCGGCGCCGGGGTCTGCAGGACGTGACGCCTGCGGAACTCAAGGTACGGAAACTGTCGTCCGGTCTGCACCGGCATGCTCGGCCTCCCGCGCGGAGTCGTAGGGGTGGGTGAGGGCGTCGGCACCCGCCGTCCGGGGGCGGTGACGCGCGTCCGCGACCATGTCGCGGACGGCTGCGTCGGCGTCCCGGACGAACTGCGAGGCGATGCCGTGCCGGGGCAGCGCGTGCGTGTAGAACCGGGGTCCCTCGACGAGATAGCCGACGGCCCAGACGCCGCGCAGCGGCGTGCCCCGCACCGTGAACGGACGGCCGGTCTCGTCGATGTCGATGCCGCCGGGCACGCAGTCGCCGTTTCGGTACGGGCGGACGAGGCCGCGCGCGAGCAGTGCGGCGGTCAGCGGCGAGCGGTCGCGCTCGGGATGGAACGCGTCGAGCCGGGCGATGACCAGCGCGTCGGCGTGCCGGACCTCCGTGCCGCCCGGGTAGTCGGTACGGATGGTGTACCGGCCCTGTTCCCGATCCGGTACGAGCCGTCCGCCGGGGCCGCCGGCCAGGTCGACCACCCCGGCCCGCATCAGGGCGAGCAGCTGGTGGTTGCGGTGGCGCGGCGGCCCGAAGGAGACCCGGTTCATCAGCGGGACGTACACCGTGTTGAAGACGTGGTGCGACGCGGGTGTCAGACCGCCGAACTCGACCGCTTCCCGCAGTGCGGCCCGGGTGTCGCGGATGACGTCGGTGGCGGCCTTCACCGGGCTGGTGAGGTTGCCGAGTTCGGCCTGCGCCAGGTCCTCGGCGACGTGGTCGGTGAAGAAGCGCCGGAAGGCGGCCTGGTCGGTGAACTCCGCGCCGTCCAGCGGGTGGAGGAGCCGCTCGACGATCCGCCGTTCGTCCGGTGACAGCTCGTACCCCTCGGGCGGGACGGACCGGCCCTCCCACGCCACGCGGTACGCGTAGCCCATCTCCTTCACGAGCAACGGCAGCACGTCCTCGACGAAGTCGAGCTTTCCGTCCGGGCGGAGGCGGCGCAGTGCGCGCACCGCCTCCGGGGTGAAGAAGTGGGCCCGGTGGCCGCCTGTGACACCCTTCTGGTTGACCCCGCGCGCGCTGAACGGCAGGCACTGGCGGGAGAACAACAGGATGCGCGGCTCCCGCCCGGAGGGGCGGTACTCGGTGTCGGGTCCGATGCCGTGGAAGGTTCCGCCGCGGCCGGCGGTGAGTTCGGAGATCACGTCGTGAGCCGTCAGACCGAACCCCTGCACCGCGACGGTGGATCCCGGCGCGATGCGCTGGAGCAGCTCGACCGGGTAGGGCGTGGGGAAGTACGCCAGGTGCGGATTGCGGTCCGCGTGCTCACGGGCGAACTCCGCGTGGGCCCGGTCCTCGCCGGTGGGCACCCGCTCGCAGTGGCCGGTGGTCAGGAACAGGTAGTCGACGACGACGGTGAAGCCGCCGGCCAGGCGTACGGCGTAGCGGTCGCCGACGACGGGCGCGACGTCCACGGCCCGGTCGCGGTGCTGGACGACCCGTACGCCGTCCGGCAGCGAGCCGAGCGTCCGGTCGAAGACCCAGCTGAGATAGGAGCCGAGCAACCGCCGTGGAAGATAGGCGTGTTCGTCGACCGGTGCTCCGCTGTCGTCCCCGGTCGGGTGGTACGTGCTGTCGAAGGCGCGGTAGCCCGCGGCGGCCGCCCATTCGGTGAACGACGGTCCGCCCCCCTCGGCGAACATCGACACCTGGCTGGCGACGGTGTTGGTGAGCAGGTGCGCCGGCTGGCGCGCGGAGTGCGCACCCTGACCGCCGTCGCCCGGATCGATGAGGTGGACGTCCAGCGTGTGCCCGTCGGGGAGTCGGCCGGCCAGCTCGGCGATCTTCTGCAGCACGCTCAGGCCGCGCGGTCCCACGCCCACGACGGCCACCTGCAGCGCGGTCATCGCGCGGCCCCTGCGCTCGCGGCGGCGGCCGGCAGACCGTCGACGGCCGGCTCGTGCAGGCACGTCCAGTCGGGTGCGCCGGGCAGCGGCGGGAACCGCAGGGCCACCAGGGGGTCATGGCCTGGGATGACGTGGTCGTCCCCGTCGGCCAGCGCCTCGATCGTGTCGTACCCGTCGAGCATCGGGGTGAGGCTCTCCAGGATCGGGAACGGGCTGCGCAGGCGGATGTTGGCCCACAGGTGCGCGGCGTCACCGGCGAGCACCACCCAGCCGCGAGCGGTGGGCACCCGCACCACCTGGGAGCCGGGGGTGTGGCCGGGCACCGGATGCACGGTGACGCCGGGGATGATCTCCGCCTCGCCGCGGTGCAGCACCAGCTGGTCCTCGAAGAGGGCCTGTACGGCGGTCTTCACATTGACCGGCTCGAACGGCCTGCGCACCACGTGGTGGCGCATCGAGGGCCCGGTGCAGAACCGCAGCTCCTCCTCCTGGAGGTGGATCCGGGCGTGCGGGAACCGGTCGAGGTTGCCGGCGTGGTCGTAATGCAGGTGCGTCACGACCACGTCGGACACGTCCCCGGCGGCGACGCCGAGGTCGCCCAGGGCCTCCACCGGGTCGCGGAAGAGGGTGCGCCCGCGCCGTCGCGCCATGTCCTCGGGGAATCCGGTGTCGACCAGCAGGAAGTGCCGCTCGTCGCGGACCACCCAGAGGTAGTAGTCGTTGGGCATGTCGGAGCCCGGAGTGAACTGCCCCTCGTCCAGGAGGAAGTTGTCACGCGCCGGGCGTCCCTCATGGGTGCCGAAGCGCAGCGCGAGCACCTCGTACAGCGGGGTGTCCCCGTTCACGGTGCTCACGCCCCCACCAGGTCGAGCCGACGGCCCTGGGCCGGGACGGTCGCGTTCTCCCAAGGGAACCTGCGTTCGCCGAAGGCGGGTACGAGCTGGTCGAACCAGGTGGCCTCGGGGTCGAACGCGGCGTAGAACGGCTGGCGCACCAGGTGGCCCTGCCGGGCCTGCAGGAGTTGCAGGGCGAAGACCTTCTCGCCCCTGATCGTGGGCGTGCCGTCGACCATGACCTTGCCGGGGAAGGCGCTCATCGACGGGCCGCGCACGGTCCGTGCCAGACCGGAGACGCTCGCGTAGGCGGTGCGGAAGATGTCGTACGCCTCGGTCAGCGGCAGCTCGAAGTAGGCGCGGGCGCCGGTGTCCCGCTCGACGAACATGTAGTAGGGGACGGCTCCGAGGCGTACGCCCTCGGTCCACAGCTCGTGCCAGGCGGCCGGGTCGTCGTTGATGTGGCGCAGCACGGGTGACTGCATGCGCACCACGGCGCCGGTGCCGTTGATACGGCGCAGGGCCTCTCGGGCGACGGCGGGGCGCAGTTCGGCCGGGTGGTTGTAGTGACCCATCAGGGCCAGGTGCTTGCCCGCCCCGACGATCCGCTCGAACAGGCGCAGCAGGTCGTCGGCGTCGACGTCGCTGACGAAGCGCTGCGGCCAGTAGCCGACCGCCTTGGTCCCGATCCTGATGTTGCGCACGTGGGCGAATTCAGGCGCCAGGAGTGGTTCGAGGTAGCGTTCGAGAGTCGCGGTGCGCATGATCAACGGATCGCCGCCGGTGATCAGGACGTCGGTGACCTCGGGGTGGCGCCGCAGGTAGGCGCACAGTCCCTCGGCGTCCTTGGCGGCGAAGTGCAGGTCCTCCTCGCCGACGAACTGGGGCCAGCGGAAGCAGAACGTGCAGTAGGCGTGGCAGGTCTGGCCCGCGCTGGGGAAGAAGAGGACCGTCTCCTTGTACTTGTGCTGGATGCCGGGCACCACCTCCCCGTCGAGCTGCGGCACGTTGTGCGTGAGCTGGCCGGCCGGGTGCGGGTTCATCCGGGTCCTGGCCGCGTGGATCTCCTTGGCGAGCCGCTGCTTGTCACCGGAGCGCAGCACGTCGCGCAGGGTCGCGTAGTCGTCGGGGTCGAGCATCGACTCGTGCGGGAAGTTGAGGCGGAAGATCGGGTCGTCGGGTATTCGGTCCCAGTCGATCAGTTCGTCGAGCACGTACTGGTTGGTGCGGAACGGCAGGACGTGGGACACGACCTCCACGGCCTCGCGCAGTTCGTGCGGAATGCGCTCCCATTGGGGCGCGCGCTTGATGGAGGAGCGATTGTAGGGCTTGTACTTCGCTTGGCTTCCGGCGTGGCTCGGAATTTCCATGGCGGACCCCCGTCAGGTGGCTGGAAGGGAATTGCGGTGAACGGCGGCGCCAGGGCGGATGCGGGGGCTCCCGCGCATCTGTGCATCCCCGCACCCGTCTGGTCTGGTGTTTCCAGCCATGTGGCGCCGTTCGTTCGCCGCACCGGAAACGTAGCCCGGGGCGAGCGGGCGGGAGAAATAGCTTCCGGCGCGTATTGATTCGCGGAGCGCATGAATGGCTTCCATGAGCGCGGCGCATCAATCGGATGCGGCGTGCATCAATCGCTTGGCCGGGGTTCGGGGACGGTGCTTAGGATCGGGCGTCGCCGGTTCGCCGGCTGTTTCCGGCCGAGGCGTCTCAATTCACGGCACCCGCGCGGCACGCGCGGTACAGGAAGCGGGGGATCTTCCTTTGAACGGTCGACTCGAGGTCGGCATCGTGGGCATGGGCCCGCGCGGACTCAGTGTCCTGGAGCGTCTGTGCGCCAACGCGGCGGCGGATCCGGCCGGCGGTCCGGTGACCGTCCACGTCGTCGATCCGGCCCCGGCGGGCGCGGGCCGCGTGTGGCGCACCGACCAGTCCGCGCACCTGCTGATGAACACGGTGGCGGAGCAGATCACGGTGTTCACCGACGCCGAAGTGAGCTGTGCGGGCCCGGTGGTGCCCGGGCCCGATCTGTACGCGTGGGCGGCATCGCTCGCCGCGGACCCCGGTGACCGTCCGCCCGACGTGCTCGCGGAGGCGCGGGAGCTGCGGCCCGGCTCGTACCCCTCGCGCGCACTGTACGGCCACTACCTGCGCTGGGCCTTCCGGTGGGTCGTGCGCACCGCACCCGCCCGGGTGAGCGTCCGCGTGCACCGGGACACCGCGACCGCCCTGGACGCCGGGGACGCCGGGGACGGCCACGACGTGCTGCGCCTCGCGAGCGGTACGCGGCTGCGGCTGGACGCGGTGGTCCTGGCGCAGGGACACGTGCCCGGAGTCCGGGCGCCCCAGGGCCCCGGGCCGCGGCGCATCCCGCCCGGCAACCCCGCCGACACCGGGCTCGGCGCGATCGCCCCGGGTGAACCGGTGGCGCTGCGCGGCCTCGGCCTGGCGTTCTTCGACTACCTGGCGCTGTTCACCCGAGGGCGGGGCGGCCGCTTCGACGAGCGGCCGGACGGCACGCTCGCCTACCGGGCCTCCGGCCGCGAACCGCGCCTGTACGCGGGGTCCCGGCGCGGGCTGCCGTACCAGGCGCGTGGCGAGAACCAGAAGGGCCCGGGCGGGCGCCACCGGCCGGTGCTGCTCACGCCGCGCACCATCGACGCGTTACGGGCCCGGGCCGCGGACGGGGGCTTGAGCTTCCGCAGGGACGTCTGGCCGCTGATCGCCTGTGAGGTCGAACTCGTCTACTACAAGGCCCTGCTGCGGCGCCTCGGCGCAACGGAGGAGTCCCGCGCCGCGTTCCTCCACGGCTACCTGGCGGCGCCCGCCGGAGGATGGGCGCAGGAGCGGCTGCTGGACAGGTACGGCATCGCGGCCGGGGACCGCTGGGACTGGGACTCCCTCACCGCCCCGCACCCGCCCGAAGCGCTGCGCGGGCGGGCGGAGTTCACCGCGTGGCTGGCCTCGTACCTGGAGCGCGATGCCGCGCTGGCCCGCGGCGGGAACGTCGACGAGCCCGTCAAAGCGGCCCTGGACGCGCTGCGCGACCTGCGCAACGAGATCCGCCAGGTCGTCGACCACGCGGGGCTCACCGGCGCCTCCTACCGCGACGAACTCGTGCACTGGTACACGCCGTTGAACGCCTCCCTGTCCGTCGGTCCGCCGGGACGCCGGATCGCGGAGATGGCCGCGCTGGTCCGCGCGGGTGTCCTCACCCCGCTGGGCCCGGCGATGCGGGTGACCGCCACGGCGACGGGCTGGGCGGTGTCCTCGGCGGTGGTCCCGGGCGGCGCCGTCACCGTCACCACGCTCATCGAGGCGCGGATACAGGACTCCGACGTGCGCACGACGTCCGACCCGCTGCTGCGCCACCTCCTCGACACCGGCCAGGCGGCCCCGTACCGGATCCCCGACCCGGACGGCGGCCACCACGAGACGGGCGCCCTCGCCGTGACCCGCAGACCCGCCCGCGTCCTGGACGCGGGCGGGACCCCGCACCCCGGCCGCTTCGCGCTGGGCGTCCCGACGGAGGGGGTGCACTGGGCGACGGCGGCGGGTGTACGGCCCGGCGTGGACTCGGTGACGCTGGGAGACTCGGACGCCATCGCACGGGCCGTTCTCGCCCTGGGCGCGACGCCCCGCACGGGCCGCGGCCCCCTGACGGCCGGCGCCCCGGCGGGCGCCCGGTGAAGACCCCGGGCACGCTCCCCCGGGCGCGCTCCACCGTCCGCCCCGCGACCGGCGGGCCGGGCGGCAGCGGCCTGACCACCGCGTCGACCGTGGCGGTCGTCACCGTCCTCACCTCACTGCCGGTGTTCCTGCCGGGCGCGGCCAACGGGCTCATCTCCGCCGAGTACGGGTGGAGTTCGACGCGCATCGGAGCGGTGCTGGCGGTGTACTGGCTGGCCTCACTGGCCGGTGCGTACGTCACCAAGCACGCCTCCGTGCCCCAGGTGGTGGAACGAGTCCTGGCGGTCGCGCTGGGCGTCACCGCGCTGGGTCTGGGCTGCGCGGCGGCGGCACCGGTGGTGGGCCTGTGGGTGAGCTCCGTGCTCGGGGGGTTCGTGTACGGCTCCACCCAGCCGCACACCAACGCCCTGCTCATGCGCCGCTGCCCGCCCCGCACCAGGGCGTTCGCCTTCGGCCTCAAGCAGGCGGCGGTTCCGGCGGCGACCCTGCTGGCGAGCGCGTCCATGCCACTGCTCGCCCAGCCGGCCGGCTGGCGCCCGCTGTTCGGGCTGACAGCCGTCCTGTGCGCGGTGGCGACGGTGCCGCTGCTGCGCGGGCACGAGTCTCCCGGCCCCCGGACCGGCGGACCCGCGCGACAGCGCGCGCCGCTCCGCCCGGACCGCTACCTGACGGCGCTGAGCTGCGCCGGGTTCCTCGGGGCGATGGTCGGCAACGCACTGGGCGGATTCCTGCTGCTGTCCCTCACCACCCGGGGCACCTCCCTTGCGGTGGCGAGCGCGGTGGCGACGGCCGGCGCGGCCCTCAACATCACGGTCCGCCTGGGCACCGGCTGGCTGATCGCGCGCCGCCCGGAGGCGATCCGGCCCGCGCTGACGGTCCTGTTCCTGACCGGGGCGTGCGGGACGGCACTGCTCACCGGGACACACCCGGCGCTGACCGCCGCGGGCGCCCTCCTCGCGTACGGCGGCGGCTGGGGCTGGGCGGGGCTGCTGCACTACGCGATCGGGCTGCCGTACCCCGGGCAGGAACAGCGGGCCACGGCCTACAGCCAGATGGGCGTGTCCCTGGGCGCGGCCGCGGGACCGCTCCTGTGCGGGGCCCTGTTCACCGCGGCCCCACAGGCCGCGTGGTGGGCGCTGACCGCGGCGGGGGCGGGGGCCGCCGGGTGCGCGTTGGTGGCGCGCCGGGGCGGGGTGGGCGGCGGCTGACGCGAAGGCCGGCTTCCGTGCCGAGGGGCGGGAAGGCTCAGCCCCGCCCCAGGGCCCGCCCCCGCAACGCCAGGTCAGCGGCTCTTCTCGGCAGGCTCCAGAATCGCCACGCACTCCACATGGTGCGTCATCGGGAACAGGTCGAACGCCCGCAGCGTCCGCACCCGGTATCCGCCGTCGCGGAAGTACCCCAGGTCGCGGGCGAGGGCGGCGGGGTCGCAGGCGACGTACGCGATGCGGCGGGCGCCCAGGGACGCCAGGTGTTCCACCGTTTTGCGGCCTGCTCCGGCGCGGGGCGGGTCGAGGACGACGAGGTCGACCTCGGTGATGCCCGTGCGCGGCAGGACCGACTCGACCTTGCCCTGCTCGACGCGGACCCGGGGGAAGTCGGCCAGGTTGTGCCGGGCGTCCTCCACCGCGCGCTTGCCGGACTCGATGCCGAGGACCGCGCCCTTCTCGCCGAGGCGGTCGGCGAGGGCCCCGGCGAAGAGGCCGACGCCGCAGTAGAGGTCGAGGGCCATCTCGCCCTTGCGCGGCAGCAGGCCCTGCATCACGGCCTTGACCAGGGTGTCGGCGGCCTTCGGGTGGACCTGCCAGAAGCCGCCGCTGCCGACGCGGTAGGTGTGGTCGTCGGCGCGCTCGCGGACGAACGCGCGGCCGTGGACGCGGTGGATGCCGCCGTCCTTCTCGTCGACGCGCATCACGGAGACGGGCCGGTCGAGCTCGACGAGCGGCAGTCGCGCGCCGGGCTTCGGCTCCAGGATGACCATGCGGTCCTGGGAGCCGGTTGCGGCGATCGCGTCGACGGCGGCCATGCCGGCCCAGTCCCGGTCCTCGATGCCCAGCTCGCTGACGCCGGGTGCGGCGATCATGCAGTGGTCGATCGGCTCGACCTCGTGCGAGCGGTGGCGGCGCAGTCCGGCGTTGCCGTCGGCGTCCACCGCGTACTGCACGCGGGTGCGCCACTGCGGGACCTCGCCGGCGGGCAGCTTGTCGCCCTCGGCGGGCACCACCGTGCCGTCCCAGCCGACCTCCTCGGGGGTGAGGCCCGCGAGCCGCTTGAGCTGCTCGGCGATCACCTCGCCCTTGAGGCGGCGCTGGGCGCCGGGCTTGGCGTGCTGCCAGTCGCAGCCGCCGCAGCGGCCGGGCCCGGCGTAGGGGCAGGGGGCCTCGATGCGGTCCTTGGACGCCTCCAGGATCCGGACGGCGTCGGCGCGCAGGAAGCGGGCACCCTCCTCGCCCTCGGTGACCCGGGCCACCACCCGTTCGCCGGGCAGGGTGTGCCGGACGAAGAGCACCTGGCCCTCGGCGGTGCGGGCGATGCAGTGGCCGCCGTGGGCGACGGGGCCGATCTCGACCTCGTACTCCTCGCCCACCAGAGACTGGGTCGGTTCTGCCTGCATGGTGGGGTGACTCCAGATCGGGAGGGACCGCGGCAAGGGAAGAGGCCGCGGACCGGCGGGCCTGACAACAGCCCACCAGTCTACGGCCTCGTTCCCGTGCCCCGGTCCCGCGCTCACGTCCGGAGCCCGGGACCCGTGCCTCACTCCTTGGCGGCGGGCTCCTTCGGCCGCTCCACCGCCGGGCCGCGCCGGACCGCGCCGGGCGCGTTCCACTCCTGGCGCCTGCGGGCGCGCAGCTTGGCCGCCTCGGAGGACTGGAGCTGGTAGGGCACCGAGGTCACCATGACGCCCGGCGTGAACAGCAGGCGTCCCTTGAGCCGCAGGGCGCTCTGGTTGTGCAGCAGGTGCTCGTACCAGTGACCGACCACGTACTCGGGGATGATCACGGAGACGGCGTCGCGCGGGGACTCCTTGCGCAGGCCCTTGACGTACTCGATGATCGGCCGCGTGATCTCGCGGTACGGCGAGTCGAGGACCTTCAGCGGTACGTCGATCCCGCGCCGCTCCCACTCCTCGCGCAGCGCCTTGGTCTCCGCCGGGTCGACGTTGACGGTGAGCGCCTCCAGGGTGTCCGAGCGCATCAGCTTGGCGTAGGCCATGGCGCGCAGGGTGGGCCGGTGGATCTTGGAGATCAGCACCACGGAGTGCACCCGGGAGGGCCGGACGCTGTCGTCGCTCGGGCCCTCGGGGGCCGCGATCTCCTCGGCGACGCGGTCGTAGTGCTTACGGATCGCCGTCATGGTCGCGTAGAAGATGCACATGCCCAGCAGGGCGACCCAGGCGCCGTGCGTGAACTTGGTGACCAGGACGACGACGAGCACCAGTCCGGTGAAGAAGGCGCCGAAGGCGTTGATCGCGCGGGAGCGGATCATGTGGCTGCGCTTGGCCGCGTCCTTCTCGACCGCCAGGTGGCGGTTCCAGTGCCGGACCATGCCGGTCTGGCTGAGGGTGAAGGACACGAACACGCCGACGATGTAGAGCTGGATCAGCCGGGTGGAGTCCGCGCCGTAGATGACCACGAGCAGGGTCGCCGCGCCGGCCAGCAGCACGATGCCGTTGGAGAAGGCGAGGCGGTCGCCGCGGGTGTGCAGCTGGCGCGGCAGGTAGCGGTCCTGGGCGAGGATCGAGCCGAGCAGCGGGAAGCCGTTGTACGCCGTGTTCGCCGCGAGGAACAGCACCAGGGCGGTGGCGGCGGCCAGCAGGACGAACAGGAAGCTGCCCTTGCCGAACACGGCCTCGGCGACCTGGGAGATCACCGGGTTCTGGACGTAGCCGGGGCCGACCGGGCTGCCGTTGTGGATCAGGTCGGTGGCCGGGTGCTCGGCCATGCGGACGTTCGTCGCCGTCGCGAGGGCGATGATGCCGCAGAACATCGTGACGGCGAGCAGACCCATCATGGCGAGCGTGGTCGCCGCGTTCTTGGACTTGGGCTTGCGGAAGGCCGGGACGCCGTTGGAGATGGCCTCCACGCCCGTCAGGGCGGCACAGCCGGAGGAGAAGGCGCGCAGGAGCAGGAAGACGAGCGCGAAGCCCGCCAGGCCCTGGTGCTCGGCCTTGATGTGGTAGTCGGCCGTCGGGGCGTGCATGGTGTCGCCGAGGACCAGGCCCCGGAACGCGCCCCACGCGATCATGACGAAGACGCCGCCGACGAACACGTAGGTCGGGATCGCGAAGAGCTTGCCCGACTCCCTCACGCCCCGCAGGTTCATCAGGGTCAGCAGGATGATCACGGCGGTCGCGCACAGCACCTTGTGCTGGACCACGAACGGGACCGCGGAGCCGAGGTTCTCGATGCCGGAGGCGATGGAGACGGCGACGGTCAGGACGTAGTCGACGAGCAGCGCGCTGGCCACGGTGAGGCCGGCCTTCGGCCCGAGGTTGGTGGTCGCGACCTCGTAGTCGCCACCGCCGCTCGGGTAGGCGTGCACGTTCTGCCGGTAGGAGGCGACGACCGTGAACATCAGCACGACGACCGCGACGGCGATCCAGGGGCTGAAGTGGTACGCCGACACGCCCGCGATGGACAGGACCAGCAAGACCTCCCCCGGCGCGTAGGCGACGGAGGACAGCGGGTCGGAGGCGAAGACGGGGAGTGCGATGCGCTTCGGCAGGAGCGTCTCGCCCAGCCGGTCACTGCGCAGTGCGCGCCCGATCAGGATCCGTTTGGGCACGTCGGTCAGTTTGGACACGACAGAGGATCGTAGGGGGTCGAACACGTTACCGCCCACCCGGCATCCCGGTTCTGCCTCACGAGTGAATTCCCGGGGGCTCGGAACTGCGGATTCCGTGGTCCGCGCGCTCCGCGTGCCTAGATGGCAAACCCCGCATGTCATCGCACTCCGGAGGTCCCATGCCCGCGACCGCAGAGCTGATCGGTGCCACGGTCGCACTGCTCGGCCTCGGAATCCTGACCCTGTTCAGCGTGCGCAGCATCACTCGCCGGGACCTGCCGTCCGTGGTCCCGGACAGCGAACCGGGTCAGTGATCGCGACGATCCGGGGCACGGGGGGTGCCCAGCCCGAACGGCTCCTGTGTAGCTTTGGGCGTCGGTCTGAGACCCTGATGCTGAGCAGTAACTTTTGGACACCGGAAGGACGGTCGTGCACATCGTCATCATGGGCTGCGGAAGAGTGGGCTCCGCTCTCGCCCAGACCCTGGAGCAACAGGGCCACACGGTCGCCGTGATCGACCAGGACCCCACCGCCTTCCGCCGACTGGGCCCGGGATTCGGGGGACGCCGGGTCACCGGTGTCGGCTTCGACCAGGACACCCTGCGCGAGGCGGGCATCGAGGAGGCCGGCGCCTTCGCCGCCGTCTCCAGCGGTGACAACTCCAACATCATCTCCGCGCGCGTGGCCCGCGAGATGTTCGGTGTGGAGAACGTGGCCGCCCGCATCTACGACCCGCGCCGCGCCGAGGTCTACCAGCGCCTGGGCATCCCCACCGTGGCCACGGTCCGCTGGACCGCCGACCAGATGCTGCGCCGTCTGCTGCCCTCGGGCGCCGAGCCCCTGTGGCGCGACCCCACCGGCGGGGTGCAGCTCGCCGAGGTGCACGCCTCCCCCAAGTGGGTCGGTCACAAGATCAGCCGGCTCCAGGAGGAGACCGGCGTCCGCGTGGCGTTCCTGACCCGCCTGGGCGAGGCCATCCTGCCCACCTCCCAGACGGTGCTGCAGGAGGGCGACCTGGTGCACGTGATGATGCGGACGGACGACGTGGAGAAGGTCGAGGCGGCGTTCGCCGGGGGCCCGGAAGAGGAGAGCGGTCACTGATGAGGGTCGCCATTGCCGGAGCCGGCGCCGTCGGCCGCTCGATCGCGGGCGAGCTGCTGGAGAACGGCCACGAGGTCCTGCTCATCGACAAGGCCCCGACCGCCATCTCGGTGGAGCGGGTGCCGCAGGCGGAGTGGCTGCTGGCCGACGCCTGTGAGATCACGTCCCTGGACGAGGCGGCGCTGCAGCGCTGCAACGTGGTGATCGCCGCGACCGGTGACGACAAGGTCAACCTGGTGGTCTCGCTGCTCGCCAAGACGGAGTACGGCGTTCCGCGCGTCGTCGCCCGGGTGAACAACCCGAAGAACGAGTGGCTCTTCAACGAGTCGTGGGGCGTCGACGTCGCCGTGTCCACGCCGCGTCTGATGTCGGCCCTGGTCGAGGAGGCGGTGAGCGTCGGCGACCTGGTCCGGCTGCTCCGCTTCAGCCACGGCGACGCCAACCTCGTCGAGCTGACCCTGCCCGAGGAGTCGGCCCTGGCCGGCACCCAGGTCGGCGACGTGGAGTGGCCGCAGGACACCTCGCTGGTCACGATCATCCGGGGCACCCGGGTCCTGACCCCGTCCCGGGAGGACTCCCTGGAGCCGGGCGACGAACTGCTCTTCGTGGCCGCCCAGGCCCGGGAGGAGCAGCTGGAGGAGCTGCTGTCGGTGCGCCGCGAGGACGCGTGACGGTCTCCTGACCGGTCCTGTGCCGGTACGACGACGAAGGGCGCCCTCGCTGCCGAGGGCGCCCTTCGCGTGCTTCTGGTCGTCTACGCGCCCCGGCGGTGCCGTCCGCCCGACGGGTCGCCGGCCTCGCCTGCCAGGGCGGCCTTGCGCTCCTTCTCCGCCTTCTCGGCCTCTTCCATCTCCGCGAAGACGTCGATCGGCGCGGGTGCCTTCGCCAGGAAGACCCAGGTGAGCCAGACCGCGAGCAGGAACGGCGGGATCTTCAGCGCGACCAGCACCCAGCCGAGCTGGGCCGTGTTGGCCCACCAGTACAGCGGGAAGAGGATCGCGCACTTGGCGAGCAGGATCAGGCCCCAGGCCCAACTGGCCTTGGCGTACGCCTTCTTGCGGCCCGGGTTACGGGTGCGCCAGGAGAGGTTCTCCTTGAAGACCGGGCCGAGGATCAGGCCGATCAGCGGGACCCCGGCGAGGGTCGTGACGATGTAGGCCAGCGCCAGGCCCAGCGTGTAGAGCATGCCGGGCAGGTAGAAGTCCTTGGCGTTGCCCGTGAACATCGCGAAGACGACGCCGAAGGCCACGCCGAAGACGCCGCTGAAGGCGTGCTTGACGGTGTCCTTGCGGACCAGCCGCACCACCACCAGCACCAGCGACACGGCCAGCGCGGCGATCGCCGAGACGTGCAGGTCCTTGTTGATCGTGAAGATCGCGACGAAGAGCAGCCCGGGCAGGACCGTCTCGACCATGCCGCGGACACCGCCGAACGCCTCGAACAGCGCGGCCTCGGTGACCGCGCGGGCGTCGCGGGCCTCGTCCGGCTGGGTCTGTTCGGTGTCTTCGGTCGGCTTGTCGAGGGACGTCACCGGCTACTCCCGTCCGAGGGGTCGCAGTTCGTATTTCGGGTTGAACAGCACACGGCGGCCCCGGCTCATCGAGATCCGGCCCGATGCGATCAGCTTGCGCCCCGGTTCTATGCCCACGATGGAGCGCCTGCCGAGCCACACCACGTCGAGCGCCGCCGAGCCGTCGAACAGTTCGGCCTCCAGGGCCGGGACTCCGGCGCGCGGTCGCAGAGTGACCGTGCGCAAGGTACCAGTTACGGTGACGATCTGCCGGTCACGGCAGTCACCGATCCGGACGCAACCGGCGGTCTCGGTGTCCTCCCGCAGCTCCTCCGACTCCAGGTCCTCCTGCGACGTGGAGAGCCGGTCGAGCATCCGCCGGAACCGGCCGGCCGGCTTTTCGGAACGAGGAACAGCACTCATATCTGAAGCGTACCGGGACCCGCCGAGAGGGCTGTAAGGCAGCTCACCTCCTGGAAGTTCACCAAGGGAGTCACCTCCCGGAGTTCACCTCTCGAACCGGTAGCCCATCCCCGGCTCCGTGATGAAGTGCCTCGGGTGCGAGGGGTCCGTCTCCAGCTTCCTGCGCAGCTGGGCCATGTACACGCGCAGGTAGTTGGACTCGGTGCCGTACGAGGGCCCCCACACCTCCTGGAGCAGCTGCTTCTGGCTGACCAGCCGGCCGGGGCTGCGGACCAGGACCTCCAGCAGGTGCCACTCTGTCGGGGTGAGCCGGACGTCCCGGCCTGCCCGGTTGACCTTCTTCGCGGCCAGGTCGACGGTGAAGCCGTCGGTCTCCACCGTCGTCACGTCGTCCTCGCCGGGCCCGACCGGCTCGGCCCGGCGGACGGCGGCCCGCAGCCGGGCGAGCAGCTCGTCCATGCCGAAGGGCTTGGTGACGTAGTCGTCGGCGCCCGCGTCGAGCGCCTCGACCTTCTCGTCCGAGGAGTGGCGCGCGGACAGGACCAGGATCGGCACCCGGGTCCAGCCGCGCAGCCCCCTGATCACCTCGACACCGTCCATGTCGGGCAGCCCGAGGTCGAGGACGACCACGTCCGGGTGGCGGGAGGCGGCGAGGTCCAGGGCGGTCCTGCCGTCGGGTGCCGCGTCGACGTCGTACTTGCGCGCCTTGAGGTTGATCACGAGGGCACGCACGATCTGCGGCTCGTCGTCGACCACGAGCACACGGGTCATGAAACCTGCCTTTCCGGTTCTGTGCTGGGCTCCCCGACAGGGAGGGGCTCGGGGCGCGTCCCGGCGGCGCGGAGGCTGAGCACCATGGTGAGCCCGCCGCCCGGTGTGTCCTCGGCGTTCAGGCTGCCGCCCATGGCCTCGGCGAAGCCACGGGCCACGGCGAGGCCCAGGCCCACCCCGGCGCCGCGCGGGGCGTCGCCGTACCGCTGGAAGGGTTCGAAGATCCGGTCCTTCGCCTCGTCCGGCACCCCGGGCCCGCGGTCCACGACACGCACCTCGACCCGGTCCACTATGGCGCTGGCGGACACCAGGACCCGGTGCCGGGCCGGGCTGTACTTGACGGCGTTCTCCACGAGGTTGGCCACCGACCGCTCCAGCAGCCCGGGGTCGA
The DNA here is from genome assembly GCF_033792105.1 of Streptomyces sp. WI03-4A. Taxonomy (NCBI): domain Bacteria; kingdom Bacillati; phylum Actinomycetota; class Actinomycetes; order Kitasatosporales; family Streptomycetaceae; genus Streptomyces; species Streptomyces sp. WI03-4A. The sequence continues at coordinate 185,793 of NZ_JARAUO010000003.1, forward strand.
CGGCGACCATGGGCAGCGTCTCGGGCACGTCCAGCTCGACGCTGTCCTCGGGGACGCCGCACAGCGCCATCGGGACCACCTCGTCCACGTCGATCTCGCGGATGAGCGGGGTGACGGTGCCGGTGTGCAGGCGGGACATGTCGAGGAGGTTGCCCACGAGGTGGTCGAGCCGGTCGGCGCCCTCCTCGATGCCCTCCAGCAGCTCCGCCCGGTCCTCCTCGGACCAGGCCACGTCCTCGGAGCGCAGGGAGGAGACCGCGGCCTTGATCCCGGCGAGCGGGGTGCGCAGGTCGTGGCTGACGGCGGCGAGCAGCGCGGTGCGGATGCGGTTGCCCTCGGCCAGCTCCTTGGCCTGGTCCGCCTCCTCCTGCAGGCGCCTGCGGTCCAGCGCGACGGCGGCCTGCGCGGCGAAGGCGGCGAGCACCCGGCGGTCCTCGGCGGGCAGCACCCGGCCGGTCAGCGCGAGGGCCATGTGGTCGCCGACCGGCATGTCGACGTCGGCGTCCTCGGGCCGCCGGAGCGGGGGCCCGAACCCGGCGCGGCCCGCGCAGGTCCACGGCTCGACGTCGCCCGCCCGCTCCAGCAGGGCCGCCGACTCCATGGCGAAGGTCTCCCGGACCCGCTCCAGCAGTTCGTCGAGGCCGGTCTCGCCGCGCAGCACGTTGCCGGCGAGGAAGGAGAGGATCTCGGACTCGGCGCGCAGCCGGGCGGCCTGGTGGGTGCGCCGGGCGGCGAGGTCGACCACCGAGGCGACCGACATGCCGACGCCGAAGAAGATCGCGATGGCCACGATGTTCTTGGGGTCGGCGACGGTCAGCCGGTGCAGCGGCGGGGTGTAGAAGTAGTTCAGCAGCAGGGAGCCGAAGGCCGCCGAGGCCAGGGCCGGCAGCAGGCCGCCGAGCAGGGCCGCGGCCACCGTCACGGCGAGGAACAGCAGCATGTCGTTGGCGAGGCCGAGGTCGACGGTGTTCAGCAGCACCGCGAAGATCGCCGGGCCGGCCAGGCCGACCAGCCAGCCCGAGACGATCCGGGTCCGGCCGAGCCGCCCGCCCCGGGCGACGGGCAGTCCGCGGCCCTTGGCGACCTCTTCGTGGGTGACGATGTGGACGTCGAGGTCGGGTCCGGACTCCCGGGCTACCGTGGCGCCGACGCCGGGTCCGAAGGCGTACTGCCAGGTCTTGCGGCGCGAGGAGCCGAGCACGATCTGGGTGGCGTTGACGCCGCGCGCGAAGTCGAGCAGGGAGGCCGGGATGTCGTCGCCGACCACGTGGTGGAAGGTGCCGCCCAGGTCCTCCACCAGGGTGCGCTGCACGGCCAGCTCCTTCGGCGAGGCCGAGGTCAGGCCGTCGCTGCGGGAGATGTAGACGGCGAGCACCTCGCCGCCGGCGCCCTTCTCGGCGAGCCGCGCCGCGCGCCGGATCAGGGTGCGGCCTTCGGGCCCGCCGGTCAGCCCGACCACGATCCGCTCGCGGGAGCCCCAGATCCGGGAGACCCGGTGCTCGCTGCGGTAGGCGTTCAGGTACTCGTCGACCCGGTCGGCCACCCACAGCAGCGCCAGCTCGCGCAGGGCGGTGAGGTTGCCGGGCCGGAAGTAGTTGGACAGGGCGGCGTCGACCTTGTCCGGCTGGTAGATGTTGCCGTGCGCCATGCGGCGGCGCAGGGCCTGCGGGGACATGTCGACCAGTTCGATCTGGTCGGCCCGGCGGACCACCTCGTCCGGGACGGTCTCGCGCTGGCGCACCCCGGTGATCGACTCGACCACGTCGCCCAGGGACTCCAGGTGCTGGATGTTGACGGTCGAGACGACGTCGATCCCGGCGGCGAGCAGTTCCTCGACGTCCTGCCAGCGCTTGGCGTTGCGGGACCCGGGCACGTTGGTGTGCGCGAGTTCGTCCACCAGGGCGACGGCGGGGGCCCGGTGCAGCACCGCGTCGACGTCCATCTCGCCGAAGGTCGCGCCCCGGTGCTCCAGCCGTCTGCGCGGCACCTGCTCCAGGCCGTGCAGCATCACCTCGGTGCGTGGCCGGTCGTGGTGTTCGACGTAGCCCACGACGCAGTCGGTGCCCCGCTCCACGCGCCGGTGCGCCTCGGACAGCATGGCGTAGGTCTTGCCCACGCCCGGTGCCGCACCGAGGTAGATCCGAAGCTTGCCACGCGCCATGGCCCCATTGTCTTCCCGTGACTGCTGTGTACGCAGCGTCGACCCTACGGCCAAGGATGTGGGCGAATGGCCGGTTGGCCCGTTCTCCGGCGGTCTTTGACGCGACTCTGACGGCCCCGGGAGCCGGGCTGCTGCACCGTCGGGGGTAGGGCAGGGCCCGACGGACCGCGGAGGCAGCCCGCAGTCCCGTCGGGGCCCGGCGGCTCCGGGGACGGGCGGCTCCGGGGACGCGGACGCGGGGACGCTCAGTTCTCGACGATCTCGCCGTCCCGCAATTCAAGGACCCGGTCGGCGAGGTCGAGGAGGGTGGCGTCGTGGGTGGCGACGAGGGCGGTGGCCTGCTCGCTGCGGACGACGGCGCGCAGCAGTTCCATGACCGCGTGCCCGGTCTCCGCGTCGAGCTGGCCGGTGGGCTCGTCGGCGATGAGCAGCGCGGGGCGGTTGGCGAGGGCTCGGGCGATCGCCACGCGCTGCTGCTGGCCGCCGGACAGCTCGCCGGGCCGCTGGGCCGCGTGGTCGGCGAGCCCGACGAGGGACAGGAGCAGGTCCACGCGCTCCTCGCGCTCGCGCGGGTCGGCCCGGCGCAGCCGCAGCGGTACGCCGACGTTCTCGGCCGCGGTGAGGATCGGGATGAGCCCGAAGGACTGGAAGACGAACCCGATCCGGTCCCGGCGCAGCTCCAGCAGCCCGTTCTCGCCGAGGCCGGCGAGGTCCCGCCCGTCGACCTCGACCCGCCCCCGGTCCGGGGTGTCGAGCCCGCCGACGATGTTCAGCAGGGTCGTCTTGCCGGAGCCCGAGCGCCCCTTGAGGGCGACGAGTTCGCCGCGCGGGATCTCCAGGGAGACCCCCCGCAGGGCGTGGACGGCGGCGGCGCCGCGCCCGTAGGACTTGTGGACGTCCTCGATCCGCACCATCGTCTCGGTGAGCACCCGGCTCATGCTGCTGCCTCCCCGTCGTCCCCCGCGGTCCCCCGGTCCTGGTCCACCGCGGTCCCCGTGATCACTCGTGGACCGGGCGTCAGTATCGCCGCCGGGCGTCCCGCCGTTCAACGGTGCGGGCGGTGTCGCCGGCAGTCACGCCCGGTCGCACGGACGAGGGCCGGAACCCGTACACGCACCCGCGCAGGCGAAAGGGCCGCACCCCACAGGGGTACGGCCCTCGCACCGCTCGTCGAGCGGGTGTCTAGCGGACCTCGGTGATCTCCGGACCCCGCTGGAGCTGGCCCATGCCGCCGGAGAAGCGCGAGCCCTCCTCCTGCTGGACGCCCTCGGGGACCATCTGGGCGTCGTTCGGCAGCTTGAGGACGATCGGGTCGCGGGGCGCCATCGGGCCCTCGCCGCGGACCACGACCGTGTCCCGGAAGATCTGTTCCAGCAGCCCGGCGGCCTGCGGCTGGACGGCGCCCTGGCCGGAGATCACACCGCGCAGGAACCAGCGCGGGCCGTCCACACCGATGAACCGCACGACCTGGAAGCCGCCGGTGCCGTCCGGCAGCTGCACCGGCACCTGGGCCCGCAGCTCCCAGCCCAGCGGGCCCTCGACCTCGTCGACGATGCCGCCCTGCTGGGTGATGCCGCCCGCGATCTCCTCGCGGACCTCGCCCCAGATGCCCTCACGCTTGGGCGCGGCGAAGGCCTGCAGCTGGACGGCGCTGTCGCGCAGCACGACGGTCGCCGCGACGATCGCGTCACCGGCCACCTCGACCCGCAGCTCCATGCCGTCGACGCCCGGCACGAACAGACCGCCGAGGTCGACGCGCCCCTCGCCCGGGTCGCGCACCTCAGTGCTGTCCCACGGCCCGTCGGGCCTGGGCTCCGGCTCCAGCCGGACGCGCTCGCGCCCGGCCTCCACCTCGTCCGCCTCGGTGTCGACGCTGTCGACGACCTGCTCGGCCTCGCCGGCCGCGTCCTCGGCGGCACCCTTCTTGTTGCGACGTCCGAACACGTCACTGTCCTTCCCGGTCGGATACGACCGAAGCGTATCGATTCCCACCCGCCGGACCGCCATCGGCGGCCCGACCGCTTGTGCCGCTCTCGTCGCCCACCGCGGCATGGCCACCGGTGGACCCGAAGCCCCCTTCGGCCCGCGCCGAGTCGGGAAGCTCCGCGACCTCCTGGAAGCGGACCCTCTCGACCTGCTGGACGACCAGTTGGGCAATCCGGTCGAAGCGCTCGAACCGCACGGACTCGCGCGGGTCGAGATTCACCACGATCACCTTGATCTCCCCACGGTACCCGGCATCAACCGTCCCCGGGGCATTCACCAGGGCGACACCGCAGCGGGCGGCCAGCCCGGACCGTGGGTGTACGAAGGCCGCGTACCCCTCGGGGAGGGCGATCGACACTCCGGTGGGCAGGACGGCCCGCTCACCGGGTGCCAGTTCACACGTCTCGGTGGTGCGCAGATCGGCCCCGGCGTCGCCCGGGTGCTCGTACGCCGGGAGCGGTACGTCCGCGTCGACTCGGCGGATGAGCACGTTCAGGGGGCCCCGGGCACCGGGGGCCGTGGCGGCGTCGTGCGTCACGGGTTCACCTCGAAGGCGCGGGCGCGCCGGACCTGGTCGGGGTCGCTCATGGCGGCCTTGATCTCCTCGTCGCGGCCGTGGTCGATGAAGTGGTCGACCTTGACCTCGATGAAGAGGGCGTCGGCACGCACGGCGACGGGCCCCTCGGGGCCGCCGATCCGCCCGGTGGCGGTGGAGTAGATCTTCCGCCCGGCCACGGCGGTGACCTCCGCCGCCAGGTGCAGCGTGGTGCCCACTGGAACCGGCCGCACGAAGTCCGTCTCCAGCCGGCCGGTGACCGCGATGGTGCGCAGCAGCCAGTTCAGCGAGCCGAGGGTCTCGTCGAGAGCGGTGGCCAGCACCCCGCCGTGCGCGAGGCCCGGGGCGCCCTGGTGGGCGGGCTGGACGGTGAACTCGGCGGTCAGCGAGACGCCCTCGCCGGCGCGCGCCTCCAGGTGCAGCCCGTGCGGCTGCTCGTGTCCACATCCGAAACAGCGTTCGTAGTGGGCCCCGAGAAGCTCGCCGGGTGCGGGAGCGTCGGGGTGCCGTACGGGTGTCACCGCGTCGGCGGGAGGCTGAAGAGCTGCGGAACTACCACTCACGTCCGCAGACCTTACCCGCGCGTCGGCGGGTTGCGGATACCGTGCCAAGCTTGGCCCCATGCAGCACTCCGCCACCCCCTACGAAGAACGCCTCACCGCCCCGCGCTCGTGGTGGCTGATCAGTTTCCTCGTGGGCGTCTCGTTCGCCCTGATCCTGCTCCCCTTCGGCACGCTGCCGCTGCTCGGCGGCCTCGTCGGCGGCACGGCCGCGGCCGCCGTGGTGGCCAGCGCCTACGGGTCCCCGCGCATCCGGGTCGTGGGCGGCTTCCTGATCGCGGGCGAGGCGCGGATCCCGGTCTCGGCGCTCGGCGGGTCGGAGGTGCTGGACGCGGAGGAGGCGCGCGCCTGGCGCACGTACAAGGCCGACACCCGCGCCTTCCTGCTGCTGCGCGCCTACATCCCCGGGGCCCTGCGGGTGGAGGTCACCGATCCGGAGGACCCGACGCCCTACCTGTACCTGTCGACGCGGGAGCCGGAGCGGCTCGCGGCGGCGATCGAGGCGGCCCGCAGCGAGCAGACCGCCTAGGGCAGGTCGTCGGGGCGGTCGCCCAGCACCTCGGGCAGGTCGCCCAGTCTCACCGGGTGCTCGGGGCGCTCCAGGGCGGGAAGCCCCGACAGCTCGTCCCAGGGCACCTGGACCTTGCGCAGATCCGCCCGGATCCGGGCGGCGAGCTTCTTGGTGTCGCGGCGGTTCATGGCCGCCCCCACCGCGGCGCCCACCATGAACGGCATGAGGTTGGGCAGGTCCCTGACCATCCGCTTCATGATCTGCTGCCGCAGTTCGCGTTTCATCTGGCCGCCGAGGGCCGCGTCGACGGTCGACGGTTTCGTCACGTTGATCCCGCGCTCCCCCGACCAGGAGGACAGATACGCGGTGCTGCGGACCTTCAGGTTCCCCTGCGGGCGTACGCCGTACACCTCGTGCAGTTCGGCGATCAGCTTCAGCTCGATCGCCGCCACGCCGGTGATCTCCGCGGCCAGCTCGGTCGGCATGGCAGGCGGCACCGGCAGCATCGCCGCCGCGCCGATCCCGGCCCCGACGGTCGAGGTCCCGGCCGCCGCGCCCGTGACGAGCTTGTCGGCGAGCTGCTCGGGTCCGAGACCCGGGAACTGCCTGCGCAGGGTCGCGAGGTCGCGTACGGGGACACGCGGGGCGATCTCGATGATGCGGTCCGCGAGGTAGGCCAGCCCCGCGCGAGCCCGGCTGCCGCCCTTGCGGGCGCCTTCCCGGGCCAGATGCCGGGCCTTGTCCCGGACCACCGCGACCCGCCGCCGGGCGACGGGCGCGGGCTGTTCGGCCGACGCCGGCTGGTCCTGGCCGGACGCCGCTTCGAGCGAGGCTCCCGCGTCGGGTGAGCCCCGCTCGTCGTCACGCGCGCCGTGCGGGCCGTCGTACGGCCCCTTGTCCGCTCCCCGCCTGGAGAAGCGGCGCTTCCGTGGAGGGGTCGAGCCAGTCACGGCCGACCCGTCCTCAGTCGCAGTCGCGGCAGATCGGCTGACCGTTCTTCTCCCGGGCCAGCTGGCTGCGGTGATGTACCAGGAAGCAGCTCATGCAGGTGAACTCGTCCTGCTGCTTCGGCAGTACGCGGACGGCCAGCTCCTCGTTCGAGAGGTCGGCGCCCGGGAGTTCGAGGCCCTCTGCGGCCTCGAACTCGTCGACGTCCACCGCTGAGGTGGACTTGTCGTTCCGGCGGGCCTTCAGCTCTTCAAGGCTGTCCGAGTCGACGTCGTCGTCGGTCTTGCGTGGAGTGTCGTAATCGGTTGCCATGTCGCTCTCCCCCTCTGGGTGTCTGCGGTGTCTCTCCAGCGCACGTAACGCGTGAGAGGCCGGACTTGTGCCCGACCTGAGGCGGAGATTTTGCCTCACATCAAGGTCTGTTACTCAATCGACACCCAACCCGATCTCCCTGGAGTGATCGGCTTGGATGGCGGTGTGGACCGTACACGGTTCGAATGTCGCACCTCAAAGGCGCCTCACCGTGTACTTCCCGTGATCAAGAGCCCTGAAAACAAGGATTTTCCCGGCTTTGCGGCCCCTGTCATGATCACAGAGAGTGCATGGCTGGAAATCCGCCCATGTGATTGATCACACAGGTGGAACCCCAGACGGTGGTCTGAAAATTCCGCGCAAAGCGAACATCCTCCGCGAGTGTCGAACCCCGGTCACAGCGGCAGGGTGACACGCATCACCAGACCACCGCCCTCGCGGGGCCGCGCCACGATGTGGCCGCCGTGCGCGCGGGCCACGGACCGCACGATGGACAGGCCCAGACCGACGCCCTTGTCGCTGCCCGTGCGCTCCGTACGGAGCCGCCTGAAGGGCTCGAAGAGGTTGTCGATCTCGTACGCGGGTACCACCGGGCCGGTGTTCGACACCGTGAGCACCGCCTGGCCGTGCTCGGTCTCGGTGGCCACCTCCACCCAGCCGTCCTCGGGCACGTTGTAGCGCACCGCGTTCTGCACCAGGTTCAGCGCGATCCGCTCCAGCAGCACACCGTTGCCCTGCACCACGGCGGTCCTGCGCTCGCCCCTGATCTCGACGCCCTTGGCCTCCGCCTCGGCGTGCACCTGGTCGATGGCCTGGCCGGCCACCTCCGCCAGGTCGACCGGCTTGCGCTCGACGATCTGGTTGTCGCTGCGAGCGAGCAGCAGCAGGCCCTCCACCAGCTGCTCGCTGCGCTCGTTGGTGGCCAGCAGCGTCTTGCCGAGCTGCTGCAGCTCCACCGGGGCGCCCGGATCGGACAGGTGCACCTCCAGCAGCGTGCGGTTGATCGCCAGCGGGGTGCGCAGCTCGTGGGAGGCGTTGCCGACGAAGCGCTGCTGGGCGGTGAAGGCCCGCTGCAGGCGCTCCAGCATGTCGTCGAAGGTGTCCGCCAGCTCCTTGAGCTCGTCGTCGGGGCCGTCCAGCTCGATCCGGCGGGACAGGTCGGAGCCGGCCACCGCGCGCGCGGTGCGGGTGATCCGGCCGAGCGGCGACAGCACGCGGCCGGCCATCGCGTAGCCGAACGCGAAGGCGATCACGGCGAGGCCCAGCAGGGCCAGCAGCGAGCGGCTGAGCAGGTCGTCGAGGGCCGTCTGGCGCTGCTGGTCCATGCAGTGCGCGATGGCGTCCTTGAAGTCCTGCAGCGGCAGGCTCTTGGTGTTGATCGCCGGGCAGTTGTCGCTGGACACCTGGAGCTTCTGGAAGTCGACGATCTTGAACAGCGGCTGGTTGCCGCTGCTGATCGCCTGCGCGGCCAGCAGGTAGATGATCGACAGCAGCAGGATGCCGGCGATCAGGAACATGCCGCCGTAGAGCAGCGTGAGCCGTATGCGGATGGTCGGGCGCAGCCACGGGAAGGGCGGCTGCGGCGTCCTGGGGTCCCAGGTGGGTTTCGGGGGCGCCTGGGGCGGCGCGGGTGTCGCGGCCACGGCGGATCAGATCCGGTATCCGGAGCCGGGCACCGTGACGATCACGGGGGGCTCGCCGAGCTTGCGGCGCAGCGTCATGACGGTCACGCGCACCACGTTGGTGAACGGGTCGGTGTTCTCGTCCCAGGCCTTCTCCAGCAGCTGCTCGGCCGAGACGACCGCGCCCTCGCTGCGCATCAGGACCTCCAGGACGGCGAACTCCTTGGGCGCGAGCTGGACCTCCTTGCCGTCGCGGAAGACCTCGCGGCGGTTGGGGTCGAGCTTGATGCCGGCGCGCTCCAGGACCGGCGGCAGGGGCACGCTGGTGCGCCGCCCGAGGGCCCGCACCCGCGCGATCAGCTCGCTGAACGCGAACGGCTTGGGAAGGTAGTCGTCGGCGCCGATCTCCAGGCCCTCCACGCGGTCGCTGACGTCACCGGAGGCGGTGAGCATGAGCACCCGCGTGGGCATGCCCAGCTCCACGATCTTGCGGCAGACGTCGTCACCGTGCACGAGCGGCAGGTCGCGGTCGAGAACGACCACGTCGTAGTCGTTGACGCCGATGCGTTCGAGGGCGGCCGCACCGTCGTACACGACGTCGACGGCCATGGCCTCCCGGCGCAGTCCGGTGGCCACCGCATCGGCGAGCAGTTGCTCGTCCTCGACGACGAGTACGCGCACGTCGCTTGTCCTTCCTGTGTCCACCGCGCTGCGCGCCGTGGGCGCGCACGGGCAGGGGTGTCCGTGGGATGTGGCCTCCATCCTGCCCTTTTCGGCCATAAGTCGGCTGTAAGGCGGGGTTCGGGCGGCAGGCATCCGGTCACGGGCCCGGGAATGCGGGATTTTTTCGAGTGGTTGAGGTTTCCGCGGAAGGGAGCGGGGGGAGGACGGCTTTACACCCCGCGATCACGCTCTGCACGTGCCGCAACACCATGCGGTACATCGCGGTCCGCTTCCGCAGAGCGGGCGCGGGTGTCCGGCACCGTCGCCGCCCGGCCGGGCTGCGCTGGGCACCTGCGTAAGACGTGATCGCCCCTTCCGAACGGCACACCCCCGTGCCACCCGACCCACGACCCAGGACGAGGGGGCGCAGCATGGACGCATTCACCGCAGGGCTTCTCCAGCGCATAAGGGCGACCGAGTCCGACCTGTCGCGGGCTCGTGACGAGGGCGACGACTTCCTCGTCGAGGTGGAGCAGGCAGAGCTCGACGACCTGCGCCGCCTCGCCGCCGACCACGGTGTGGAAGTCGGCGCGTCACGCGTCTGACCGGCCGAGCACGAGCGGGGCCCCCGGCGAATCCAGCGCCGGGGGTCCCGCTTTTGCGTGTGCCCCGGAGCGGGTCAGTCGTGCCAGGCCCCGAAGTCCTCCAGGAGCCGCTGGAGGGGCTCGAAGACGCCGGGGGTGCCCGCCACCGTCAGGTCGCGTCCGGGGCGCTCTCCGGGCCTTCCACCGGTCAGGGCGCCGGCCTCCCGGGCGATGAGATCGCCCGCCGCGACGTCCCAGGCGTTGAGTCCGCGCTCGTAGTAGCCGTCGAGCCGGCCGCAGGCCACGTCGCACAGGTCGACGGCGGCCGAGCCGCTGCGCCGGATGTCGCGCAGCAGCGGGATGAGCCGGCCGGCCACCTCGGCCTGGTGGGCGCGGACCGCGGCGACGTAGTTGAAGCCGGTGGAGACCAGTGCCTGGTCCAGCGGGGGTGCGGGGCGGCAGGACAGCGCGCGCTCGCCCTCCCAGGCGCCGGTCGCGTGGGCGCCGCCGCCGCGTACCGCGTGGTACGTCTCGCCGCGCATAGGCGCCGCGACGACCCCGGCGACGGTCTCGCCGTCGTGTTCGGCCGCGATGGACACCGCCCAGGTCGGCAGCCCGTACAGGTAGTTCACGGTGCCGTCGAGCGGGTCGATCACCCAGCGGACGCCGCTGGTGCCCGCCACGGAGGCGCCCTCCTCGCCGAGGAAGCCGTCGTCGGGGCGCCGCCCGGAGATCAGGTCGGTGATCAGCTTCTCGGCCGCGATGTCCATCTCGGTGACGACGTCGATGGGGCTCGACTTCGTCCTGGCCACCGCCAGGTCGGCGGGGCGTCCGTCGCGCAGCAGCTCACCGGCACGGGCGGCGGCCTCCAGGGCCAGGTCGAGCAGGTCCCGGTGCAGGGCGGCGTCGGTCACGGGGCTCCTCACGCGTAGGGGCTGTCGGCGCCCGCGGCGGCGGGGCGGGGGGCACGGGCGGGGCAGCAGCCGACCGGGCAGAGGTCGTGGCTCGCGCCGAGGGCGCCCAGGGCGCAGCGGGTGACCTCCTGGCCGCGTTCCGCGCCGGCCCGCTCCAGGACCAGGTCGCGGACGGCGGCGGCGAAACGGGGGTCGGCGCCCACGGTGGCGGAGCGGCGCACGGGCAGGCCCAGCTCCTCCGCCTTGGCCGTGGCCTCGGTGTCGAGGTCGTAGAGGACCTCCATGTGGTCGGAGACGAAGCCGATCGGGGCCATGACGACGGCCGGGACGCCGGCGGCGTGCCGCTCCTCCAGGTGGTCGCAGATGTCCGGCTCCAGCCAGGGGATGTGCGGGGCGCCGGAGCGGGACTGGTAGACGAGCTGCCAGGGGTGGTCGACGCCGGTGCGCTCGCGGACGGCGTCGGCGACCAGCCGGGCCACGTCCAGGTGCTGCCCGACGTAGGCGCCGCCGTCGCCGTGGGCCTCGGCCGGGCCGGAGGTGTCGGCCGCCGAGGTCGGGATGGAGTGGGTGGTGAAGGCGATGTGGGCGCCGTCGCGGACGTCCTCGGGGAGGTCGGCGAGCGAGCGCAGCACCCCGTCGACCATCGGCTCGACGAACCCGGGGTGGTTGAAGTAGTGCCGGAGTTTGTCGACCTTCGGCGGCTCCAGGCCCTCGGCCTCGAGGGCGGCCAGCGCGTCGGCGAGGTTCTCGCGGTACTGGCGGCAGCCCGAGTAGGAGGCGTAGGCGCTGGTGGCGAGCACCAGGACGCGGCGGCGGCCGTCGGCGGTCATCTCGCGCAGGGTGTCCGTCAGGTACGGCGCCCAGTTGCGGTTGCCCCAGTAGACCGGCAGGTCGAGACCGTGCCCGGCGAAGTCCTCGCGCAGCGCGTCCAGCAGGGCGCGGTTCTGGTCGTTGATGGGGCTGACCCCGCCGAACAGGAAGTAGTGCTGTCCGACTTCCTTCAGGCGTTCCTTCGGGATGCCACGGCCGCGGGTGACGTTCTCCAGGAACGGGACCACGTCGTCGGGGCCCTCGGGGCCGCCGAAGGAGAGCAGGAGCAGGGCGTCGTAGGGGCTGGCATCGAGCGCGTCTGGCATGTCTTGATCCTCCCACCCGGTACCGACAGCGGGGACGCGGCGCGGTGGGGAGCCGGTTTGCGGCCGGTTCGGCCGGAAATTTCCCGCCGTCCTCCCCGGTGCGTTTAGGGTCACCTAACTCGTAAGCTGTATCAGCCGCATTCGCGCCTTACTGATCCTCTCCGGAGACCACGTGCCCAGCCCCTACCGCGCCCTGTTCGCCGAGCCCGGCACCAAGAGCTTCTCCGCAGCGGGCTTCCTCGGCCGCATGCCGCTGTCGATGATGGGCATCGGCGTGGTCACGATGGTCTCCCAGCTCACCGGGCGCTACGGTCTCGCGGGCGCGCTGTCGGCCACCATCGCCCTGTCCGCCGCCGTGATCGGCCCGCAGATCTCCCGGCTGGTGGACCGGCACGGGCAGCGCCGGGTGCTGCGTCCCGCGACCCTGGCGGCGCTCACGGCCGCGGCCGGGCTGCTGCTGGCCGCGCACTTCGGCCGGCCGGACTGGGTGCTGTTCGTGTGCGCCGCCGGCATCGGCTCCGTGCCGAGCCTGGGCGCGATGATCCGGGCCCGCTGGGCCGCCCTGTACCGGGGCACGCCGAAGCTGCACACCGCCTACTCGTTCGAGTCGGTGGTCGACGAGGCCTGCTTCATCTTCGGGCCGATCATCTCCATCGGCCTGTGCACGGCCTGGTTCCCGGAGGCGGGCCCCCTGCTGGCCGCCTGCTTCCTGGCCGCCGGGGTCTTCTGGCTGACCGCCCAGCGGGCCACCGAGCCGGAGCCGCACCCGCGCGAGCACCACGGCGGCGGCAGCGCGCTGCGCTCGGCGCCGCTCCAGGTGCTGGTGCTCACCTTCGTGGCGACGGGCACGATCTTCGGGTCCGTCGACGTGGTCACGGTGGCCTTCGCCGACGAGCGCGGCCACAAGGGCGCCGCGAGCGTCGTCCTGGCGCTGTACGCGGCCGGCTCCTGCCTGGCGGGCGCGGTCTTCGGGCTGATGCGGTTCGCCGGGGCGCCGGAACGCCGCTGGCTGCTGGGCGTGGCGGCGACGGCCGTGAGTATGATCCCCCTCCTACTGGCCGGAAACCTGCCGCTTCTGGCCGTGGCGCTGTTCGTTGCGGGGCTGTCCATCGCACCGACGATGATCACGACGATGTCCCTCATCGAAGAGCACGTACCTCGCGCGAAGCTCACCGAGGGCATGACCTGGGTGAGCACCGGCCTCGCGGTCGGCGTCGCGCTCGGCTCCTCCGCGGCCGGCTGGGTGATCGACGCAGCCGGCGCGCGGGCCGGGTACGGGGTTCCGGCCGTGTCCGGGGCCGTCGCGGTCGCGGTCGGTTTCCTCGGGTTCCGCCGGCTGCGCAGGCCGGCCGCGGGGCGGGGAGGCACCGTTGAGCACCACAGTGAGCGCGAAGAACGGAACCTGGCGTAACTGGGGCGGCAACGTCAGCGCCCGTCCCGTCCGTCAGGTCGAACCCGCCTCGGTGGAGGAGCTGGCCGCCGCGGTGCGCGCGGCCGCCGAGGACGGCCTGAAGGTGAAGGCGGTCGGCACCGGGCACTCTTTCACGTCCATAGCCGCCACCGACGGTGTGCTGATCCGGCCGCAGCTGCTGGCCGGCATCCGAGGCATCGACCGGGACGCCATGACCGTGACGGTCGAGGCCGGCACCCCGCTCAAGAGGCTCAACGCCGCGCTGGCGCGCGAGGGCCTGTCGCTCACCAACATGGGCGACATCATGGAGCAGACCGTCTCGGGCGCCGTCAGCACCGGCACGCACGGCACGGGCCGCGAGTCCGCCTCGATCGCCGCCCAGATCAGGGGACTCGAACTGGTCACGGCGGACGGCTCGGTGCTCACCTGCTCCGAGAAGGAGAACCCGGAGGTCTTCGCGGCCGCCCGGATCGGCCTGGGCGCGCTCGGCATCGTCACCGCCCTCACCTTCGCCGTGGAGCCCCTTTTCCTGCTCACCGCCCGCGAGGAGCCGATGGCCTTCGACCGGGTGCTGGCCGAGTTCGACCAACTGTGGGCCGAGAACGAGCACTTCGAGTTCTACTGGTTCCCGCACACCGGCAACACGAACACCAAGCGGAACAACCGCAGCGCCGGCCCGGAACAGCCGGTGGGGCAGCTCGCCGGGTGGTTCGAGGACGAGTTCCTCTCCAACGGCGTCTTCCAGGTGGCCCAGTGGGTGGGGCGCGGGGCGCCCGCGGCCATCCCGGCCATCGCCCGGATCTCCAGCAAGGCCCTGTCCGCGCGGACGTACACGGACATCCCCTACAAGGTGTTCACCTCGCCGCGCCGGGTGCGCTTCGTGGAGATGGAGTACGCCGTTCCGCGCGCGGCCCTGGCCGACACGCTGCGCGAGCTGAGGACCATGGTCGACCGCTCCGGGCTGCGCGTCAGCTTCCCGGTGGAGGTGCGCACCGCCCCCGCCGACGACATCACCCTGTCCACCGCCTCCGGGCGGGACAGCGCGTACGTCGCCGTCCACATGTTCCGGGGGACGCCGTACCACGCCTACTTCACGGCGGCCGAGCGCATCTTCACGGCGCACGAGGGCAGGCCGCACTGGGGCAAGGTGCACACCCGGGACGCCGAGTACTTCTCCCGGGTGTATCCGCGCTTCGGCGAGTTCACGGCGCTGCGGGACCGGCTGGACCCGGAACGCCTGTTCCAGAACGACTACTTGCGGAGGGTCCTGGGGGCGTAGCGGTCGTGGACCCGCTGGGCGCGGGGGCCGGGTCGCCGCTCGGGCGCGGGCTCGCCGATCCGGACGGCGCGCGCGTCGCACCCGGGTCCGTACCGCCGCCCGCGGTGCCCTCGGAGGGTGCGCCGGAAGGTGACGCGGCCGCCCCGCCGGTCCCCTGCGACACGCCGGACGAGGACGACCGGGAGGACCCGGAGGACGGGTCGGCGGCGGGGGCCGAGGGCCGTGTCGCGGATCCGGTCCCGCCGGTCTTCGGGACGGACCGGCCGCGCTCGCCGACCGCGTCGCTGACCGTGGTGCCCCTGCCGCCGCTGAAGCTGCTGCCGGACACCAGCTCGTACGTCGTGATGCCGGCCATGGTGACCGCGAAGACGACGGCGGCCGCGACGACCGGGCGCCGCCAGGTCCGCGTCCGAGCCCGGTACACGGTTCCCTCGCCGAACCCGTCGGGAGCGGGTGCTCCTTCCCGGCGGGGGCGGACGGACGGCTTCGTCTCCCTCAGCTGTTCACCCGTACGACGGAAGAAATGCTGGAAGAGGGTGCCGCCGCAGCTGGCGACCACACTGACGACGCCGGCGCCGAGGATCGTGCCGTACACCCCGAAGTACGAGGCCAGTTTGGCCGCCACGACCGCCGCGAGGGCGCTGCCGGCGACCTGGGGGACGCTCAGGTCGATCCGCTTGCGACCCGCATCGGGCGTTTCACGCATACCCGGAACTTGCCTCCCTTTCCCGCACTTGAACGACTTGATGGATCGTCTGCACGAGAAAGGGACGTGCGGACGAAACCATTAGTTCCGTTTCTGGCGATTGCGTGAAGTTCGCCACCTTCATGATCGCCGAAATCGGTTGTCGGCGGCCAAGTCGCGTCCCTTGCCAGAAGTTGGACGGCGTGCCCATCCACGCACATGGTCCAAATGGAGTACTGTTGCGAGCCCTGGGTCCGGTCCCCCACCAGGGTGTCCGCGGCCTCGCAGGACCGCCGGGAGGGGGCTAGTTGCACAGGGTGACGGAGTTTGTCACTTAGCGTTGCGAACAGGTAACCGTGCCATAACGGCGATCCAGGGCCCGTGCCCGACACGCCGGGCAACTCGGCAAGGTTGTGGCAGGCTGCACCCGGGCAGGCCACACTCGACTAGCGGAAGCAGCGACGCACGTGACGTCGGCAGGCACCACCCGGGAGGTCCCCATGCCCGAACTGCGTGTCGTGGCCGTCTCGAATGACGGCACACGGCTGGTGCTGAAGGCTGCCGATTCCACGGAGTACACGCTTCCGATCGACGAGCGCCTGCGCGCCGCCGTGCGCGGCGACCGCCCCCGCCTCGGCCAGATCGAGATCGAGGTGGAGAGCCATCTCCGCCCCCGTGACATCCAGGCGCGTATACGAGCCGGTGCCACCGCGGAAGAGGTCGCCCAGCTCGCCGGCATCCCCGTCGACCGGGTACGGCGCTTCGAGGGTCCGGTGCTGGCCGAACGCGCCTTCATGGCCGAGCGCGCCCGCAAGACGCCGGTCCGCCGCCCCGGTGAGAACGCGGGACCGCTGCTCGGCGAGGCCGTCCAGGAGCGGCTGCTGCTGCGCGGCGCCGAGAAGGACACCGTGCAGTGGGACTCCTGGCGCCGCGACGACGGCACCTGGGAGGTCCTCCTCGTCTACCTGGTCGCGGGCGAACCGCACTCGGCGAGCTGGACGTACGACCCGCCCCGGCGGCTCGTCCAGGCCGTGGACGACGAGGCCCGCTCGCTGATCGGCGAGTCCGACGACCTCGCCGTGGCGGAGCCGAGCTTCCCGTTCGTGCCGCGTATCGCCCGGCTGCCGCGCGACCGTCCGCTGGACCGCACGCTCGACCGCGTCGACCGGGAGCGCCCGAGCCTGCCGGCGCAGGCGTCCGAGCCCGCCGAGGAGAGCACGGGCGAACGCGACTCGCTGACCAGCCTGCTGGAGGCGGTGCCGAGCTTCCGGGGCGACCTGGTCGTGCCGGAACGGCCCGCCGAGGTCACGGAGGAGCCCGTCGAGGAGCCCGAGGCGGAGGAGCCGCCGGCGCCCGCGGCCTCGGCCGGCTCGGCCTACGCGGACGTCCTCATGCCGCGCTCGGTCGGCAGCCACCGCGACCGGCTCATCGGGTCCACCGACCGGCAGGCCGAAGCCGACGGCGTCCGCCCAGGCCGCCGTGCGGCGGTCCCGAGCTGGGACGAGATCGTGTTCGGCACCCGGCGCAAGAAGCAGGAGTAAACCGGACGTACGTCCGTCTGAAGGGCTGAAGGTCCAGGGAGGCGGGGGGCACGCGCGCGTGCCCCCCGCTTCCCCGTGCCCACCGTGCCTACTGCGGGTCGGGACCCACGGCGACCGGACGGGCCGGATCCGCCGACCACTCCGACCAGGAGCCCACGTAGAGCGCCGCCGGAAGGCCCGCCACCGCCAGGGCCAGCACCTCGTGGGCGCCCGAGACGCCCGAGCCGCAGTAGACGCCCACCGGCGCGTCCTCGGACACGCCCAGGGCCTTGAAGCGGTCCCGCAGGTCCGCCGCGGGCAGGAACCGGCCGTCCGGGCCCACGTTCTCGGTCGTCGGCGCCGACACCGCGCCCGGGATGTGCCCGCCGACCCGGTCGATCGGCTCCACCTCACCGCGGTACCGCTCCCCCGCGCGCGCGTCGAGCAGCACACCCGAGCGGGCCAGGGCGGCGGCCGCGTCCGCGTCCAGCAACCCGGCCGCGGCGGGCACCGGTTCGAAGTCGCCCTCGGCCGGGGTGACCGCCTCCGTCGACAACTCACCTCGCCAGGACGGCAACCCGCCGTCGAGGACCCGCACGTCCGGGTGACCCGTCCAGCGCAGCAGCCACCACGCGCGCGCCGCCGCCCAGCCCTGCCCGCCGTCGTAGACGACGACCGGCCGGCCCGACGACACGCCCGCGCGGCGCATGGCCGCGCCGAACTCCCCGAGGTCCGGCAGGGGATGGCGGCCGTGCTCCCCGGCGGCGGAGGCCAGCTCCCGGTCCAGGTCGACGAAGACCGCGCCGGGAAGATGCCCGGCCGCGTACTCGGCCCGGCCGTCGAAGGCGGGGGCGCCCGCCGCCTTCGCCGTGCTCAGCTGCCAGCGGACGTCCAGCAGGACCGGCGGGGCCTGTCCGGCCAGGTCCTCGGCGAGTTCGGTTGCGGTGATGATGGCTGTCATGACGTCCATCCTTACGCCAGGGGTGGCCGCGGCGTCCAGGTACGGCTACTCTGCTCGGCCGGACAGGCTCGATCACCAGGCGTACGGGATCGGGCACACGCTGTACATCTGTCGAACACCCGTCGGCCATCGTCGTGAAGCGGCGAAAGACGGCCGATCGGGCATCCTTCCGAAGACGGCACCGGGCGATCGGCGCGGCCCGGCGAGCAGCACCTCGGGGGATGTGAGTACCGGCACGGGCGTGCACGCGCAGCGGCACGCACCGTCCGGGAGCGGATGCGACACGGCCACCGCGAGGGGCCGGGGAGAGAGTGATCGATGACCGAGGCACGGGAGTCGGCCGGTCCACGCGCGCGTCGCGCGCCCGGCACACCCTGCTGGGTGAGCCTGATGGTGCACGGGCTGGCCGCGACCGAGGAGTTCTACGGGGCCCTGTTCGGCTGGGAGTTCCGGCCCGGACCGCAGCAGCTCGGCCCGTACGTGCGGGCGCTGCTGGACGGGCAGGACGTGGCGGGCATCGGCCGGCTGACGCCGGACCAGCGGCTGCCGGTCGCCTGGACGCCCTACTTCGCCTCGGACGACGTGGACCGGACGGCCGACCAGGTGCGGCTGTGCGGCGGCACGGTGGCGGTGGGACCGCTGGACGCGGCCGAGGCCGGGCGGATGGCCATCGCCTCCGACACCTCCGGCGCGGTGTTCGGCATCTGGCAGGGGGCGCCCCACCTCGGCGCGACACTCAGCGGGGTGCCGGGCACGCCCGCCTGGAACGAGCTGCTCACCTTCGAGACCGAGAGCGTCGCCAAGTTCTACGAGACGGTGTTCGGGTACGAGGAGGAGCCGGTGGTGTCCCCCGACTTCGACCATGTCGTCCTGGACCTCGGCGGCCGCCCGGTGGCCGGCCTGCACGGCGTGGGACACGCGCTGCCGCGCGACCGTGGTTCGCACTGGCTGACCTACTTCGAGGTCGCCGACGTCGACGAGACCCTGCGTCTGGTCGAGGCACTGGGCGGCCGGGTGCTCGGCCCGGCCCACGACAGCGAGCACGGCCGGGTCGCCGCGGTCGCGGACCCGGAGGGTGCGGTGTTCTCGGTGATCGAGAACCCGCACTGACCCGCTCGGCACCCCTATTCGCCGGCCAATGCCGCCTTCGCTTCATCGCCGTCCCAACCGACAGAGGTGCGCCAGATGACTTCGACCGTGAATACGTCACGGATGGCCTGGGCCGACCACGCCTCCGTCGGCGGTTCGGAGAGACAAATGTAGAGGCGGTCCGCCTTGGCGGGCAGGGTGTGCTCGATCTCGAGAAGACGGGCCGCCCCTGCACGGAGATCGGCGTGGGATGAACGATCGGCGCCGAGAACCTCGTAGAGCGAAAGCCCTTGGCCGGTCCGGCAACTGACGTCCACGAGCGCGGAGCTCTCGGGCTGCAGGTCGGCTCGCAGAAGAGCCGCCATCAATTCGAGACGCACCGCTTCGTGGGTCTTGCACTTCCGGTCGGCGGTGACAGCTTCTTCCAGGTGCTGGAGCATGCCTCCGGCCGGCTGGGTTGTCTGGGCGGCGGTGGACATGGAAGCAGGCTCCTTCACGGCGGGCTCAAGGGTCTGGGTGATGCCGGGCTGAGGCTCGGCTTCGGTGACTTCCGGCAGACGGGCTGCGTCTTCCGGGACGGCCACACGCTCGGTCAGGGTCTTCCGCGCGCTCGTCAGGGCGCAGGCCCAGCCGCTGCGGGCGAGTTCGGACTGGAACAGGTTCGGGTCGAAGGTCCCTGCCTTGAGGGCGAGGTTGGTGCTCACGGCGAGGTTCTGCAACCGACTGAGACTTGCTTTGTCGGGACTGCCGAGAACGCGCCACACATCCAGCCAGTCGTGCTGGTCGAGTTTCATGCAGCGGGTTGCCATGCCCTTGAGCTCCGAGACCCTGGCGCGGGCGTTCTCCGGGGGCGCAACGCGGGTCAGCTCCTCCATGACGGCTAGAGCGTCCACGTAGCGCCCGAGCATGGTCGGGGAGATCGGCAGACGGCCGAAGTCGTCGGCCGTGACGAAGGTGGCGTTCGGTGTCCGGCGCATCACCCACACGTCCAGCTCGGTCCCGATGGCCGGCGCTACGGCGTCCTTGCGCACGGCCACGTACAACGGGACCTCGGAGGCACCGTGAAGCGCCTCGGCCTTGTACCGGCCTCCGCTGATCGAGACCACCCGTACCCGGAGCTCTGCACCGATCTCAAGGGTGCCGGTCGTCTCTGCGCCCTGCGGGGGCGGGGTTGCGGACGGCTCAAGGTGGTCGTCGGCGCCGGCCAGCACCGCCGGAAGTGGAGTGGAGTGCATGATCGTGAGGCTCTGGGTGCTTCGGGTCAGGGCGATGTAGAGAAGCCGAAGACCGGCTGGGTCGTGGCCCGCGACTGCGGAGGGTTCTACGACGAGGACGTGGTCGAACTCCAGGCCTTTGGCCTGCGAAGCCGGAAGCACGGTGATGGCCTGGCGCTCGTCAGCTGTGATGCCGTCGACTTCGTCCAGTCGGCGTTCGATCTCACCGGCGGCCTCGTACTCGTCAGGGACGATGACAGCCACGGAACGCAGGAGGTTCTGCCCGTCGGTGGTGCCGGTCAAGTGGCGGATACGGGCGATCGTCTCGGCAACGAGTGATCCCGGTTCGGTTTCGACCAGTCGGACGGCGTCGTCACCGGCCGAACGGACGGCCTGCGGGTACGGCAGCGCGGGTGCGACGGCGCGGGCCAGCGGCGCGGCGAAGCGCATGATCTCGGCGGGGACGCGGTAGCTCGTGTTCAGTTCGGCAAGCCGGCAGTCTCCGTGGTCGGAGAGAAGCGTGCCCAGGCGGTCCCAGTCGGTGAAGGCGTGGGGGCCGGTGGCCTGGGCGAGGTCGCCGAGCACCGTCATGGAACCGCCGGCCGCGAGGCGGCGCCGCAGGGAACGGGCCTGCATGGGGGTCAGGTCCTGGGCCTCGTCGATGATGACGTGTCCGTAATGACGTGGGGTCTCACCCGTGATGAGGTATCGGAGCTCTTCGAGGCAGACGCGGTCGTCGAGCGTCCACGGCTCCTCGTCCGCCCTGGTCGCGCGCGGGCGTTGTAGGACGTACTGCTCGATATCCTCCAGGATGCCCTCGGCACAGGCTCGCAGCAGTTGCGGCGAGTCGTAGAGGGTGCGCAGGGCCTCCGCCGGGCCGGGCGACGGCCAGACACGCTCGATGAGGCGCTCCACGCGCCGGTTGCGCTCCAGTTCGCGACGGATCGTCTGGTCGCGACTGCGCCGTGGCGCGACGGCGACGAGTTCGCGCAGCAGCAGGTCGATGACGAGTCCGCGGAAACGGTCACGCCGTTCGCGGTAGGACCCTCCACCCTGCCGGACCTCCTCGAGGGCGGTGAGGATCTCCGAGCGGACCACACGAAGGGGCGTGCCGGCGGCGGTGACGACGAACGCGGGCTCGTCCCCCTCGAAGGAGGGTGGCGTGGTGAGGTCGTCGAGAGCTGCCGGTCGGTACTCGTTCTCGACGCGTCGCCGCAGCACAGCGGCCATGCGCTCGTCGGACTTCACCAGTCGCGTACGCGCACTGTCGGTGCCCCGGATGTCGCCGTCCCACAGGCGGGACAGCTGCACGGCATTGACGTCCCGGGTGCCGAGGGTGGGCAGAACCTGGCCGACGTATTCGAGGAACCGCTGGTGCGGGCCGATGACCAGGATGTCCCGCGCCTTGAAGTGGTCGTTGTTCACCAGCCACGTCACGCGGTGCAGACCGACCGCGGACTTACCCGTTCCCGGACCGCCCTGCACGACCAGGATCTCGGAGGGCGCCTCGGTGACGAGTGCCATCTGGTCGCGCCGGATCGTCTCGACGATGTCCCGCATGCGGCCGCTGCGCGAGCGCTGCAGGTCACGCAGCAGGAGGTCGTCCGGCTGCTGGGGCTTGCGCCGCTGGATGCGGGCGATATCGCCGGGGGTGAGACCGGGACGGCCGGGAGTCCCCTGCTCGGCCCTCTGGTCCCGACCGGCCGGCCGGTGCGCGACCGTGCCGGCGTCTTCCAGCGTCTCCGCACCGGTGTCCGGCGCGGTCACGGCGCTATCCGGGTGGGTGGGGACCGCGGCCGGGGACGTGGGCACGATGTCGTCGGCGTAATCGTCGACGACCCGCTGCGAGCAGATCAGCCGCCGGCGCAGCACCACGTCTCCCGGCGAATCCGGCGACGCGTCGAACCACTTCCGGGCCAGCCGGTTGGTCCACTCCACGACCACCCGATTGTGCTCGTCGTCAGAGACACCTCGGCGCCCGACGTACCAGGTCTCCATCCCTTCGTCTGGATCACTGACGTCGACGCGGCCGATGACCAGGCTCTCGTCGCCCAGACCGCCATAGGCGGCGGCCAGCTCCTGCGCCTTGATTAGGTTGGCGACGCTGTCCTTTCCACTGGCCGACGCCTTGGCGACAGATTTGCCGCTCATCTGCGCCAGCCGGGCCTCGTAGCAGTCGTAGGCGAAATCCACCCTCTTCTGCTCGGTGGCGATGACTTCCTCGTGCGCGCGTACTTCCACGTGCTCCCCTCCCTCACGGCTCTCAGGCCGCAGCGGACGCATGGCGTCCGCTCCCCTTCACAGAATTATCACGTGTGGTCAGTTGCCGTCTGCACCTTCCTGTTCTTGTCGGCACCATCCGGCGTTCCCCGTCGTATTGCGTCGGCGTTCACCTTCGTCGGCGTGTGTCCCCCGGCCTTCTGCTGAGGGAATTCCAGGCTCGTCGTCCCGCGTGCGGTGGTGAGCTCTCCGACGACCTCCCCGACGGCCGCCCGCCAGGCGCGCACCTGGGCGGGAGTCGGTCCCATTTCGTCGTGGTGGTACTTGCAGGCCGCGCTGAGCCGGCTCCACAGGGCGTTGACCCGGCGAGCGAGGTCGGGGGCGGTGTAGTGGCGCAGACAGAGCAGCTTCGCCCGCGTGCTGACCTCGTCGAGACCGGCTTCCCGGGCCGTGAGGGCCGTGTCGACGGCGGCTTCGAGCGCGATCCGGAGTGCGTAGGCCGCGCCGCGGTCCCGGCCTGCCGGGGTCAGCGGGCCGCCCAGGTTCGCGGAGAGGAGGCCGTCGGCGGTCGCGAGGAGTGCGGTGACGCTGTCGGTACCGGCGGGGGTGGCGGGCATCAGAGGTTCACCTCCGGCTTGCGGATCCGGTTGGCGAGGTCCTCTACCCTCCTGACGAAGGCGACCGGTTCCCCCGGGAGGAATCCGCCGGGGTGGGCGCCCTGCTGGCACTGGTGGATCAGGACCGTGCTCTCACTCCCGTACAGCGCGCGCAGACGGGTCCTGACCTCGTCGTCGGGGTGGACGCGGCCGTCGTCGAAGAGGGCGAAGGACGCGAGCGGGATGAGCCGGTCGGTGCTGTCGAGGGCGGCCTGGAGGGCGTCGGCGGACAGTCCCGTGCGACCACGGCGCAGCCATGCCGCCTCGACGATCGCCTTCGTCAGGGCCTCACGGCACAGTGCCGGCAGGACGTTGCGCAGGGCCCGGTCGGGGCAGTTCTCGGTCTTCGCGAGGGCCATGGCGTCGTCGATGGCCTCCTTGACCGGGTCGGTCTCCGACGTGACCCTGACCTGTGACTTCTCGCCGCGCTCCACCTTCAGCACGGTCACCGGCAGGCCCTGGCTGCGGAAGGCGTGCGGGAGCCGGGTGTCGTGGGTGAAGACGACGACCTGCCGGTCGCGGCCGAGTTCGTCGAGCACCTGAGCCAGTCCGTCGACCTTCGCCGGGTCCATGGACTGCACCGGGTCGTCGATGACGACGAAGCCGAAGGGACTGTCTGCCGTGGCGGCGCGGGGCAGGAACAGGGAGAGGGCCAGCGAGTGCAGCTCGCCCTGGCTCATGACGCCCAGGGCGGGAGCCTCGGTGTCGTCGACGGTCACGTCCATGATCAGCTTGCGAACATTGGCCCTCTCGGTGCCGTGCAGGCCGACGTGCTTGAGGTCGACGCTGCTCTGCTGGCGCAGCTTCTCCCAGATCCGCTGCGTGTGCCCGGCGAAGGCGTTCAGTCTCAGGTCTCGGATCTCGGTCGTGAGGTTCTTGATCCAGGTGTGGGCGGCGTTGGCCGCCGTCTTGCGCGGCTTGGCGGCAACGACCTCGCGGTGGAGCGTCGTCCACTCGGCCAGCAGGCCGACCACCTCACGCCAGCGTTCGTCCAGCGCCGCCAGTTCCGCACGCGCCGCCCGGGCCACGACGTCGCACGCGTCCGCCAGCGTCACCGCCGCCCGCAGCGCCCGCTCGGCGAGCTCGGCGGGTTCCGTGATCCGCCGGCACTCGCCCCACTCCTGCCACGGGCCGGTGAGCGCGGCCGGGAACTCCCGCGGCACATGCACCAGATCATGCAGTGCGCGCATCCCGTCCCGCACTCCGGCCTCTGCCTTCCGCACGGCCTCGGCCTCCTGCAGGAGAGCGGCGACCTCCGCCTCGGCGCGCCTGGTCCACTCCCGGTCCAGGACCTGCTCCGTGCCGCAGACCGGGCAGGCCATCTCGTCGGCGTGACGATCGCTGTGCCGCAGAGCCGCCTGGAGCAGCCCGGCCCGGCTGTGGGCGTCGGCGGCCGCCGTCCCCTTCAGATCCTCGGCGTCGGCCATTGCACGCCGCAGCGCATCGACGGCGGCACCCACCCGGTCGAGGTCGGGGCCCTGGGCGTCGGCCTCCAGCCGCGCCTCGCGCAGCCGGCCTTCATCGGCCTTGGGGACGCCGCTGATCAGGGCGTCGAGTACGGCGTAGTCGGGGCCGCCCTTCTCGTCCATCGCCATCAGGGCCCTGAGCGCCCGGTCGTCGTGCCCGGCGTTCTCCAGGGCCGCGTGTAGGAGCGGCTTCTTCTCCTTCTCGGCCCTCTGGACGTCCTCGAGTTCCTTCTTGACGGCCGCCAGCCGTCGGGCGGCGGCGTTGAGGTGGTCGAGTCCGAGGATCGCGGCGACGTTGTCGTACATCTCGGACGGCTTGCCGTTGATCATGTTGCCGAGGTCGGCGTACGACAGGAACGGACGGTGGGCGCGCATCGCCTGCTCCCAGCCGGACTGCTCCAGCGGTACGACGCCCTGTCCCGGCCGCTTCAGCACGGCCCGGGAGTCGGTGAAGGCGTCGCCGGTCCAGGTACGGGTGAGGGTGCTCGGCGACGGATCGCCCTCTACGGCCAGCTTGGCCTCGACGGCGGTCGTCTCACCGTGGTGCAGGTTGCGCCAGCGGACGGCGTGGCTCGGGTGTCCTCCGGCGCAGTGGGCATTGGTCCCGGTGAACAGGGTCTCGATCGCCTCGGCGAAGCTCGACTTGCCGGACCCGTTGCGCCCGACGACGAGGGTGACCCCCGGCTTCGGCCGCAGGTTCAGCCGCGACTGGGATCCGACACCGCGGAAGCCGGTGACCGTGACCTTCCCCAGGTAGACGGGGCCGGCCGCGGTGCCGGCAGGGCTCTCGGCGCCCTCGGAGCCGCCGAGCGCCTCGCGGACGAGGGCCTTCGCGGCGACGCTGAGCTTCGTGTCGGCGGCCAGCCGGGCCTCGACGAGGTCGGGCAGCGGCAGGGCGTGGGTGGGGTCCGGTTCCATCGCGTCCATGTGGTGTCTCCCGTGGTTTCCGTACTGGTGCGGAAGGGGTGAGCACCGACAGGCCGGGTGCGGTGGGGCCGCCGGTGCCTGTCGACGGATGGAACCGTAGGAGCGGGCTGGGCTGCACGCGTATGGAGCAGTCGATAACCCGTGTTAGCAGCGCGGTTGACGCTGTGACGCCGCGAACACGTACTCCGCCCAGACGGTCTTGCCCGGACCGTCCGGGCGCGGGTGCCAGTCCCAGCGGGCGGCGAGCTGCGATACGAGAAGCAGTCCCCGGCCGGCCTCTTCCTCGGTGTCGGCTGCGCCCTGCGGAACGCCGGGGCGACGGGGAAGGCGTTCGCCGCGGGTGTCGGTGACCTCGACACGCAAGACGCGGTCGTGGGGCGGGGCGTGGAGGCGCAGGTGGAAGTCCCGGCCGGGGACGTGTCCGTGCCGCACGGCGTTCGCGGTGAGCTCAGCGACGATCAGTACGACCGCGTCGTGCGCGTCGGTGCCGTACGGGATCCCCCACCCGTCCAGACGTACGGCTGCGAGGCGGCGGGCGAGGCGGGCTCCGCGGGGTGTGGAGGTGAAGCGCATCTCGAAGGTGTGCTCCGGGGGCGAGGTGCTGGTGGCGCCGGGGCTTAAGAGGGCGTGTGGGATGGTGGGTTGGGCGGTGGCGGTGCGATTGGTGGGTTTTGCCGTCATGCCGATCACAGTGCCGTTGGTCGCGTAGCGTAACCAGCGGTGACGCAGCGACAGAGCGCGGCTGTACGCGCGGTGTCGGGGCTCGTAGGCGCTGTGCGCCGTAACGGCTTTCCCTGCGGGGGCGTTGGGTCGAGGAGGCGGTGATGACGGACATGGCTGAGCGCGAGGACGCGGAGGCGGAGACCGGGGCGGTCGTGAGTCTCGGAGACGGCTGGGACAACGACGACGGGGCCGGACGGCGCCCGGAGGACGAGGCCGGGCGCGGAGTCGTGGTCGCGTTCGGGCAGACCCTGAAGACGCTGCGGCTGCGGGAGGGCCTGGAACGCGAGGAGTTCGGGCGGCGGCTCGGTTACTCGGCCTCCACGGTGGCGGCGTTCGAGCAGGGGCGGAGGATTCCGTCACCCCGGGCGATCGAGCGCGCGGACGAGGTTCTGGGGGCGGGCGGGTTGCTGTGCCTGTGGAAGGACCAGGTGGAGCGGGCTCAGTATCCGGTGTTCTTCCAGGGGATGGCGGCGTTGGAGAAGGAGTGCCTTGAGCTCCTCATGTACGACACTCACGTCGTCAACGGGCTGCTCCAGACTGAGGAGTACATGAGGGCGCTGCTCGCCATGCGGCGTCCGCCGCTGGACCCAGAAACGGTCGAGCAGCGGGTGACCGCTCGGCTGGCTCGGCAGGACATCTTCGATCGACGGTCCGCTCCTCTGTTGAGCTTCGTGATGGACGAGGCGGTCTTGCGGCATCGCTACGGCGGCGAGGGCGTACTGCGCGGACAGCTGGAGCTCATTCTCCTCGTCGGTCAGAAGCAGAATGTCGAGATCCAGGTCATGCCGACCGAATGCGAGGAAAACGCAGGCGTGAACGGACCCTTCACAGTCGTCACCCGCAAGGACGGCAAGAAGTTCGTGTACGCCGAGACACACGCGACCAGTGCTCTTGAGACCGACCCGGAACAGACGGCTCTCGCCTCCGCCCGCTATGGGATCATCCGATCACAGGCTCTCAGTCCGCGAGAGTCGACGAAGTTCATCGAAGGGTTGCTGGGGGCGCTATGAACAACGCTGAGTCCTCGACCGCAGCATCCGGGCTCGCCTGGTTCAAGAGCAGCTACAGCGGGACCGAGGGCGGTCAGTGTGTAGAGGTCGCGCCGGATACCGCAGTCGTGTACGTCCGTGACTCCAAGGCCGTCGCGGGGCCCATCCTCTCGGTCTCGTGTGAGGCATGGGCAGGGTTCGTCGGCC
This sequence comes from Streptomyces sp. WI03-4A, assembly GCF_033792105.1. NCBI lineage: Bacteria > Bacillati > Actinomycetota > Actinomycetes > Kitasatosporales > Streptomycetaceae > Streptomyces > Streptomyces sp. WI03-4A. The sequence continues at coordinate 213,093 of NZ_JARAUO010000003.1, forward strand.
TGGCCTCGTCGGAGCGGGGCGTCTGACGCGGGTACGGTCGTGAGGGCCCTGCCGACCTCACTCTCGGTCGACAGGGCCCTCGTTGTACCCGTTGTGCTGATCCCAAGTGGCGCCTACTGGGTACCGAGCCAACTTTCGAACAACATGAGGTCTTCGCCCACGGCTCCCAGCGAGGAAGGACTGCTCTCGTACTGCTCCGAGAGCGCCACTTCATAGACTTTGTACGCCGGTTCCGCCTCCTTGCCGGCAGCATCGATGGCCGCGAGCTCCTCGAGCGTTTCCTTGCTGTTCCCGTTCTCGGCGCTGGTCACAAGCCTGGGACAGAGGTCCTCGGCGATGTACTCGCACAGCTCCATGAGGTGCCGCCCCGCGCGGGTCGCCCGGTCTTGGATGGCCTCCGTTCGCGCTTCGTGAAGGGCATCCTCAAGGTCGGCCTCGTCACCTTCGTCGCACCAGATCTGCCGTGCGGACTCCTCTCGTTCCTTGAGTTCCATTTCGGAGTCACGCCACAGTTCTTCCAGGGTGAGGGTCGGGTGCGCTACCTCTTCGGCCGACAACTCTGGCAACGACTCGATCGCTGCCGGATCCGGGAGTGTTACGCCGTCTCGAAGCGCTTGGAGCAAGAGAACCTGGCGAACTATGGGGAGCAGGCTGTCGCCGTCAGTGGCTCCGCGGATTTCGTACGCTGCTCGCTGCACTGCTGAGTAGTCGCAGTCCGCGACGTATCCGTCCAGCTCGAACCCGAGCTCAGAGACGGTGGATGAAATTTGGCGGATCTCGTCGAGCAGTTCCTCACAGGTATCCGAGAGGCGGTCGGCGATCTGGTGCGCCTCCTCCGCCTCACGTACTTGCCCCTCCAGCCTGGCGACAAGCTCGGTTAGCTCACTCACAGCATCCCCCCTCGGGCTCAAGCGATCTCGAATCTTGGCTCAGTTGTCCGGCATGCCATTCTGGGACCACTCGTTGGCGAAGTGCTCCATCTGGCGGAGGACCAGGTCGATGGCCTCCTTCTGCTGGTCCGGCGGGTACTTGTTGCGGGCCAGGAGGCGTTTGATGGTGCTGCGCAGGCGGGCGCGGACGGACTCGCGGGCGATCCAGTCGGGCTTGAGCTGGCGACGGACCTCGGTGACGAGTTCGCGAGCGATGCCGGCCAGGACTTCGTCGCCCATGAGCGAGCGGGCCGTGCCGTGGTCGGCGACGGCGTCGTAGAAGGCGAGCTCACGCCAGTTCAGCGGCGGTTCGAACTTCTCGCCGCGCCGGGCGTCGGCAGCGACCTCCTTGGCCATCTCCACCAGCTTCGCGATGAGTTCGGCGCTGGTGTACTGCTGGCGCATGTACCGCACCATCAGGTCCTGGAGGCGCTCGGAGAACGTGGTCTGCCGGACGATGTTGTGCCGGGTGACCTCGCGCATCTTCCGCTCGACGAGCCGCCGCAGCGCCTCGGCCGCCAGGTGCGGGGTATCGCTGTTCTGGAGCTGGGCGACGAGGGCGTCGTTCAGGTGGGTCAGGTCGGCGGTTTCAAGGCCCGCCTCGGCGAACAGGTCCGTCACACCGCCCGTCTCCACGACCGACGAGGTGAGCTGGGCGAGGTACAGCTCGATGTCACGGGCCACCGGGAGGCCGCGCGCCTCCCGCTCCATGGCGTCCAGCTTGGCCATGTAGGCGCGGACCTCGGCGAAGAACTGGATGTGCCGCTTCCAGGCCGGCTTGTCCGCGAACCGGTTCCCCACCTCCTTCGAGCTGCCGGCCAGTGCCCAGAAGCGCTCCAGGCGGTAGGCGTGGTCGCGGAAGCGACGGCCCAGGGTCTGGCGCGGGTCGTTGAGCAGGTCGGGGTTGTTGCCGGTGGTGCGGGGGTCGCGCAGGTAGTTGGCCGTCTTCAGGGCCGCGTCGACGAACGCGCGGGGGCCGGGACGGTCGAGCAGCGGCTCCCAGGCGAAGCCGCGCAGGATGCCGGTGAGGACGTCGTACTCGTTGCGCAGCTCGTCCAGCGCGCGCTCGACGTCCTGGCCGAGGGTGCGGTCGCGCTGATCCGCCTCCGTGTACTCGGCGATGGCCTTCTGCAGGTTCTCCGTCAGCGGGGCGTAGCCGACGAGGAGACCGTCCTCCTTGCCGCGGAAGCGACGGTTGACGCGGGCCAGTGCCTGCATCAGGTTGGCGCCCTTGAGCGGCCGGTCCAGGTACATGGTGTGGATCGGCGGGGCGTCGAAGCCGGTCAGCAGCATGTTGTTGACGATGAGCAGTTCAAGCTCGTCGTCGGGGTCCTTGGCCCGGTTGATGACCGACTTGCGGCGACTGTCGGTCAGGGCATGAGCGAGCAGCGCGTCGCTGTCCTTGCGGGTGTTCGAAGAGAAGACGATCTTCATCGTTCCCTTGTCGAACTCGTCGCTGTGCCACTCGGGCCGCAGCTCGCGCAGCGCGTCGTAGACGCGTACGCAGATCTCGCGGGTAGCGCACACCACCATGGCCTTGCCGGGCGCCCCGCCCGACTCCGAAGCACCGACGAACGGCCGCATGCGCTCCCGGCGGGCCTCCCAGTGCTCCACCAGGTCGGCGGCCAGGTCCCTTATCCGGGCCGGCGCGCCGTACATCGCGTTCATCGTCGCCACGGCCTGCTCGACGCGGCGGCGCTCGGTGTCGTCGAGGCCGTCGGTGATGCGGTCGGCCTCTTCGTCGATGGTGGTCGGGTCGACGTCGCGGTCCAGGACAAGCTGGATCACGCGGCTCTCGTGGTAGACCTTCACGGTCGCGCCGTCGTCGGCGGCCCGCTTGAGGTCGTAGACGTCGATGTAGTCGCCGAACACCTCGCGGGTGTTGCGGTCGGCCTCGGAGATCGGCGTGCCGGTGAAGGCGAGCAGGGTGGCGTGCGGGAGCGCGTCGCGCAGGTGGCGGGCGAGGCCGTTGAGGTCGTCGTAGTGGCTGCGGTGCGCCTCGTCGACGATCACGACGATGTTCCGGCGGTCGGAGAGCATCGGGTGGTCGGTGCCCGACTCCCGCTCCTCCTTCGTCTTGCCGAACTTCTGGAGCGTGGTGAAGAGGATCCCTCCCGTCCTCTTCGCCGCGAGCTCCTCCCGGAGTTCGGCGCGGGTGACGACCTGCTTGGGCATCTCCGGGAGGATCTCACTCTCCTGGAACGTCGAGTAGAGCTGGTCGTCGAGATCCGTACGGTCGGTGACGACCACAACCGTGGGGTTCAGCAGCGCCGGGTCTCGCATCACCATGGTGGTGGTGAGGACCATCTCCTCCGACTTGCCGGAACCCTGGGTGTGCCAGACGACGCCGGCCTTGCCGTCACTGGCGGCGGCCGTACGGACGGCCTCGGCGGCGCGGGTCACCGCGTGGTACTGGTGCGGTTTCGCGATCCGCTTCATCCGCTTCGACGGGACGAAGTTGACGCACGACTGGACCAGTTCGAGGAAGCGGGGCTGGTTGAACAGGCCGTGGATCGCCAGGTTCTGTCCGGACTCCGCGAAGCCGTCCGCGGTCAGCGGGTCGACGCGGGCGCCGAACTCGTCCGTGTTCCAGGGGGCGAAGTGCTCGTACGGCGTGAACGGCGTGCCGTACTTCGCGGTGATGCCGTCGGAGAGCAGGACGATCGTGTTGTGGCGGAAGGCGGTCGGGAACTCCTCGACGTACCGCGCCACCTGGGCGTGGGCCGTCTGGAGCGTCGCGTCCTCGTCGCCGGCGCGCTTCAGCTCCACGACGGCGAGGGGCAGGCCGTTGACGTAGAGGACGACGTCGAAGCGGCGGTTCTTGTCGCCGTCGATCACCGTGACTTGGTTGAGGGCGCGGTAGGTGTTCGCGTCCGGGTCGGCCAGGTCGAGGAGGCGGATCGTGGGGTTGTGCTCGGCGCCGAAGGAGTCGGTATAGGTGACGGACCGTATACCGGCGGTGAGGTGGCGGTGCGCGGCCCTGTTCTCCTCGTAGGTGTCCTGGGAGCCGGGGGTGGCGGCGATCGCAATGGCATCCCGGACGGCGTCCGGAGGCAGCTCCGGGTTCAGACGCTCGATCGCCTCCTGGAGGTGCGGGTAGAGGATGAGGTCGTCCCAGGACTTCCGGTGCCCGGACCCGGGCGCGAACTCGTTGCCGGAGCCCGGCAGCCACTCCAACTCGGACAGCTCATCGAGGGCGAGGGCCTCCCAGTCGGCTTCGGTGGGGCGGCGGTCGGTTCTGTCGTCGTGGTCGTTTCCGTCGTGATGCGTCGTCACGTGGCGTCCTCGACAATCTTCTCGGCGTCCTTGACGCGGAGGCGGCCGGACATGAGCTGAGGGAGGAGGGTGTCGCGAAGCTGAGCCAGCTGGCGGCTCTCAGGCCCGGCCACGGCCTCTCGCCGGGCGAGTGCCTCCAGTTGGGCAGTGACGCGCCCGTGGTCGGATGCGGCCGGGACGGTGACATCCGTGGCCATCAGCGAGTCGACACGAATGAAAGGCTGTGCGCTGCCGGAGCGATGCGGCGCCATGTCCACCGTGTCCAGCGCATGCCTCAGCAGTAGGGCATCGCGCGAATCCTTGGGGATGATCGCTGATGCATTGTTGTTCACCCATGCCGGAGAATTCGACCACCGAACGCTTCCGCAATTACTCCCGATCCTCGCGAGGACGGCGAATCTGCCTTCGTAGAGACATGCCGAATGCCAGCCCATAACACTGTTGGAGCCGTACACCGCATAGGGGCCGCCTGCCGCGTACGCATCCTTCGACAGGTATTTTCCGGGCTTATGGACAGCGAGCTCGCTCAGCGGGACCGTCCGGCTCCCAGGACTCACCGTGGCTTGCTGGAACAACGCACCGGCGAGGTCCCGGCAGGTGCCGACGATGCGCTCATTGACAGCAACCTTGTCGTCCAGTGCCCCTAGGAGGCTTCCGGCGCGCTGCTGCACCTCAAGAGAGGGATTCGGGATTCTGAATTCTTTGATCACACGCACGCTGAGATTCTGCTGCGCTGCCCCGTTCGCGAGCCCCTTCAACTCTTCCCGCGAATTCAAAAGGGCGTAGAAAAGAAACCTCGGATCAGCCGCTCCAGGTTTGACAACAAGGGCACAGCAAGCTTGGTTACAGGCCATTGGACGACCCAGCACACCCAGCTTTCCGGCCGTGGCCCCATACATGGCTACCAAGATCGTCCCTGCGGGGAGGAGCTTCGCCGAAGATTCCTGGATCGCCTGCGCTGAAATGTGTTCAGCCGCGTCCTCCAGCCGACCGTCATTCAATTCCTGAGTCTTGACCCAGGGAATCCCTTTGGGTGTGTAATAGGCCGGATTCGAGCGCCTTGGCGTTCCACCGCTGGTGACAGCACTACACAGTTCGGAAACCGTTGCACGAGGCCAGATCATGCGCCGACACCTCGCATGTGCTCCCGCACCTTCTTCTCCAGCTCCGCCGACTCGCCGAAGAGCTCATACAGCTCCTGCGTCAGCTTGCTGATTCGCTCGGCAACAGCCCCCGCGTCCTCCTCCTCCGCCTCGACGGCGCCCACGTACCGCCCCGGCGTCAGCACGTACCCATGCTCGCGGACCGTCTTCAGGTCCGCCGAGCAGCAAAAGCCGGGGACGTCTTCATACGCCGCCCCCGCCTCACGCGCCGACGCCGTGCCGCGCCACGCGTGGTAGGCGTCGGCGATCCTTCTGACGTCGGCCTCCACGAAGACGCGTTCCGTGCGGTCGGCCATCTCGCCCAGCCCCCGAGCGTCGATGAACAGAATCTCGCCACGTCGGTCATCCAACCGCCGTACGCCCTGCGGGGACTTGTCCTTGGACAGGAACCACAGGCACGCCGGAATCTGCGTCGTGCGGAAGAGCTGCGACGGCAACGCCACCATGCACGCCACCAGGTCCGCCTCCACCAGCGTCTGCCTGATCTCGCCCTCCCCGCTGGACTGAGAGCTCATCGAGCCGTTGGCCAGGACGATGCCGGCCGTGCCCCTCTCCCCCAGCTTCGAGATCATGTGCTGCAGCCAGGCATAGTTGGCGTTGTTCCTCGGCGGGACCCCATGCTTCCAGCGCGGGTCGGTCTCGTCCCTCGCCCAGTCCTTGATGTTGAAGGGCGGGTTGGCCATCACGAAGTCGGCCTTGAGGTCGGGGTGCTTGTCGTCGGCGAAGGTGTCACCCCAGCGGGCGGCGAGGTTGCCGTCGATGCCGTGGATGGCGAGGTTCATCTTGGCCAGGCGCCAGGTGCGCTCGTTCAGCTCCTGGCCGTACACCGCGATGTCGGCCTTGTGGCCCTTGCCCCGGTGCGCCTCGATGAACTTGGCGGCCTGGACGAACATGCCCCCCGAGCCGCACGCCGGGTCGTACACCCGGCCCTCGTACGGCTCAAGGATCTCCACGATCAGCTGGACGACCGACCGCGGGGTGTAGAACTCGCCGCCCCGCTTGCCCTCCGCCCGCGCGAAGTTGCCGAGGAAGTACTCGTAAACCTCACCCAGCAGGTCCTGAGCAGGCCGCCCCTCGCTGCCACCGAAACGCGCGTCGCTGATGAGGTCGACGAGTTCACCCAGGCGCTTCTGGTCGACGCGGTCCTGGTTGAAGATCTTGGGGAGGACGCCGGTGAGCGCCGCGTTCTCCCGCATGATGGCGTCCATCGCCTCGTCCAGGAGCTTGCCGACGCCCTGGGCCTTGGCGTTGGCGGCGATCCAGGACCAGCGGGCGGTCTCCGGGACCCAGAAGACATGGGCGCCGGTGTACTCGTCGCGGTCCTCCAGGAAGTCTGCGATCTGGTCCTCGGAGATGCCGTCCTCGGCGAGCTCCTTGGCCAGCTCGGTGCGGCGCTCCTCGAAGGCGTCCGAGACGTACTTCAGGAAGATCAGGCCGAGGACGAACTCCTTGTACTGGGCAGCGTCGATGGAGCCGCGGAGCTTGTCGGCCGCCTTCCAGAGGATGTCCTGGATCTCCTTGGCGGTGGAGGCGGTGAACAGCTCCGCCTGGTCGGCGGGCTTCTTGCGTGGAGGCATCGGGTGGACCGTCTCCTTCAGTGGGCGTCGGTGTTCGGGAGGTGCTGGATGGTGAGCGTGCCGTCGGCCATGCCGGCCGCCATCACGCGGGCGAGGTCGTCGAGCGCGGCGGTCTGCTCGCGCAGCAGGGCCGCCCGGGACTCGATCTCGGCGAGGACGGCCTCGTAGCGGTCGGCCTCGGCACGGCTCAGGTCGGGGACGACGAGGTCCTCGATGCTGCGGGAGGCGCGCACGGCTCCGCCGGCGCGGGCGTGCTCGGCTGCCGCCGCGCGCAGCAGCGCGGCCAGCACCCGGGGCCGCAGCGGCGGGTCGGCATCGGGGTGGACGCGCAGGATGCGGGCCGGGGCGGCGACCAGGGAGAGGCCCTCCGTGTCGACGTGGACGCCGAATCGCGGGTGGGTGGTGACCACGAGGTCGCCCGGTTCGGTGAACTGGGCGTGCTCGTAGGCGGTGAGCAGTAAACCGCGATCGATGCGGCGGCCGCCGATGCGGGCCGTGCCGAGGATCTCCTCGGGGGTGAGGACCGTGTAGTGACCGTCGGAGGTGAGGTGTTCGGGGTCGAACCGGTGGCCGGGGCGGCGGCGCAGGCGGCGGGTGCGCAGGAGCCGGTCGACGGTGGTGCGGCGTACCGGCTGGTCCTCTGAGCGCAGCTCCGCCTGGGCGTCCAGCCGGAGTTCGCGGGTGCGGGCGCGCTCCTGGAGGTCGCTCAGGTGGCCCTGCAGATCGGCGATGACCGCCGGGCGTTCGACGACGGTGCGGGTGTGGCGGGAGGCGAGCGTGCGGTGCTGCGGGGTGAGAGCGGCGCCGGGGGCGTCGTCGAGGTCGGTGCCGCGGACGATGGCGGCGTGGCGTGGTTCGTGACGCGGGTCGGGCGTCCAGCCGGAGGCGCGCCAGATGGCGATGTCCTCGGCGAGGGTGTCGAGGACGGGTTCGCTGAGGGGCTGGGAGGAGTAGTCGGCGAGGAGGACGAGGCCGGTGCGCTGCTCCTCCCGCACTCGGGCGAGGACCCAGATGGCCGTGCGGTAGCCGGGGCGGTAGGCGTAGGCGCCGTCGGGCAGGCTGATCGCGGCCTTGAGCAGGCCGGGCTTCAGGAAGGAGCGGCGCAGCCGGTCGGCGTCGCCGTGCCGGGCGAGCGGGCCGGTGAGGACGTCGGCGGGGCCGAGGACGACGGCGGTGGAGCCGGTGTCGAGGTAGTCGGTGAGGGCGGCGACCTGGTCCAGGACGGCCTTGGGGTCGCGGGTCTCGGCGGCCTCGTAGGGCAGGGCGCAGACGAGGAGGTTCGGGTAGCCCCACTCGTCGGCGGTCAGTTCCTCGCCGTCGGCGACGTCCAGTCGGAACTCGTACACCCCGCGTACCAGCATCCGCCGGCGCACGAGCCGCACACGGGCCGGGTCCGGGTCGGCGGCGAGGTGGATGTGGCCCGAGTCCTCGGCCGCGCGGTCGTGGAGGGCGGCCAGGAGGTCGCCGGTGCGGGCGTGCGGGACGGCGACGACCGCGCCCTCGTCGAGGGTGTCGACGCCGGAGAGGGCGGCGAGGGCGCGGACCACGGCCGGGACGGGCTCGTCGGCGGCCAGGTCGCGGGAGCCGAGGCGGTGGCGGGCCTGGAGGATCCAGTCGAAGGCCTCGGCGGGGTTGTAGGCGGCGTCGATCAGCTCGTCGGCGAGGTGGGCGAGTGCCGGGCCGGTGCGGTCCGGATCGGGGAGGGCTCGCAGCTCGGAGACGAGGAAGCGGTCGTCCGGGTCGAGTTCGGCGGCCCGCTCCAGGGTGGTGTCCCAGGGGCGGCCGTCGGCGGCGGGGGCGTCGAGCTGCTGATGGAGGCAGACCAGGGCGGTCAGGGCACCGATCAGGACGGGCGCTGGCAGGGACGGGGTGCGCCAGGCGGCCAGCGTGTGCAGGGCCAGCTCGGCGCGGAGCCGGCGGGGGTCGGTGTTGCCGCGGCCGGTCGAGGCGAGCCAGTCGACGACCGCACGGGCGTCGAACAGGGGACGCCCGTCCTCCTGCGTGACCGGGGCGGGAAAGTCGGGGTGGCGGCGGGCCCAGGTGGTGGGCACCGGGCGCTGGACCTGGGCGAGTGCGGCGATCTCGGCGTACGTCATCCGCCAGGCCGGGGTTTCGGGCAGGATGGGCGACGTCTGTGAGGGTGCCGGAACGGCGGTGTGCGTCGTCAACGGACGTGCCCCCCTCTCCCCTGGCGTCCTGAGGCCGGCGTTAACCGCCTCCGCGCCTCGCGGCCCGCCCCTCGGTGAGGCAGGTGTCAGCAATCTACCGCTGATCAAGGAAGCGTGGCACAGCCCGCTTGATAATACGGGTTATCAGTGATTCCTAGCGACGCGATTTGGGACGGCGGGCACCTTGAGGTCGCCAAGCGCCGCAACGCCGACCGAAGGATCACCGCCATGAGCCACACGCCCTCGATGCCGCCCAGCAGCCCGCAGCCCTCCGGCGCCGGCGGCGGACCCGGCTGGAGCGCCGCGCCGTCGGTGCCGTCGGCCGGGGGCTGGCAGGTCCCCGCCGGCCCGCCCACGGGACCGAAGCCGTCGCGCCGCAAGGCGTGGCTGACCCACGGTGCGACCGCGTTCGTCGCGCTCCTGGTCGGCGCCGGCATCGGCGGCAACGGGGACTCCGGCGGTACGGGCGACTCCGCCGATCCCGCCCCGGCCGTCACCGTCACCAAGACCGCGGCCCCTGCCCACGACAAGCCGAAGCCGAAGGTCACGGTCACGGCGAAGGTCACCGTCAAGCCGAAGCCGGCCAAGAAGTCCGGGCCTGCCACCACGGTCGGGGGCGAGGGCCAGTACCTCGTCGGGGAGGACATGCAGCCGGGCACGTACAAGACCGCCGGGCCCGACAAGGACAGCATCATCGAGAACTGCTACTGGGCCCGCACCAAGGACGCCTCCGGGGAGTTCGGCGCGATCATCGCCAACGAGAACCTCCAGGGGCAGGGCCGCGTGACGGTCAACAAGGGCGAGTACTTCGAGACCAAGGGCTGCCAGAAGTGGGCCAAGGTCGGCTGACCGGCCCCCGCACACGCCGCCGCGCTCGTGGGGGGACGCGGCGGACTCGGTGGGGCGGCCCGGTCCCGGGCCGCCCCATCACCTTCCTCCTTGTCTCCGACTCCGTCACCCGCCCTTTTTGAACAGGAGGAACCGCCGATGGGCCGTCGCTCTCCGCTCGCCCACGCACCCCGCCCCACCGCTCGGGGGCGTCACCAGGTGCACTTCGACAGCTCGGTCAAGGCCGTCGGCCTGGCGCCGATCGTCGTCGCCACCGACGCCTCCGTCGCCGCCGACAAGGTGGGCACCGGCTACCTCGCCACCACCGGCGAGACCGGACTGCGCGCCCACCTCTACCCGCAGTACCTCACCACTCCCCGGGTCCGCGTGGTCGTCAGCGAGCTCCGGGCCGTGTACTGGGGCTTGCGACGGATCCTCGCAGCACACTCTGGCCTGCCGGTCGAGGTGCGCGTCGACAACCTCGACGCCCTCGACCTCCTGCACGAGTGGCAGAACGGCGGTGACCGGATGCCCGACGGCTACGAGACCCGGCTGCGCTCGCGAGGCCGGCAGGCCAGCCTCGTCAAGCTGCAGATGTACGCGGAGTACACGCCCGGCCTGACCTTCGTCCACGAGAAGGCTCACGTCGGCAACCCGCTCAACGAGGCCGCCGACTCCCTGGCCAAGCTCGGTCTGCGCTCCCTGAACGGCATGGTTCCGGCGACCGAGATACCCCGGCTGGTCCCGCTGTGGGCGAGCGGGGCGCTGGCCGAGTACCGATGCGGCCGGAGCCGAGGCTGAGCCCCGCCTTCCCCCGCCGCTCACTCCTTCCGTCCCACCTCCCTGCCTTTCGAACCGAGAGGAAGTCCAGCAATGTCCGTCCCCGAACAGCAGGCGCACACCCCCAACCCAACCATGGCCCCCGAGCCGGTCCAGGAGGCGGCCGAGGCGCCGGCCCCCACGTCCGCCGAACCGGTACCCGCCCTGCCCGACCACCCGCCCACCTCGCTCGTTCCGTCCGCCTCCCGCTGGTCGCGGCTGTCGCGCGGGACCGTCCTGGCAATCGGCGCCGGCATCGGGGCCGTCGTGGTGGGAGCCTGCTGGGCTGGGTTGTCGCTGGCCGGTAACGCGGAAGAAACGTTCAGCACCGACGGGACGCTCACCGTCAACGGAATCGGCTCAGGGCTCGGCTCCGGCGACCCGTGCTCCGGAACGGACGGCTACTCCGACATCGACTTCGGCACCCAGGTCAGCGTCACCGACGCCGCCGGAACCCTCGTCGCCAAGGGCAGTCTGGGCCTCGGCCAGGCGACGGAGCTGGGCTGCGAGTTCCCCTTCACGGTCGACGACATCACGCCGGGCTCGAAGTTCTACACGGTCGAGGTCTCCCACCGAGGTGGTCTCACCCAGACCGAGGACGAACTGCGTGCGGGCGGCCTCGCGTTCACCCTCGGTGACTGAGCGGCCGAACCACTCGGGACAACCGCTCAGCGCTTCGTCCTTCTCCGCGCATCCCCACCTCTTTCGCAACTTGTGACTGGACGATGTACTTCACACACATGTCGGTTGGCAGGCCGTCGCGGGCCCGGCGATCACAGTCGAAATGGAGACCCTTAGTGAGCACTTACGTCGACCCACTCGTCGATGGTGCGACCCCGATGAGCGAGTACGAGAGGCAGGTATGGGACAAGCTCAACGAGCACTGGCAGCGCCGCAGCGACCGCCGTGGGTTGCCGAACTGGGCGAGCACCGCGCTCAGTCGCACCGGTGAGGTCGCGGGAAACGCGGCGCGGCGAGTCAAGGACGCTGTGCCGGAGGCGGTCGCGGAGCCTGTCCGTCGCGCAGGTGACGCGGTCGCCGACACGGCCCTGCGACCGGCGCTCGCAGGCGCGGCAGCGTTGCTCGAGCTGGTCAACGACAAGGCCATGGATCTCAACGACCCGAAGAGCGTGGAGGAGCTCGCCCGCAATCAGGGTCTCGACATCGACAGTTTCACCGACCTGAGGCAGCAGGACCTCAAGGTCTGCGACCGGCTGCTGACCCGCAACACCCTCAAGTGGCGGACCACCGGTGCGGTCGAAGGCGGCGCCATGGGCCTGCTGGCCCTGGTGCCCGTCGCCGGTATCCCCGCCGCGATGACAGCGGACATCCTCGTCGTCCAGGTCCTGAGCACGTCGATAGCAGCGCGCATCGCGTACTCCTACGGCTACGACGCCAAGGATCCCGAAGAGCAGGAGTTCATCCAGCGCCTGGTACAGCGGTCCTTCATGGCACAGGCAGCCAAGGCCAAGCCGTTGCGTGACACCGCACGGGCTGCGAATGCGATCAAAGGACGCATAAGGTGGTCGGACAAACTTCGCCAAGACCACCGCCTCCTGGCCGCCCTTGAGAAGCTGATGCAGCAGCTGGGCCCGGCCGGCTCCAGGGTTCCGGTCAAGAACGTCGCCAAGGTAGTGCCGGTCGTGGGAATCCTCATCGGTGCCGGTATGAATTCCGCGGTCCTCGGCAGGGTCGCCGCCGACGCCCAGCGGTACTGCCAGACCCGCTTCCTGTGCGACAAGTACGGGATGCCGCTGCCGACCGCACTGGCGACCGACCGAGACGACGGCCTCCAGACCGACGCCACGTAACCGATGGCCGCCGGGTCCGCGATACGACCTCTGCGGGTGCCCGCGCCCCGTCAGGTCATCCGCGGAATAGGCCATGCCTCGGCCATGTTGCCGCGAGCATGACGACAAATGCGCCACGGCCCGAGGTGCTGCGCTACACAGCCTTCTCCAGTGACCCCGCCGGCGGTAACCCGGCCGGCGTCGTGCTGGACGCCGGCGGTCTGGACGACGGTGACATGCTGGCCATCGCCGCCGAGCTCGGGTACTCGGAGTCCGCGTTCCTGACCGCGCCCCCGGAAGGCTTCGGCGGGCCGGAGGGGCGGGCGTACGGCATCCGTTACTTCAGTCCCAAGGCCGAGGTGCCGTTCTGCGGGCACGCCACTGTCGCGACCGCCGTCGCGCTTGCCGAGCGGATCGGCCCCGGGGAGCTCGTGTTCGCGACGCGCGCCGGAACCGTGCCGGTGGAGGTGACCGAGGAGGGCGGAACGGTCAGGGCCACGCTCACCAGTGTCGAGCCGCACGTCGAGGAGCTCGCCGGTGCCGACCTCGCGGAGGCGCTCGCCGCGCTCGGCTGGCCGGCAGCCGACCTCGACCCGGCCTTCCCGCCCCGGATCGCGTTCGCCGGCGCCCGCCATCTCGTTCTCGCGGCGGCGACCCGCGCCCGCCTTGCGGACCTCGCGTACGACTTCGCGCGCCTAGAAGCGCTGATGCACCGCCTGGACCTGACCACCGTGCAGTTGGTGTGGCGGGAGTCGGCCGCCGTCTTCCACGTCCGTGACCCGTTCCCCGTCGGTGGCGTCGTCGAGGACCCCGCGACCGGCGCGGCGGCCGCCGCGTTCGGCGCGTACGCCCGTGAGCTGCGCTTGGTTCCCGAGGACGCCGTCCTCACCCTGCACCAGGGCGAGGACCTGGGCCGCCCCGGCGAGCTCACGGTCACGCTGCGCGCGGGCGACCCACGCGTCCGGGTCGGAGGCGCGGGGGCTCGCATCGGCTGACGCGCCGGCGAGGAGGCGCTTCGCCTCCTGGCCCCGCTCAGTCCGCCGTGACCGGCAGCACGTCCGGGGACAGGGCCGCCGCGCGGGACGTCGCGGCGGTCATCCGGCGGCGGTGGTGGCGGCGGCACAGGACCTCGTAGCCGATCTCGCCCGCCGACTGGTTGACGTCGCCGACGACCACCTGGGCGCCCTCGACGACCATCTCCCCACCGACCGTGCGGGCGTTGTGCGTGGCCCGGGCGCCGCACCAGCACAGCGCCTCGACCTGGAGCACCTCGATGCGGTCGGCCAGCTCCACCAGCCGCTGGGAGCCGGGGAAGAGCTTGGAGCGGAAGTCGGTGGTGATCCCGAAGGCGTACACGTCCATGCCGAGGTCGTCCACCACGCGCGCGAGCTGGTCGATCTGCCCGGGCGCGAGGAACTGCGCCTCGTCCGCGATCACGTAGTCCGCGCGGCCGCCCTGGGAGAGGTGGTCGACGATGTAGGCGTACAGGTCCTGGCCGTCCTCGACCTCCACGGCGTCGGTGACCAGGCCGAGGCGGGAGGACAGCTTGCCCTCGCCGGCCCGGTCGTCCCGGGTGAAGATCATGCCGACGAGGCCGCGCGTGGAGCGGTTGTGCTCGATCTGCAGAGCCAGGGTCGACTTCCCGCAGTCCATCGTTCCGGAGAAGAACACCAGCTCGGGCATGAGGGGTGGAGCACCTTTCGGCGGGGACGGGCAGGGGGTCTCAGGAGCGTACTTCGAGCAGCGGGACCAGCTGCTCCGCGGGGGTCATCGAGCCGTGGTTGCCGACCAGCGCCGACTCCTTGGGCTCCCGCTCGGAGGCGATGATCAGCACGTCGTCGTGGGCGGCCGCGATCACGTCGCCGAGACGCGCGTACACCCGCTCGTCGATGTGCGGCCCGAACCAGCCGGCCTCGATCGCCTCGTCCCGCGAGGCCACCCAGAACTGCTCGCCGAGCACCTCGCGCCACACCGTCAGGACGTCGTTCGCCGCGCCCGGGACCGCGTACACGTGCCGTGCCCGGCCCTCGCCGCCGAGCAGGGCGACGCCGGCGCGCAGCTCCCAGTCCTCGTCGAAGTCGATGCGGTGCTGTTCGTCGAACGGGACGTCGACCATGCCGTGGTCGGCGGTGACGTAGAGCGCGCTGCGCGGCGGAAGCTGCTCGGCGAGGCGCTGGGCGAGCCGGTCGACGTACATGAGCTGACCGCGCCAGGTGTCGGAGGCGACGCCGTAGCGGTGCCCGGCGCCGTCCAGTTCGGCGTAGTACGTGTACACCAGGGAGCGCTCGCCCGCGGCGAGCTGCCCGGCCGCGAGGTCCATGCGCTCCTCGGCGGACAGCCGTCCGTGGAAGGCGCCGCCGCTGAGCGCGACCTTGGTGAGCGGGGTGCGCTCGAAGGTGGGCGAGGACACCTGGGCGGCGTGCACGCCGGCGTCGTGGGCCAGCTGGAAGACCGTCGGGTACGGCTGCCAGGGGCGCGGGGGCGTCCACGGCTGCCAGCGGAGCTGGTTCATCAGCTCGCCGGTGTCGGGGTTGCGCACGCTGTAGCCGGGCAGGCCGTGGGCGCCCGGCGGCAGGCCGGTGCCGACGGAGGCCAGGGAGGTCGCGGTGGTCGCCGGGTAGCCGGCGGTGAGCGGGCGCCCGGTGCCGCCGCGCGAGCTGCCGAGCAGCGAGGTCAGGAAGGGCGCCTCGTCGGGGTGCGCCCTGAGCTGCTCCCAGCCGAGGCCGTCGACCAGGAAGACGCAGACCCGGTCGGCGGGAGTCAGCTCCGTGATCGTGGCGGTCGTGCCGGGGACGCCGAGGCCGGCGGCCAGCGTGGGCAGCAGGTCGGCGAGCGAGCCGCTGCCGTACTCGGGCAGCGGAGCCGTGTCCAGGGCGAGCGGTTCCGGGTGGTCCCAGGGGGAGGGCTGGGCCATCAGCGCGTGATGTCCGCGGTCGCCTCGGAGATGGACTGCGCGAAGGCGAGCGCCTGGCGCACCGTCTCCGGGCCGTCCCCGGCCTCGCTGACCCGCAGGCTGAGGTCGTCCGCCGTGGAGCTGCCGGTGTAGCCGTGGTCGGCCTCGCAGTTGGGGTCGCCGCAGGCGGCTGGCTCCAGGTCGATGCGGCTGACCGCGCCCCAGCCGATGGTCAGGACGACCTCGCGGGGCACGGTGCCCGGCGTGTACTGCTCCGGGTTGGCGACCACCCTGCTGACCACGACCGACGAGATCCGGCCGAGCTTGACGGACTCCGTGGACGTCGTGGCGTACGGCGTCGGGGAGGTGGTGTCGGCGGCCTGCTCGTCGGTGTGGCTGACGATGAAGCGGTTGCCGGTGAGGACCAGGACGGTCACGTGCCGGCGGACCTCGTTCTGGTCGAACGTGGTCTCCTGGTGGACCAGGTACGACCGGATGGGCTCGCCGCCCACAGCGGCCTCCACCGCCTCGGCCACGAGGGCCGGGTAGTAGCCGCTGCGCTCGATCGCCGCGCGCAGCCCCTGGGTCGTCGTACTGGTCTTGGCCATGGCGTCCATCCTAATCCGTGGGCAAGGGCGGTCCGGGCCAGTCGTGGGCACCCGCCGCGGCCCGCCCGCCCGCACGCCGGCGCCCCGGGACGGGCACCGCGCCGCCCTGCGGACGGTGATCTCCCCTGTGATTCCCCCCTCGGCCGGTCAGTACGCCGGCATCGTGCGCGGGCCGAGGTCGTCGCGGGCGGGCGGGGGCGCGAGCCGGACGGTGGCGCCGAGGACGCTCGCCCCGTGCGGGGCGACGACGACCGGTTCCAGGGTGACCGCGACGACCTCCGGGTGGTCGTCGACCAGCCGGGAGAGCCGCAGCAGCAGTTCCTCCAGCGCGGGGGTGTCCACCGGGGTGGAGCCGCGCCAGCCGAAGAGCAGCGGTGCCGTGCGGATCGAGCGCACCAGCGAGGTCGCCTCCCGGTCGGTGACCGGGACCAGTCGGTGGGCCATGTCACCGAGGAGCTGCGAGGCGGCACCGGCGAGCCCGAAGGACAGCACGGCGCCGGCCGCCGGATCGATCACGGCGCGTACGACGGTGTCGACCCCGCGCGGCGCCATGCCCTGCACCACCGGGCGCAGCTCCTCGGGCTTGCCGAACAGTTCGGTCAACTCGGCGTAGGCGCGGCGCAGTTGTTCCTCGTCGGCGAGGTCCAGGCGGACGCCGCCCAGGTCGGCGCGGTGCCTGAGGTGCGGCGCGGTGGCCTTGAGGGCGACCGGGTAGCCGAGGGTGCGGGCGGCCTCGGCGGCCTCGTCGGGAGACGGCGCGGGCAGCGCCCGGCGAACCTGGATGCCGTAGGCGGCGAGCAGCTCGCAGGTCTCCTCCTGCCCGATGGTGAGGCCCTGGCCGCGCCGCAGCAGAGTGTCGATCAGCCGGGCGGCGCCCTTCTCGTCGATGTCGTCGTACTCCGGGACCCGGCCGGGGTCGGCGGCCTCGCGCCGCCACTGCCCGTACCGGACGGCCTCGGCCAGGGCGCGGACCGCGCGTTCGGCGGCGGGGTAGGCGGGGATCAGGTGCGTGCCGTCGGGGGGTGTCGCCGGCAGCGCGGCGGGCGGCCGGTCCGCGGGGTCCGGGGTCTCCGCCTGCCGGTCGGCGGCCTGGGGGGCGGTGCTCGCCGCGGCCGAGAGGGCCTCCGCGAGTCCGCCGAGCTCGACGTGGACCACCAGCACCGGCTTGCCGGGCACCGTGGCGGCCGCCGCCCGCAGGGCCTCGGCCAGCTCGGCGTCGCCCGGCGCGCCCTCGCCGATCGCGGGGATCACCGTGACGACGACGGCGTCGTGGGTGTCGTCGGCCAGGGCCTGCCCGAGCGCGCGGCGGAAGTCCGCCGCCGTGGCCGCCGTCGTCAGGTCCACCGGGCGGGCCGGCCGCAACCCCTCCGCCAGACAGCGGTCGTAGGTGAGGACGCCCAGCGACTCGGAGTTGCCGAGGATCGCCACCCGCGGTCCGGCGGGCAGCGGCTGGCGGGCGAGGAGCAGGCCCGCGTCGACCAGCTCGGTGATCGTGTCGACCCGGATCACCCCGGCCTGCCGCAACAGCGCGGAGACGGTGTCGTGCGGCAGCCGGGTGGCCCGGACCGCGTGGCCCAGCGGCGCGGTGCCGGTGCCCTGCACCACGACCAGCGGCTTCGCCGCCGCGGTCCGCCGGGCGAGGCGGGTGAACTTGCGCGGGTTGCCGATGGACTCCAGGTACATGAGGGCGACGTCGGTGTCGGGGTCGTCGTACCAGTACTGGAGGACGTCGTTGCCGGAGACGTCGGCGCGGTTGCCCGCCGACACGAACGTGGAGACGCCGGTGACCCCGGTGACCCCGCCGCCGCGCCTGTGCAGCCGGGACAGCAGGGCGATGCCGATGGCCCCGGACTGCGCGAACATGCCGATACGGCCCGGCCGCGGCATCTCGGGGGCGAGCGAGGCGTTCAGCCGCACCGCGGGCGCGGTGTTGATGACGCCGAAGGCGTTGGGGCCGATGATCCGCATGCCGTACGCGCGGGCGAGCCGGACCAGGGCCCGCTGGCGCTCCCGCCCCTCGGGCCCGCTCTCCGCGTACCCGGCGGAGAGCACCACCAGCCCCTGGACGCCGTGTTCGCCGCACTCGGCGACCACGGTGGGCACCTGGTCGGCGGGGACGGCGACGACGGCGAGGTCCACCGGGCCGTCGATGTCCCGCACCGAGCGGCGGGCGGGTACGCCGTCGACCTCCTCCAGGTCCTCGGGGAACGCCTTGTTCACGGCGTAGAGACGGCCGGGGTGCCCGGCGTCCCGGATGTTGCCGAGGACGCTGCGGCCCACTCCCCCGGGCGCGCGGCCGACGCCGACGACCGCCACCGAGCCGGGGGCCAGCAGCCGCCGTACCGAGCGTGCCTCGGCGCGCTGCTCCCGCGCGCGCTGCACGGCGACCGAGCGGTCGGTGGGTTCGAGGTCGAACTCCAGGCGTACGACGCCGTCCTCGAAGCTGCGCTTCTGGGTGTAGCCGGCGTCCGTGAACACCTTGATCATCTTGGTGTTGGCGGGCAGCACCTCGGCGGCGAAGCGGCGGATGCCGCGCTCGCGCGCGACGGCCGCGATGTGCTCCAGGAGGGCGGAGGCGACGCCGCGGCCCTGGTGGGCGTCCTGGACCAGGAAGGCGACCTCGGCCTCGTCGGCGGGCGAGGAGGCGGGCATGCCGTTCGCGTTGATGCGGTCGTAGCGTACGGTGGCGATGAACTCGCCGCCGATGGTGGCCGCGAGTCCCACCCGGTCCACGAAGTCGTGGTGGGTGAAGCGGTGGACGTCCTTGGCGGACAGCCGCGGGTAGGGCGCGAAGAAGCGGTAGTACTTCGACTCGTCCGAGACCTGCTCGTAGAAGCTGACCAGGCGGTCGGCGTCGTCGATGGTGATGGGCCGGATGCGCGCGGTGCCCCCGTCGCGCAGCACTACGTCCGCCTCCCAGTGGGCGGGGTACTCGTGCCGGTCCTGCCGGTCCGCCGGGCTCTGCATGGGCCCCAGAGTACGGCTCGCGTCCGACAGCGGCGCGAGGCAGTCTGTGGAGGACGGCCGGCCGGACCGAGGCCGCGGTCCGGCGACACACCGGAGCGGGACGCAGGACCGCTCCGGGCACGCTTCGCGATATGGGAAACTGGTCTAGACAACCCTGAGACAGTGAAGGGCAGCAACACATGGCTGAGCGCCGCGTCAACGTCGGCTGGGCCGAGGGCCTCCACGCCCGCCCCGCTTCCATCTTCGTCCGAGCCGCCACGGCCACAGGCGTCCCGGTGACGATCGCCAAGGCCGGGGGCAACCCCGTCAACGCGGCCTCCATGCTGGCTGTCCTGGGTCTGGGCGCCCAGGGCGGCGAGGAGATCGTCCTCGCCTCCGACGCCGAGGGCGCGGACGTCGCCCTCGACCGGCTGGCGAAGCTGGTCGCCGAGGGCCTCGAGGAACTTCCCGAGACCGTCTGAGCCGTATCCGGCGAAAGCCGCGTCGTCCCGTGCGGGCGACGCGGCTTTCGCGTTTGTCGAATTGCCGCGCGACATGAAGAGTGCAGCGGTATGGAGAGCGGCGGTGAATTCACGGCGTGCCATCGAAAGGGCGACGCCGATACCGCTCACGGAATATCCCCTTCTTTGTATACGGCGCCCGTGTTAATACCGCAGGCTCGGTGTGTTTACGGCATGTTGCGAGTTCCTCACACGCTCCGCGCGGGGGGCGCCCGGGGCGAGCCGCAGCCGGTGGGCGGGCGTCGCGCGCTCGGTGTGCAGGGCCGTGACCGCCCGCGCGCGCTCGCCGTCACCGCGGGCGACGGCGTCCACGATGGCGCCGTGCTCGGCCCAGGTCTCCTCCGGGTGGGGCGACGCCTCGACCACGTACATCCAGGCGATCTTGTGCCGGAGCTGGGTCAGCGTCGCGGTCAGCGCGTGGCTGCCCGCGGCCTGCGCCAGCGTCTCGTGGAACCAGCCGCCGAGCGAGCGCAGGTCCTCGCTGGTTCCCCGCCTGGCCCGCTCCTGGCCGAGCCGGACCAGGCCACGCAGCACCTTCAGATGGGCCTCGGTGCGCCGCTGGGCGGCCCGGGCCGCGCCGAGCGGCTCCAGCAGCAGGCGCATCTCCAGCAGGTCGGCGGCCTCCTGCTCGGTCGGCTCGGCCACGCAGGCACCGGCATGCCTGCGGGTCACCACGAACCCCTCCGCCTCCAGGGTGCGCAGGGCCTCGCGGACGGGGACGCGCGAGACGCCGTAGCGACGGGCGAGGACTTCTTCGGTGAGGCGGCTGCCGCGTTCGTGGACACCGGCCACGATGTCGTCCCGGATCGCCGTGCACACCGAGTGCGCCGGAATACGCATGACCGACCTCCGCCTCGATCCCCGTGACACGCCGACGAGGGACGCGCCTTTCCGTGACTCTATTGCAATGAGCCGGAATTTCCGACGGCAGGCCGGAATCCATGGATATTTTTTGGACAGCGGATGCGGTGGGCGGCGGGAAAACGGCGAAAGCCCCGGCGGGTGAGCCGGGGCTTTCGGAATGCCGTGCGACGGGGCGCCGCGCGCGGGAGGCGTCAGACGTTCACGCCGTGCTTGCGCAGGTAGGCGACCGGGTCGACGTCCGAGCCGTAGTCGGGGGTCGTGCGGGCCTCGAAGTGCAGGTGCGGCCCGGTGACGTTGCCGGTGGCGCCGGACAGGCCGATCTGCTGGCCCGGGACGACCTTCTGGCCCGCGCTGACACCGATGGACGACAGGTGGCCGTACTGGGTGTACATGCCGTCGGCCATCCGGATCACGATCTGGTTGCCGTACGCGCCGCCCCAGCCGGTGGAGACGACCGTGCCGGAGCCGACCGCGTGGACGGACGTGCCGCTGGCCGCGTGGAAGTCGATGCCGGTGTGGGAGCCGGAGGACCACAGCGAGCTGCTGGCCTGGTAGCCCGTGGAGACGTACGAACCGGCGATCGGGACGACGAACGCGTTCAGGCGCTTGCGCTCGGCCTCGCGGGCGGCGCGTGCCTTGGCCGCGCGCTCCTTGGCGGCCCGCTCGGCGGCCGCCTTGGCCGCGGCCTCCTCGGCCGCCTTCTGGTCGGCCGCCTGCTTCTGCGCGGCGGCCTGCTCGTCGATCTGCGCGGCGACGTCGTCGCTCACGGTGATCACCGGGGTGAGACCGGTCTGCTCGACGGGGCTCTCCGCCGCCGACGCCGGGCCGGCCGCGAGGGTACCGATGACACCGGTGGTGGTGAGGGCGGCGATGCCGGCCGCCTGAGCCGTGGTGCGCTTGACCCTGCCGGGCCTGCGGTGCTTCCCGGTGGCGCACATGAACGCCATGAAGTGGCTGGTCCTTTCCTTCCTTCTCGCCTACCGGGTTAGCTGACGGGTTCGGAGCAGGAAGGTCTCCTACGGACCCCCTCGCTCACGCGCGGGCGTCCGATTCACCCCAGGGACTGCGTTGGGTCCCCGGCTCCCCTGGCTCGCGCCGTGGGGGGACTCGGCGATGACTGCCCGGTGCCGCGGACGCGGCGCAGTGCCTGACGGACAGCCCCGAAGACGCTACGGCGGGCGACTTTCGATTCCCAAACGGATCGGGGTTTTTGTAGCGCATCCCACAGGTCAGACGGGCCCCCTCCGCCCCAATCCGGACATCTGGTCCGCGGTTCGGCAGGAGCCGGTGCGGCAAGGGCCCTGACGACCCGTCGGTCGTCAGGGCCCCACGCGCGCGTGGCGCGGCTTCGCCGCCGCTCGCCGCTACTCGGCGGTGACGACGGTGACTTCGCCGATGCCGAGCGCCTCGACGGGCGCCTTGATCTCGGCCGCGTCACCGACGAGCACGGTCACCAGGCGGTCCACCGGGAAGGCGTTGATGACCGCGGCCGTGGCCTCAACGGTGCCGGTGGCGGCGAGCTGCTGATAGAGCGTCGCCTGGAAGTCGTCCGGCAGGTGCTGCTCGACCTGGTCCGCGAGCGTGCTCGCGACGGCCGCCGCCGTCTCGTACTTGAGCGGTGCCACCCCGACGAGGTTCTGCACGGCGACGTCGCGCTCGGCGTCCGTCAGTCCCTCCGCCGCGAGCGTGCGCAGCACCTTCCACAGGTCGTCCAGCGCGGGACCGGTGTTCGGCGTGTCCACGGAGCCGCTGATGGCGAGCATGGCGGCACCGGTGCCCTCCGGCGTGGACCGAAGAACCTGCCCGAAGGACCGCACGCCGTACGTGTAGCCCTTCTCCTCGCGCAGGACGCGGTCCAGGCGGGAGGTGAGGGTGCCGCCGAGGCAGTACGTGCCGAGCACCTGGGCGGCCCACACGCGGTCGTGCCGGTCGGGGCCGATCCGGCCGATCAGGAGCTGCGTCTGGACGGCGCCGGGCCGGTCGACGATGACGACGCGCCCGGTGTCGTCCGCGGTCACCGGCGGCACGGGCCGCGGCTGCCCGGGGGTACCGGTCCAGGCGCCGAGGGTGTCGCCGAGCAGCTCGTCCAGGTCGGTGCCGGTGAGGTCACCGACCACCACCACGGTCGTCGTGGCGGGGCGGACGTGCCGGTCGTAGAAGGCGCGCACGGCCGCCGCGTCGATCTTCTCGACCGTGTCCTCCGTGCCCTGGCGCGGGCGCGACATGCGCGAGGCCGCCGGGAACAGCTGCCGGGAAAGCTCCTTCGCGGCCCGCCGGGAGGGGTTGGCCAGCTCGTGCGGGATCTCGTCCAGGCGGTTGCGGACCAACCGCTCGACCTCGCTCTCGGCGAAGGCGGGCGCGCGCAGCGCGTCGGCGAGCAGGCCGAGGCCCTTGGCCAGGCGGGAGGCCGGGACCTCCAGGCTGATGCGGACGCCGGGGTGGTCGGCGTGCGCGTCCAGCGTGGCGCCTGCCCGCTCCAGCTCGGCGGCGTACTCCTCGGCCGAGTGCTGGTCGGTGCCCTCGGTGAAGGCCCGCGCCATGATCGTGGCGACGCCGTCCAGGCCGCTCGGCTCGGCGTCCAGGGGCGCGTCGAGCATGACCTCGACGGCGATGACCTGCTGGCCGGGGCGGTGGCAGCGCAGCACCGTCAGGCCGTTGTCCAGCGTGGCGCGCTCGGGGGCCGGGAACGCCCACGGCCTGGCCTCGCCCGGCTGCGGCTGGGGGTGGAAGTCCATGGTGGCGAGCTCGGTCACTTGGCCGTCTCCTCGTTGTCGTTGCCGGCCTCTACGGTGGCCTCCGATTCCGGGTCCTCGGGGACGTCGGCGTCCTCGACGGTCTCGGGCGACTTCGGCTCGTAGACGAGCACCGCGCGGTTGTCGGGCCGCAGGCGGGCCTTGGCGACCTCCTGGACCTCCTCCGGAGTCACCTCAAGGACGCGCTTGACGGCGGTGAGGGCGAGCTGCGGGTCACCGAACAGGACCGCGTAGCGGCACAGTTCGTCGGCGCGGCCGGCCACGGTGCCCAGCCGGTCAAGCCACTCGCGCTCCAGCTGGGCCTGGGCGCGCTCCATCTCCTCGGGCGTGGGGCCCTCCTCGGCGAAGCGGGCCAGCTCCTCGTCGATCGCGGTCTCGATGACCGGCACCTCGACGTCGCCGGAGGTCTTCACGTCCAGCCAGCCGAGCGAGGGCGCGCCGGCCAGGCGCAGCAGGCCGAAGCCGGCCGCGACGGCCGTACGGTCGCGGCGCACGAGCCGGTTGTACAGGCGGGAGGACTCACCACCGCCCAGGATCGTCAGCGCCACGTCGGCCGCGTCCGCGTCGCGGGTGCCGTCGTGCGGGAGCCGGTAGGCGGCCATCAGGGCGCGCGCCGGGACCTCCTCCACGACGACCTCGCGCAGCTGCTCGCCGATGACCTGCGGCAGGGAGCCGTCGCGGGGCTCGGGCTTGCCGTCGTGGGAGGCGATGGACCCGAAGTACTTCTCCACCCAGGCCAGGGTCTGCTGCGGGTCGATGTCGCCGACCACGGAGAGCACCGCGTTGTTGGGCGCGTAGTAGGTGCGGAAGAACCGGCGCGCGTCCTCCAGGGTGGCCGCGTCCAGGTCCGCCATCGAGCCGATCGGCGTGTGGTGGTACGGGTGGCCCTCCGGGTAGGCGAGGGCGGTCAGCTTCTCGAATGCGGTGCCGTAGGGCACGTTGTCGTAGCGCTGGCGGCGCTCGTTCTTGACGACGTCCCGCTGGTTCTCCATGGACTCGTCGTCCAGGGCGGCGAGCAGGGAGCCCATGCGGTCGGCCTCCAGCCAGAGGGCGAGCTCCAGCTGGTGGGCGGGCATCGTCTCGAAGTAGTTGGTGCGCTCGAAACTGGTGGTGCCGTTCAGCGAGCCGCCCGCGCCCTGCACCAGCTCGAAGTGGCCGTTGCCGTGCACCTGCGCCGACCCCTGGAACATCAGGTGCTCGAAGAGGTGAGCCAGACCGGTACGCCCCTTGACTTCGTGGCGGGAGCCGACGTCGTACCAGAGGCAGACCGCCGCCACCGGGGTCAGGTGGTCCTCGGAGAGCACCACGCGCAGACCGTTGGCCAGCCGGTGCTCGGTCGCTGTCAGGCCCCCGGAGCCTGCCTCGGCCGTGGTCGTGTGACCCATGGGCATGTACGTCCCTTCGCGAGCGGAGGCGGTCGTCGAAACCGCGGTCTTCCTGCCGTTCCTGCCACTGTATGCAAAGCGTGCGGGGCCTCGGTGAAGTTCCCGTGGGACGTACGCCCACAGCGGATCGCGTAGCCTGCGTCGGACCGTCGCCCGGGGACCCGCCGGCACCGGACCGGGACGCCCGGCGGAGCCGGGCCGGTGCGCGTGCACCGGGTCGTGGCACGGCTTGTCAGTGCGTCGGTCCACAATGGTCGGCGTCAGATCCGTCAGACGCTCCAGCAACAGCGAGCTTCAGCAAGAGCGAGTCGGAGGGGCGCGTCGCCCCCGTAGGCGAGCGACAAGATCAGAAGGAGCCAGGCAGCGATGGCCCGCCGCAGCACGAAGACCCCGCCGCCCGACGATGCGTACGAGGAGCGGATCCTCGACATCGACGTCGTGGACGAGATGCGTGGCTCCTACCTCGAGTACGCGTACTCGGTCATCTACTCGCGCGCCCTGCCGGACGCCCGTGACGGCCTGAAGCCGGTGCACCGCCGGATCGTCTACCAGATGAACGAGATGGGCCTGCGCCCCGAGCGCGGCTACGTGAAGTGCGCCCGTGTCGTCGGCGAGGTCATGGGCAAGCTGCACCCGCACGGCGACGCGTCGATCTACGACGCTCTGGTCCGCATGGCCCAGCCGTTCTCGATGCGCGTCCCGCTGGTCGACGGCCACGGCAACTTCGGCTCGCTGGGCAACGACGACCCGCCCGCCGCCATGCGGTACACCGAGTGCCGGATGGCCGAGGCGACGAGCCTGATGACCGAGTCCATCGAAGAGGACACGGTCGACTTCGCGCCCAACTACGACGGCCAGGAGCAGGAGCCGGTGGCCCTGCCCGCCGCCTTTCCGAACCTGCTGGTCAACGGCTCCTCCGGCATCGCGGTCGGCATGGCGACGAACATGCCGCCGCACAACCTGCGCGAGGTCATCGCGGCCGCCCGCCACCTGATCAGGTTCCCGAACGCGGACCTGGACGCGCTGATGAAGCACGTCCCGGGCCCCGACCTGCCCACGGGCGGCCGGATCGTCGGCCTGGACGGCGTCCGGGACGCGTACGCGACGGGCCGCGGCACCTTCAAGATGCGCGCGACGGTCGCGATCGACACGGTGACCGCCCGCCGCAAGGGCCTGGTCGTCACCGAGCTGCCGTTCACGGTCGGCCCGGAGAAGGTGATCGCAAAGATCAAGGACCTGGTCAACGCCAAGAAGATCCAGGGCATCGCGGACGTCAAGGACCTCACCGACCGCGAGCACGGCCTGCGCCTGGTCATCGAGATCAAGAACGGATTCGTGCCGGAGGCCGTCCTGGAGCAGCTGTACAAGCTGACCCCGATGGAGGAGTCCTTCGGCATCAACAACGTGGCCCTGGTGGACGGCCAGCCGCTCACCCTGGGCCTGAAGGAGCTGCTGGAGGTCTACCTCGACCACCGCTTCGAGGTCGTGCGCCGCCGCAGCGAGTACCGCCGCGGCAAGCGCCGCGACCGGCTGCACCTGGTCGAGGGTCTGCTGACCGCGCTGGTCGACATCGACGAGGTCATCCGGCTGATCCGCTCCAGCGAGAACTCCGCGCAGGCCAAGCAGCGCCTGATGGAGCGGTTCTCGCTGAGCGAGGTCCAGACGCAGTACATCCTCGACACGCCGCTGCGCCGGCTCACCAAGTTCGACCGCATCGAGCTGGAGGCGGAGAAGGAGAGGCTCACCGCGGAGATCGAGGAGCTGACCCGGATCCTGGAGTCGGACGCGGAGCTGCGCAAGCTGGTCTCGGCCGAACTGGCCTCGGTGGCGAAGAATTTCGGCACCGACCGGCGTACGGTCCTGCTGGAGTCCGCGGGCACCCCGGTGGCGGCGGTGCCGCTCCAGGTCGCCGACGACCCCTGCCGGGTGCTGCTCTCCTCCACCGGCCTGCTGGCCCGTACGGCGGACAACGAGCCGTTCCCGAAGGACGCCCGCGCCAAGCGGGTGAAGCACGACGTGATCGTCTCGGCGGTGCCGGCGACCGCGCGGGGCGAGATCGGCGCGGTGACCTCGTCCGGCCGGCTGCTGCGGATCAACGTGGTCGACCTGCCGCAGCTGGCCGCCCCGGCGGGCCCGCCGAACCTCTCCGGAGGGGCGCCGCTCGCGGAGTTCGTGTCCCTGGAGGACGACGAGACGGTGGTCTGCCTGACCACCCTGGACGAGTCGTCCCCGGGTCTGGCGCTGGGCACCGAGCAGGGTGTCGTCAAGCGTGTGGTGCCCGACTACCCGTCCAACAAGGACGAGCTGGAGGTCATCACGCTGAAGGACGGCGACCGGATCGTCGGCGCGGTGGAACTGCGCACCGGCGAGGAGGACCTGGTGTTCGTCACGGACGACGCGCAACTGCTGCGTTTCCAGGCCTCCATCGTGCGTCCGCAGGGCCGTCCGGCCGGTGGTATGGCGGGCATCAAGCTCACCGAGGGCGCCAAGGTCATCACGTTCACGGCGGTCGACCCGGCGGCGGACGCGGTGGTGTTCACGGTGGCGGGCTCGCGCGGCACGCTGGACGACTCCGTGCAGACGACGGCCAAGCTGACGCCGTTCGACCAGTACCCGCGCAAGGGCCGGGCCACCGGCGGTGTGCGCTGCCAGCGGTTCCTGAAGGGCGAGGACTGTCTGGCGCTGGCCTGGGCGGGTCCCGTCCCGGCCCGGGCGGCGCAGAAGAACGGCACCCCGGCGGAGCTGCCGGAGGTGGACCCGCGCCGTGACGGCTCGGGCACCTCGCTGCCGAAGACGGTGGGAGTGGTCGCGGGGCCGGTGTTCTAGGCCTCGCGGTTCGCGGTGCCGGCGTCGGGCTCCTCCTGGGAGCCCTGCACGTAGCGCAGGACGCCCCACATGCCGTGCTCGTCGGCGTGCGGGGTGTCGTCGCGGCACGCCCGGAGTTCCTTGCCGAGGGTGCCGGTGTCGATGCCGCGGCCGATCAGCACGAGCTGGGTGCGGCGGTCGTCGGCGGGGCTCCAGGGCTCGGGGTAGAAGCGCAGGAAGCGGCCGACGACGTGCACGGCGTACCGGTTGGCGGTGTCGTACGGCCCGAAGTCGACGTATCCCTTGACGCGGTACAGCCCCTCGGGGCGGCTGTCCAGGAACCGCATGAGCCGGCGTGGCTCCATCGGCACGTCGGAGACGAAGGACAGGCTCTCGTACGCCGTGTGCGCGTGGGTGCCGTGGTCGTCGCCGTGCAGGTGCAGGTCGTCGAAGGACAGCTGCCCGACGCGCTCCTCGCTCGGCCTGCGGTCGAAGAGGAACTCGGGGTCGATGCGGCCGTAGGCCGCGGGGACGACGGCGGCGCGGTCGGTGAGCGACCGGACGAGGCCGAGGACGCGGTCGGGGTCGGGCACCCGGTCGGTCTTGTTGACGACCACGAGGTCGGCGAGGGCGAGGTGCCGGTCGACCTCGGGGTGTTCGGCCCGGGTGGCGTGGAACTCCGCCGCGTCGACGACCTCGACGAGACCGCCGTAGACGATGCCGGGGTGCTCGCTGGCGAGCACCATGCGGACCAGTTCCTGCGGCTCGGCGAGCCCGCTGGCCTCGATGACGATGACGTCGATGCCGGCGCCGGGCGCGGCGAGCCGGTCCAGGTACACGTCGAGTTCGCTCGCGTCGACGGCACAGCACAGGCAGCCGTTGCCGAGCGAGACGGTCGAGTCGCCGAGGGCTCCCGCGACGGCCATCGCGTCGATCTCGATGGCGCCGAAGTCGTTGACGATCGCCCCGATGCGGCTGCCTCCGCTGCGGTGCAGCAGGTGGTTGAGGAGCGTGGTCTTCCCCGAGCCCAGGAATCCGGCCAGTACGACGACCGGGATCTGCGGACCGCTGCTGTTCCCCAACGGGTGACCTCTCTCCTGTGAACTCCGGCGGGCTCCGGTGAACTCCTGTGGACCGGCTGCCTGACCAGGATAGGAGGGCCGCGCCGTCGGGCCGCGCGGGTCAGAGCGCGGCCGGGACCGTCATCCGCGGCTCGGGCCCCACGTAGCGCGCCACCGGGCGGATGATCTTCGAGTCGGCCGCCTGTTCCAGGATGTTGGCGCTCCATCCCACGGCCCGGGCCGCCGCGAAGGTGGGGGTGAACATCTCCCGGGGCAGGCCGCACAGTTCCATGACGACTCCGGCGTAGAACTCGACGTTGGTGTGCAGTTCCCGGCCCGGCTTCAGCTCGGCGAGGATGGCCTCCACCCGGCGCTCCACCTCCACGGCGAACCGGACGCGGGGGCCGCCGAAGCCGAGGGCCGTCTCCCGGAGCATCCGCGAACGGGGGTCCTCCGTGCGGTAGATCGCGTGACCGAAGCCCATGATCCGGTCGCCGGCGAGCACCCGCTCCCGGATCCACGCGTCGATCCGGTCCGGCGTGCCGATCGCGTCCAGGGTGTCCAGGGCCCGGCTCGGGGCTCCGCCGTGCAAGGGGCCCGAGAGCGCGCCCACGGCGCCGGTCAGGCACGCCGCCACGTCGGCGCCGGTGGACGCGATGACGCGGGCGGTGAAGGTTGACGCGTTGAATCCGTGGTCGATGGTGGAGATCAGATACTGCTCGATGGCACGGACATGGCGCGGGTCGGGTTCCGTACCGGTCAGCATGTGCAGGTAGTCGGCCGCGTACGACAGGTCCTCGCGCGGCTCGATCGGGTCGAGCCCCCGGCCGAGCCGGTGGAGCGCGGTGAGCAGGGTGGGGACGGCCGCGCAGGCGGCCACCGTGTCGGCCCGGCGCCGGTCGGCGTCGAGGTCGTACACCGGCCGGAACCCGCGTTCGGCGCCCAGCAGGGACAGGGCCGTGCGCAGGCCGGCCAGCGGGCCGGAGGCACCCCCGGCGGCGGCTATGCCCGGCAGGGCCGCGCGGACACCCGCGGGCAGCCGGCGCAGCGCGGCGGTCTCGGCGGCGAAGGCGGCGCCGCGCTCGGGGTCCGGCAGCGTGCCGTGGACGAGGAGGTGCCACACGTCCTCGAAGCGGCGGGTCCGGGCGAGTTCGACCGCCGAGTACTGGCGGTAGTGGTAGAAGCCCTCGCGCCCTCGGACGTCACCGACCTCGGTCTCGGTGACGACGACGCCGGCGAGTCCTCGCGGCACCTCGACGAGCGGGGTCGCGGTCCTGTTGATGGTCATGGTTCTCCTCCTTGGACTTGATTTGACTGTCCATGCTTGATGATATTGCTGTCAATATTGATTGAATCAACTCATGCCCATCAACATGTTCGGAGGCCGCTACGGTGACCCCCATGCGCGATCACGAACCCGCCGCCGGGCGCCCCGGACGACGGCTGACCACCAAGGAGACCGCCGAGGCGCTCGGCGTGAAGCCGGAGACGGTGTACGCCTACGTGAGCCGCGGCCTGCTCGGCAGCCGGCGTGAACCCGGCAGCCGCGCCAGCACCTTCGACGCCACGGAGGTCGAGGCCCTTGCCCGGCGCAACCGGCGGGAGGCCGCGGCGAGTCCGGGCGCCGGCGCCGACCTGTCGGTGCGCACCCGCATCACCCTGATCGACGACGACCGGTACTACTTCCGCGGGGTGGACGCCACGGAGCTGGCCACCCGCCACTCCTACGAGGAGGTCGCGGAGTGGCTGTGGACGGACCGGCTCACTCCCGGCCTCACGTTCACCGCGCCCGAGGACACCGTCGCGGTCGCCCGCCACGCCGTGAACGCGCTGCCCGAGCACACCTCACCCACCGACCGGCTGCGCGTGGCCGCCATCGCGGCGGCCGCCCAGGACCCGCTGCGCTTCGACCTCTCCGAGAAGGCCGTGCTCGGCACGGCGCGCGTCCTCATCCCGACACTGGTCGCCGCACTGCCGCCGGTGCAGTACGCCCCCCAGGACGACGGCCCGCTGGCCCACCGCCTGTGGACCCGGCTGACCGGCCGCCCCGCCGACGAGGAGTCGCTGCGCGTCCTGGACACCGCCCTGGCGCTGCTCATCGACCACGACCTCGCCGCCTCCACGCTCGCCGTCCGGGTCGCCGCGTCGGCGCGCGCCCACGCCTACGCGGCCGTCTCGGCCGGGCTCGGGGTGCTGGAGGGCCCACTGCACGGTGCCGCCAGCGGACTGGCCCACCGGATGCTGCTGGACGTGCTCGACCAGGGCACCGCCGTCCCGGTGATCGCGGACGAACTGCGCGCGGGACGCCGCGTCCCCGGGCTCGGCCACCGGCTCTACACCGGCGAAGACCCGCGCGCGCGGGTGCTGTTCGCCCTCCTGGAGCAGGTCCCGCGCGCGGAGCCCGCGCTGCTCGCGGCCCGCGACGTCGTGGCCACGACCGCGCGGCACGCCCCGCTGCACGCCAACGTGGACCTGGCCCTTGCCGTGTTCACCGCCTCCAGCGGCATGCCCGCCACGGCCGGCGAGACCATCTTCGCCGTCGCCCGGACCGCGGGCTGGATCGCCCACGCCCTGGAGGAGTACGGCGAGCGCCCGCTGCGCATGCGCCCGCGCGGCCACTACGTCGGCCCGCGGCCGCCTCAGCCCCTCCCGGGCTAGGACACGGGGGCCGCCGGAAGTCACCCTGCGCGGAGTCAGGTTAGGCTCACCTCTGTGAGTAGGTGTGCGACCGTCTCCCGGAGCCTCGACGAGCCCGTTTCCGGCACGGCGGTCACGGCGACGACGTGGCTGCTGCTGGAACAGCCGGGCCCGTGGGGTGCCAAGGCGCTCACTGCGAGCCACCTCGACCCCGTGCTGGGCCGCGCCCTGGAGGCGGCCGCCGAGGGAACCGGCGTCCGGGTCGCGCTCGTCCGGCGCCCCGGCCGGCACGCGGACCCCGGCACCCCCGGGCCCCGGCAGGTGTACGCGGCCCACACCGTTCCCGGAAACGTGTGGCTGCACAGCGCCACCGTGCACGACCCGCACCGGCTGCTGGAC
The DNA here is from genome assembly GCF_033792105.1 of Streptomyces sp. WI03-4A. NCBI lineage: Bacteria > Bacillati > Actinomycetota > Actinomycetes > Kitasatosporales > Streptomycetaceae > Streptomyces > Streptomyces sp. WI03-4A. Next base: position 244,515 of record NZ_JARAUO010000003.1, read on the forward strand.
CTGGACCTCGCGGCGCTCGGCGCCGGTGACCACCGTTCCTTCGGCGCGGCCCTCGGCGGCCGGCCGCACACGGGCGACCCGCTCGCACTCGTGTGCACCAACGGCAAGCGGGACCGCTGCTGCGCCCTGCTGGGCCGCCCCCTGGCCACCGAGCTGAGCGCGGCCGGCGAGCCGGGCGTCTGGGAAGTCACCCATCTGGGTGGTCACCGCTTCTCGCCCACCGTGCTCGTCCTGCCGTACGGCTACGCGTACGGCCGCGTCGAGGCGGACACCGTGCGGGAGGCCCTGCGCGGCGTCCGGGAGGGCCGGGTGGTGACGGAGGCGTGCCGCGGCTGCTCCGCCTGGGGCCGCCCCGGCCAGGCGGCCGAGCTGGCCGTGCGCTCGGTGGCGGCCGAGGACCGGGCGGGCGCGCTGCGCGTCGTACGGACCGAGGACAGGGCGCACCGCTGGGAGGTCACCGTCGCGCACACCGACGGCCGCCGCTGGCGCGTGACCGTGGCGCAGGGGGCGTCCCTGCCGCCGCGGCAGGAGAGCTGCGGAGCGGCGGTGCTCGGGACGCCGGCCCGGATGGACGTGGTCGCGGTGCGCGAGCTGCGCACGACGGCGATGGCGAGCTGACGCGGCCCCCGATGGCAAGCCGACACGGTTCGCCGATGGCGAGCCGACGCGGTTCCTCGCGCCGGCCCACCCGTTTCCATCGGGCCCGTCCGAGTTCGGGAGATCCGTGCCACACCCCCTACGGTGGCCGCCGTCCGCCCGCGTAACGTCGGGGGCATGCGCCCCACGCCCCCCGCCCGCCGCCTGCGCCTGGGGCTGCCCCGGCGGGTGTTCTCGCAGGTGCTGCTGATGCAGGTGGTGATCGCCGCGGGCGTCGCGGTGCTCGCGACCGGGCTCTTCCTCGCCCCGCTGAGCAAACAGCTCGACCAGGAGGCGATGCGCCGGGCCCTGGCCATCGCCCGGACCACCGCGCAGGACCCGCAGATCGCCGAGGGCGTCCTGACCACCCCGCCGACGCGCGACGGCCCCGTGCAGCGGGAGGCGGAGCGGATCCGGCACGCCACGGACGCCGAGTACATCGTGATCCTCGACCGGCGGAAGATCCGCTGGTCGCACCCCACCCCGAGCCAGATCGGCCACCCCGTCTCCACCAGCCCCCGCGAGGCGCTGGCCGGCAAGGAGGTCATGGAGATCGACAAGGGCACCCTGGGCCGCTCGGCGCGCGGCAAGGTGCCCCTGTACGACTCCCACCACCGGATCGTCGGCGCGGTCTCGGTCGGCATCGCCTACGACAGCGTCCGGGCCCGGCTGCTGCACGCGATCCCGGGACTGTTCGCCTACGCCGGCGGCGCCCTCGCGGTGGGTGCGCTGGCCGCCTGGCTGATCTCCCGCCGGGTGCAGCGGCAGACCCGGGACCTGGCCTTCTCCGACATCTCGGCGTTGCTCTCGGAGCGCGAGGCGATGCTGCACGGCATCCGGGAGGGCGTGGTCGCGCTCGACCGGGGCGGCCGTGTCCGTCTGCTCAACGACGAGGCGCGGCGGCTGCTGGGGATCGGCGACGAGGCCATCGGCAAGTCCCCCGACGAGGCCCTGGGCGCGGGCCGTACGACGGACGTCCTGGCCGGCCGGGTGACCGGTACCGACCTGCTGACCGTGCGCGGCCAGCGCGTCCTGGTCGCCAACCGCATGCCCACGGACGACGGCGGTGCCGTGGCCACCCTGCGCGACCGCACCGAGCTGGAGCGGCTGGGCCGCGAACTCGACTCCACGCGGGGCCTGATCGACGCCCTGCGGGCGCAGGACCACGAGCACGCCAACCGCATGCACACCCTGCTCGGCCTGCTGGAGTTGGAGATGTACGACGACGCCGTGGAGTTCGTCGGCGAGGTCGTCGGGGACCACCGTGCCACCGCCGAACAGGTCACCGAGAAGATCCAGGACCCGCTGCTCGCCGCCCTGTTGGTCGGCAAGGCGACGGTCGCGGCCGAACGCGCGGTCGCCCTGTGGGTGTCGGAGGACACCTGGCTCCCGGACCGGCTGATCGACCCCCGGGGGCTGGTCACGGTCGTCGGCAACCTTGTGGACAACGCGCTCGACGCGGTCGCGGGCACCCTCCACGCGCGCGTGGAGGTCGAGTTGCGCACCGAGGGCCGTACGGTCGTCCTGCGCGTGCGCGACACCGGGCCCGGGATACCCGAGGACCAGCGGGAACTCGTTTTCACGGAGGGGTGGTCGACCAAGAAGCCGCCCGCGCACGGCAAGCGCGGCCTGGGACTCTCCCTGGTGCGCCGGCTCGCCGAACGGCAGGGCGGCGGCGCCACGGTGGGCGCCGCGGCCGGCGGGGGCGCGGAGTTCACCGTCGTCCTGCCGGAGGCGCTGACCCAGCCGGTGGACGGGGCGGTGGACGAGGCTCCCGGGGACGTCCCCGCCGCCGAGGAGGAGGCACGATGATCGAGGTCCTGGTCGTGGACGACGACGTGCGGGTGGCCCGGGTCAACGCCGCCTACGTCGAGAAGGTCCCCGGCTTCCGGGTGGCCGGCCAGGCGCACACCGCGGCCGAGGCGCTGTGCCTGCTGGAGACGCTGCCGCGGCTCGACCTGGTCCTTCTGGACCACTACCTGCCCGACGACACCGGGATCGGCGTCGTGCGGGAGATGCGCCGGCGCGGCCACCAGACCGACGTGATCATGGTGACGGCCGCCCGGGACGTGTCGACCGTCCAGGCGGCCATGCGGCACGGCGCCCTGCAGTACCTGGTCAAGCCGTTCGCCTTCGGCGGGCTGCGGGGCAAGCTGGAGGCGTACGCCGAGCTGCGCCGCACCCTGGACGGCGGCGGTGAGGCCGAACAGGCGGAGGTGGACCGCATCTTCGGCGCGCTGTCCGCGCCGTCGGCACCGGGCCTGCCCAAGGGGCACTCCCCCACCACCGCCGAACTGGTGCGCCGGTCCCTGACGGGCGCGGAGGGGCCGCTGTCCGCCCAGGAGATCGCCGAGCGGACCGGGTTGAGCCGGCAGACGGCCCAGCGTTACCTGAAGCTCCTGGAGCGCACCGGACGGGCCCGGCTGAGCCTCAGGTACGGCGACGCGGGCCGCCCGGAACACCGTTACGTGTGGGCGACCCGCGTCTGAGCGGCACCGTGTGCCGCCTGCCGGACCCGCGTCCGGCCCTCCTCGCCCGACCTACTTGGCGGCGTCGACGAACTCCGTCGTGTAGGTCTTGCTCAGGTCCACCTTGGCGTTCTTGATGTTCGGGTTGAACGCCTTGAGGACCTTCTCGACGGTCTCGGGACCGTTCGCGGGCATCACGCCGTCCTTGGTGAACATCGGCAGCGTGGCCTTGATCGCCTCGGCGTAGAGCTTCTTGTTGCCCTGGGAGTAGTCGGCGGGCATCTTGGCCGCGATCTCGTCGGCGCTGTGGGTGGACATCCACTTGAGCGTCTTGACGAACGCGTTGGTCAGCTTCTGGACGGTGTCCTTGTGCCCGTTGACCCAGTCCGTCTGCATGTACAGGCTCGACGACGGGTACGGGCCGCCCAGCGCCTCCTGCGAACCCTCGGGGGTGCGCATGTCGAGGAGGATCTTGCCGGCCTTCTTGTCCAGGATGGTCGCGACGGTCGGGTCGGTCGTCATACCGGCGTCGATCGAGCCCTGCTGCAGCGCCGAGATGAACGTCGGCCCCGCGCCGACGGCGACCGGGCTGAACTCGCTGACCTGCACGCCGTTCTTGACGGCGAGGTACTTGGTGAGGAAGTCGGTCGAGGAGCCGAGGCCGGTGATGCCGAGCTTCTTGCCCTTGAAGTCCTTCGGCGAGCCGATGTCGCCCGCCTTCTTGGTGGAGACGACCTCCACCTCGCCGGGGGCGTGCGAGAACTGCACGACGGACTCGACCGACTTGCCCTTCGTCTGCAGGTCGAGGGTGTGGTCGTAGAAGCCGACGGCGCCCTGGACCTGGCCGGAGACGAGCGCGGTCTCGGCCTGGACACCGGCGGGCTCGCTGAGGAGTTCCACGTCGAGGCCCTCGGCGTCGAAGAACCCGAGCCGCTGGGTCAGCATCGCCGGCATGTAGATGACCTTGTCCAGGCCACCGACCATGATCTTGACCTTCGTCCCCTTGCCGCCGCCCCTGCTGCCGGAGCCGGCGGCGGTGCTGCTCGACGCGTCGTTGGCGCAGGCGGTGAGCGAGGTGAGGGCGAGCAGGCCGGAGACGGCGAGCGAGGCGTATCTGGCGGTCTTGCGCATGACGGTTCACGTCCTTGTGAGATGGCGGTGCGGGTGGGGGCGGGGGTGATGCGGGTGACGGGACGGCGGGCAGCGCCCGGCTTCCGGGCGGCGCCCGGCTTCCGGGCGGGCCGGGCAGGCCGGGCGGGCCGGGCTCAACTGCCGGAGTCGGCCGGGCTCAGTTGCCGGAGTTGGCCGGCTTCCAGCGGAAGATGCGGTGCTCGGCGAAGGTCAGCAGGCCCTCGGCGACCAGGGCGACGGCCGCGAGGATGACCATCGCGGCGTAGACGCCGGCGGCGTTGAAGGTGCCCTGGGACTGGGCGACGAGCAGGCCGATGCCCTTGGTGGCGCCGATGTACTCGCCGACGATGGCGCCGATGAGGGCGAAGCCGAAGCTGACGTGGAGGCTGGTGAAGATCCAGGAGGTCGCCGACGGGATGACCACCTGAAGGGTCACACGGCGATCGCTCGCACCGAGGATCCGGGCGTTGGAGACCAAGTTGCGGTCGACTTCACGGGCGCCCTGGAAGGCGTTGAAGAACACCGGGAAGAACACCAGCACCACGGCCGACGCGATCTTGGAGGCGGGGCCGAGCCCGAACCAGATCACGAAGATCGGGGCCAGGACGATCCGGGGGATGGAGTTGAGCACCTTGATGTAGGGACCGAGGACGTCGGCGAGGAAGGCGATCCGGCCCAGCGCGATACCGCAGATCACACCCGCTACGACACCGAAGCCCCAGCCGAGCAGGGCCTCCTGCAGCGTGGCCCAGATCTGCTCGCCCAGCGAGCCCTGCGCCGTCCCGTGCATCACCCAGGTGCTGATCTGGTCCCAGATCTTCGAGGGCATCGAGAAGTTGAACGGATCGATGATCTCCGCTCGCGACAGCGCCTCCCACAGGCCGAGAACGGCCACCAGGAGCACCACGCGCGCGGCGTTGACCACCACCTTGCGCCTGCGGGCGGCCTGGGCTCGCGACTGCGCGCGGTCCGGAGCCTTCACCGTGTCGACGACCGGCGTGCTGATGACCTCAGGCGACATTGGCGGCGCCCCTCTCACGGGTGATGCGGACCTCTTCGCCCAGGGACTCCCAGATCTCGCGGTAGATCTCGATGAACCGCGGTTCCAGGCGTACCGCCTCGACCTTGCGCGGCCGGGGCAGGTCGATGTCGAAGACCTGCTTGACCGTCGCGGGGCCTGCGGTCATCACGACGACCTTGTCGGCCAGCGCGATGGACTCCTCCAGGTCGTGGGTGACGAAGACGACGGAGGCGCCGGTGCCCTCCCACAGCTCCAGCAGCTCGTCCGACATCAGCGCCCGGGTCTGCACGTCGAGCGCCGAGAACGGCTCGTCCATCAGCAGGATCTCGGGATCGTTGACGAAAGTGGCGGCGAGGGCGACGCGCTTGCGCTGACCACCGGAGAGCTGGTGCGGGTAGCGGTCCTCGAACGCCGCGAGGCCGACCCGGGCCAGCCACTCGCGGGCCTTCTCCTTGGCCTCTGCCTTGGGCACGCCCCGGAAACGCGGACCGGCCATCACGTTGGACAGGACCGTCCGCCAGGGGAAGGTGGCGTCCTGCTGGAAGACGAACCCGACCTTGCCGCCGACGCCGTCGACCGGCTCGCCGGCCACCAGCACCTCGCCCTCGGTGGGCTCCTCCAGGCCGCTGACCAGGGTCAGCGTGGTGGACTTTCCACATCCGGTCGGTCCGACGACGGCCACGAACTCACCACGCCGCACGGTGAGGTCGAGATTCCGGACAGCCGTGTGCAGACCCCCCGACGGGGTCCTGAAGGTCTTGCTCGCGCCCCGTAGCTCGATGGCGGGGCTGGTGTCTGCGCTCATGGCCCGGGACGGTAGGTGTGGCCCCGGCCACAGCAGCAGTCTTGTGAGCACAAGCCGTTCTTTTGCTCGCAACCACCTGTTGTGCTCATTTTGCTCGCGCTACAACTGCGGAGCACGTAACACGGGCTTAACGCTCGCCGGCCTTGAAGGAGAGGCCTGATGATTGACGTCCTGGTCGTGGACGACGACTTCCGCGTCGCAGAGATAAACGCAAAATATGTGGGCAAGGTTCCCGGCTTCCGGGTGACCGCCCGCGCGCACAGCGCCGCCCAGGCGCTGGCCACCGTCGAACGCGGCGCCGTCGACCTCGTTCTGCTCGACCACTACCTGCCGGACGAGACCGGCCTGGAACTCGTCCACCGCATGCGCGAACAGGGCCACGGCACCGACGTCATCATGATCACCGCGGCCAGCGACGTGACGACCGTGCAGCGGGCGATGCGCCTGGGCGCCCTGCACTACCTGGTCAAACCCTTCACCTTCGCCGCCCTGCGCACTCGCCTGGACTCCTACGCGGCGCTGCGCCGCACCGTGGACCGGGTGGGCGGCCGGGGTCTGACCGGGCAGGAGCAGGTCGACCGGATCTTCGGTGCCCTGCGCACCTCCCCCGCGCCGTCGGCGCCGGGTCTGCCCAGTGGCCACACGGAGCCCACCTCGGACCTCATCTGCGGGGTGCTCCACCATGCGGAACACCCGCTGTCGGCCCATGAGGTGGCCACCAGGACCGGCCTCAGCCGCTCCACCGCCCAGCGCTACCTCCGGCACCTGGAGCAGGCGGGCCGCCTCCGCCTCTCCCTGAAGTACGGCGACACCGGCCGCCCTGAGCACCGCTACGCGTGGGTGGCGCCGTAACGCGGCCGCAGCGCCCCACGAGGCCGTGGGAGCCGGCCGTCCCTCGGTCCGCGCGTCCGCGGCCTGCGGTCCGCGAGGGCGGCCGGAAGGCTCGGAGGACGGCCGGACGGCCGGACGGCCGGACGGCTCACGGGGCGGCCGACGGCTCAGACGGCTCCCGCGCCTGTCAGCGACCGCACCTCGGTCTCGGCGTACTTGGCCTCGTCCCCGACCTCGTCCGAGGTGACCGTGCCCAGCCAGCCCGCGACGAAGCCGAGCGGGATGGAGACGATGCCCGGGTTCTGCAGCGGGAAGTACTGGAAGTCGACCCCGGGGAAGAGCGAGCCCGGGCTGCCCGAGACCACCGGGGACAGCAGCACGAGAACGAGCGCCGGGACCAGTCCCCCGTACACGGCCCACACCGCGCCGCGCGTCGTGAAGGAGCGCCAGAACAACGAGTACAGCAGCACCGGCAGGTTCGCCGACGCGGCCACGGCGAAGGCGAGGCCCACCAGGAAGGCGACGTTGAGATCGCGAGCCAGCAGACCGAGCGCGATCGCCACGACACCGATACCGACGGCCGCGAAGCGCGCCACGGTCACCTCGCTGCGCGCCTTGCCGCCCGACCGGCGCAGCGAAGCGTAGAGGTCGTGCGCCACCGAGGCCGAGGAGGCGAGGGTGATCCCGGCGACGACCGCGAGGATCGTGGCGAACGCGACGGCGGCGACGACCGCGAACAGCACCGTCCCCCCGGTGGAACCGGCACCGCCGCCCAGGTCGAGGGCGAGGAGGGGCATCGCCGTGTTCCCGTTCGACGGGATCAGCGCATCCGGTCCGACGACGGCCGCGGCCCCGAAGCCGAGGACGATCGTCATCAGGTAGAAGCCGCCGATGAGCCCGATGGACCACACCGTCGAACGGCGTGCCGCCCGCGCGGTCGGCACGGTGTAGAAGCGGGACAGGATGTGCGGCAGCCCCGCCGTGCCCAGCACCAGCGCGAGCCCCAGGCTGATGAAGTCGAGGCGCGCGGTCCAGTTCCCGCCGTACTTCAGCCCCGGCGCCAGGAACGCGTTCCCGTGGCCGCTGCGTTCCGCGGCCGTGAGCAGGAGCCGGTCGAAGTCGCCGTGGAAGCGCACCAGCACCAGCACGGTCAGCGCCACCGTCCCGCTCAGCAGCAGCACCGCCTTCACGATCTGGATCCAGGTGGTGGCCCGCATGCCCCCGAGCGACACGTAGATCACCATCAGGGCGCCCACCCCGATGACGGCCCACGCCTGCGCCGCGCCGCTGGTCCGCCCCAGCAGCAGCGCCACCAGGCTGCCCGCGCCCACCATTTGCGCCACCAGGTACAGAACGGACACGGTGACGGAGGAAGTTCCCGCCGCGATCCGCACCGGCCGCTCGCTCATCCGCGCGGCGATCACGTCGGCCAGGGTGAACCGCCCGCAGTTGCGGACCAGTTCCGCCACCAGGAACAGCACGACCAGCCAGGCCACGAGGAAGCCCACCACGTAGAGCATCCCGTCGTAGCCGTACAGCGCGATGAGCCCGGTGACCCCGAGGAAGGAGGCGGCGGACATGTAGTCGCCCGCGATGGCAAAACCATTTTCCATCGGGGAGAAGAGCCGGCCCCCCGCGTAGAACTCCTCGGCCGAGCCGTGCCGCCTGCGGCTCACCCAGGTCGTGATCCCCAGCGTGACGGCCACGAACAGGCTGAACAGCAGCAGCGCGAGGGTCTGATGCGTGCCGGTCACGAGGCGCCTCCCCGCGCTCCGCGCGTCAGTTCCTGCGTGTCCCAGCGCAGCTCCAGCGCGGCCCGGTCCCGGCGTAGCCGCGCGTGCCGTGCGTAGGCCCAGGTGAGCAGGAACGTGGTGAGGAACTGCCCGAGCCCCGCCACCATCGCCACGTTGACCGCGCCGGCCACGGGGCGGGCCATGAAGCCGGGCGCGGTCGTCGCGGTGACCACGTACCCGAAGTACCAGAGGAGGAAGGCGGTGACGCCGGGGACGACGAACCGCCGGTACCTGCCGCGCACTTCCTGGAATGCCTCGCTGCGCTGCACCTCGACGTAGACGTCGCGGGCGCGGTCGCCCGCCCCGTCCGCCTCCGTGCGCGCGGCCGGTACGGCCGCCCGCGCGGGCGTGCCGGCGCCGTCCGATTCGCCCCAGCCGGAGGCCAGCGCGTCGTACCAGGGGTCCTCGTACCTCACGTCGCGGGAAGCCTCGCCGAGCTCTTCCTGACGCTCGGCCGGACTCCCGGAACCGTCACCGGCTCCATGGGCACGACCATTGCTTGACTGCATGCCCAAGGATGGACAGACCGGGAACATCCGTGACTCTTCTTCTCCGACTCTTCACCCCAAAAGGTGACTCATTTCCCGGGTGGCCACGCCAGTCCCTTCGCATAGGCGTAACGCACCGCCTGCGCCCGGTCCTTGAGGCCCGTCTTGGCGAAGAGGTTGTTGATGTGCGTCTTCACCGTGGCGGTGGAGACGTGCAGCTTGCGGGCGATCTCCTGGTTGCTCAGCCCCTCGGCGATCAGCACCAGGACCTCGGTCTCGCGGGCGGTCAGGCCGTCGGGGGACTCCGCCGTGGCCGGCACGGGCTCGTGTTCGGGCTGCGACAGCCGTTCCAGCAACCGGCGTTGCACGCTCGGGGACAGTCCCGCGTCGCCCGACAGGACGCTCTCCACGGCCCGCACGATCTCGTCCCCGCCGGCGTCCTTGGTGAGATACCCCCGGGCTCCCGCGCGCAGCGCGGGGAACAGCGACTCGTCGTCCGCGAAGGTGGTCAGCACCACCACCTGGGTGCCGGGGTACTGCGACCGGATCCGCCGTGTGGCCTCCACACCGTCGCAGCGGGGCATCCGCAGGTCCATCAGGACCACGTCCGGGGCGAGTTCCCCGACCAGCCGTACGGCCTCCTCGCCGTCGTCGGCGGCGCCCACGACCTCGACCCCGGGCAGCAGCCCGAGCAGCATCACGATGCCCTCCCTGACCACGGTCTGGTCGTCGGCGACCACGACCCGTGCGGGCTTCTTCTCCTCCTCCGTCCGGGTCATACGGGCACCTTCAGCGTCACCACGAACCCCTCCTCGTACGGCCCGGCGTCCAGGGAGCCGCCCAACAGTTCGGCACGCTCCCGCATCCCGAGCAGACCGTACCCGCCGCCGGCCGCGGTGAGGTCGCCCGGCCGGCCGCCCGAGTCCCGCACGTCCAGCGTCACTTGGTGCTCGCCGTAGTCGAGCCGCAGGTGCACCCGGGCGCCGTCGGCGTGCTTGCGGACGTTCGTCAGCGCCTCCTGCGCCACGCGGCGCACGGCCTGGGACGCCTCGGCCGACAGGGGCTTGCGCTCACCCGTGACGGTGACGTCGGCGCCGTCCGCGGCGCTGACGAGCTCACCCAGGAAGTCCTCCAGCGGAGTGAGGTCGCCCCGCAGCGCGGACAGGGCCTGCCGGGTCTCGGCCAGGCCGTCACGGGCCATGCCCCGGGCGGCGACGACGCGTTCCAGGATCTGTTCCCGGTCGGCGCCGCGCTCGATCAGCAGCCGGGCCGCCTCGAGGTGCACCAGCTGTGCCGAGAGGCTGTGCGCCAGCACGTCGTGGATCTCCCGGGCGATCCTGGTCCGCTCGGCCAGCGCCGCGGACTCCGCCTCGGCGGCTCTCGCGGCCCGCTCCTGGGCGAGCAGCCGCTGGGCGCTGCCCCGGGCCTCGGCGTCCAGCCGCAGCACGTACCCGGCGAGAGCCATGCCCGCCACCGTGGCGGCCGTGGTCAGCCAGACGTCGTTGTTGAACGCGGAGTACGAGGCCAGTGCCACCGACGTCACGGGCAGCGCGGCGCCGAGCGGCAGCCGTTCCAGGGCGGAGATCCCGCAGCCGCACCAGATCACCAGGGCCGGCCCCTCGAACCCGGTGGCCTGAGCGGCCACCGCGATGCCCAGCAGGACGGCCATGAGCGCCAGCGATGACACCAGCCGGTGTGCGTAGGTGGTGCGGAAGAAGGCCCAGGAGACCAGGGCGGCCAGCACGACCGCCGCCGCGGCGGCCAGCGCGCCCCAGACGCCGACGTGCTTGTGGGTGAACGCGGCCCACAGGAGCAGGGCGAGCACCACGAGTCTGATGGCCCAGGCGAGCAGACGCCGTGGCCGCGGGGTCCCGGCGCGGCCGAGCGCTTCCCGCGACGGCCAGCGTGTCCACGCGTTCTCGGTCACACGCCCTCCTTCCACGCCGCCCGCATGTCGTCACCGTACGCCGGGGCCGGGCGGCCCGCGGAAGCGCTCGCGGTGGCGAAGGACCGGGCCCGCCAGGTCAGGATCCCGGCGCGGACCAGCAGGGTGCCGGCGAGGCTGAGCATCAGTGCCGAGCTGTGCTGGCGCACGCCGGCGGCGGCGCCCAGGGCGAAGAGGCCGGCCCGCATGCCTATCCCGAGGAGCCACACGCCGATGCTGGCCCTGGTGCTCTTCGTCCACACGACGCCGTCCGGTGCGGTCCAGAGCCGGGTGGTCCAGGCCCAGCCGGCACCCGTGGCGAGGCCGATGAGCACCTCAGCGGCGAGCAGCGCGGCGGATCCGGCGTGGTGGTGGGCGTCGAGTACGCCGGGCTCGCGCAGGGCCACCACGGCGAGGATCACGGGGAGCACCCACCAACGCCGGTCGGTGTCGAGGGCGCGGGCGCGGAACTGGTGGACGATGACCACGGCCGCGACCGCCACGATCACCAACGCGTTGACGAGCCCGGACATCGCTGCCTCCGTGAGCGAGAAGGTGGTGCCGGGAGCGAATACTGCCGACGCCTTCGAAGGTACGGAAACCCGCAGGTCGCGGGATCGGAGCGAGGGTGGATCACGGGTGGAACCCGCGCGCCGGCCTTCTCCACCCACGGGTGGAGGCACCGGAGCGGGACCCGGGAAGGGTCCGGAACGGCGTCGTCCGGCCGGTCCGCTCGTGACGAGCGGACCGGCCGGACGGCCGTACGGGGAACCGGGCGACGACTAGGCGTCGATGCGCGACCGGTCCAGGGTCGCCGCCGAGCTGGAGATGAACTCCTTGCGAGGCGCCACGTCGTTGCCCATGAGCAGGTCGAAGACCTGTTCGGCGGCCTCCAGGTCGGACAGGTTGATCCGGCGCAGGGTGCGGTGGCGCGGGTCCATGGTGGTCTCGGCCAGCTGGTCGGCGTCCATCTCGCCCAGACCCTTGTAGCGCTGGATGGAGTCCTTGTACCGGATGCCCTTGCTCTGGAACTCCATGAGCTTGTCGCGCAGGTCGCGGTCGGAGTACGTGTAGACGTACTTGTCCTGGCCCTTCTTCGGCTGGACGAGCTCGATGCGGTGCAGCGGCGGCACCGCGGCGAAGACCCGCCCCGCCTCGACCATGGGCCGCATGTAGCGCTGGAACAGCGTGAGCAGCAGGCAGCGGATGTGGGAGCCGTCCACATCGGCGTCGGTCATCATGATGATCTTGCCGTAGCGGGCCGCGTCGATGTCGAAGGTACGGCCCGAGCCCGCTCCTATGACCTGGATGATCGCGCCGCACTCGGCGTTCTTGAGCATGTCGGTGACCGACGAGCGCTGCACGTTGAGGATCTTGCCCCGGATCGGCAGCAGGGCCTGGAACTCGGAGTTCCGGGCCAGCTTCGCCGTGCCGAGCGCGGAGTCGCCCTCGACGATGAACAGCTCGCTGCGGTCGACGTCGTCGCTGCGGCAGTCGGCGAGCTTGGCCGGCAGGGACGAGGACTCCAGAGCGGTCTTGCGGCGCTGGGCGTCCTTGTGCTGGCGGGCCGCGACCCGGGTGCGGGCGGCGGCGACCACCTTCTCCATGACGACCCGGGCCTGGGCGGCCGCGTCACGCTTGGTGCTGGTCAGGAACGCCTTGAGTTCCTTGGAGATCACGTTGAAGACGATGCGGCGGGCCGCCGAGGTGCCGAGCACCTCCTTGGTCTGCCCCTCGAACTGCGGCTCGGCGAGCCGCACCGTGACGACCGCGGTCAGGCCCTCGAGGGCGTCGTCCTTGACGACGTCGTCCTCGGCCACGCGCAGCAGCTTCTTGGCGCGCAGCATCTCGTTCATCGTCTTGGTGACGGCCTGCTCGAAGCCGGCCACGTGGGTGCCGCCCTTGGGGGTGGCGATGATGTTGACGAACGAGCGCAGGGTGGTGTCGTAGCCGGTGCCCCAGCGCAGCGCCACGTCCACGCCCAGTTCACGGGTGACCTCGGTGGGGGTCATCTGGCCGTGCTCGTCCAGGACCGGGACGGTCTCCTTGAAGCTGCCCTGCCCGGAGAAGCGGAGGACGTCGCACACCGGCTTGTCGGTCGCCAGGTACTCGCAGAACTCGCTGATGCCGCCGTCGAAGCGGAAGGACTCCTCGCCCTTGCTGCCGCCCTCACCGAGACCGAACTCGTCACGGACGACGATCGTCAGGCCCGGCACCAGGAAGGCGGTCTGCCGGGCGCGCTGGTGCAGCGTCTCCAGGGAGAGCTTGGCGTCCTTGAGGAAGATCTGCCGGTCGGCCCAGTACCTCACACGGGTGCCGGTACGCGTCTTGGGGATCTTCTTCGTCTTGGCCAGGCCGCTCCCGGCCTCGAACTTCGCTTCCGCGCCCACGCCGCGGAAGGCGCCCGGCACACCGCGCCGGAAGCTGATGGCGTGGGTGTGGCCGCTGCGGTCCACCTCGACGTCGAGTCGGGCCGAGAGCGCGTTGACCACGGAGGCGCCGACGCCGTGCAGTCCGCCCGAGGCGGCGTAGGAGCCGCCGCCGAACTTGCCGCCGGCGTGCAGCTTGGTCATGACGACCTCGACACCGGACAGGCCGGTCTTGGGTTCCACGTCCACGGGGATGCCGCGGCCGTTGTCCCGCACCTCCACGGAACCGTCGTCGTGGAGGATCACGTCGATGTGGTCGCAGTAGCCGCCGAGGGCCTCGTCCACGGAGTTGTCGATGATCTCCCACAGACAGTGCATCAGGCCGCGGCTGTCGGTCGAGCCGATGTACATGCCAGGGCGTTTGCGCACGGCCTCCAGGCCCTCGAGGACGAGCAGGTGCCGCGCGGTGTAGTTGGAACCGTCGCGGTCTGCTCCTGCCAGCAGCGCTGTGGACGGCACGGACGTATCGGCGGTCACGCGGTTCGCTCCTCGCTGAATTTCAGGTGACCCCCTTTTGGGTAAGGGGGCGGCTTCGGTCGCCGCACAGAGGGTACCGAGCCCTGGTAGAGGCGGTGTAGCGCCACCCTCGTCGGAATCTCAGCCTAGTCCAGACTCGTATGTACGTTCGATCCCTCGATGGAGTGAAGCACACATCACGTTCCCTTGGAGGCATGAACCATTTAGGCTCCGGGCACGTCCTCATGAACAACCGGCAACCCAGCCGGGAGGACCGACATCGAAGACCGCGCGAACCCGTAAGCATCTTTAAGACACGCAATACGGCACATTCGCCGCCAAACCGGCAGCAGACAGCCGCCCCGGAAGATTTTTTCCAGGAAAAGCCACGAGCGGGAACGTTTTCGGGCTGGTTGGATGTTGACCCTGGTACGACAGCTCGTCGAGCTAGAGAAGAGGCGACGTGACTACTGTTCTGACCCCCGCGAGCCCGCTGACGGCCGCCGATCGCTGCGACCGCTGCGGCGCCCAGGCATACCTGCGCGTGGTTCTGCTCAGCGGCGGAGAACTGCTCTTCTGCGCCCACCACGGTCGCAAGTTCGAGCCGGAACTCAAGAAGATCGCCGCTGAGATACAGGACGAGACTGAGCGGCTCACGGCCGCTCCCGGCACCGCCTCGGAAGAAGAGCGCTGAATCTCGCACACACGACGAGCCAGCCCCGGCACAGGCCGGTGAACGGGCGGCCCTTCCCCTGTGGGAGTGGCCGCCCGTGCTCATGCCCCCAGGCGCTCTCAGGCCCTTCCAGGGGCCTTCTGCGACCCTGCGGCCGCCGTCTCCAGGGTGTGCAGGACGTCTGACACGCGGGTGTAGACGCCGGGGTTCCCCGGGCGCCCGCAGCCGCTCCCCCAGGACACGAGTCCGATCAGCCGCCCCGAGGCGACCAGGGGGCCTCCGCTGTCGCCCTGGCAGGCGTCCGGACCACCCTCGACCTCTCCGGCGCAGAGCATGGATCCGGGCCGGTAGGTGCCTTCAGGGCCGCCCGGGTAGGCGCGGGCGCAGCGGTTGTCTGCCAGCACGTGGACGCGCGCCGCATGCAGATGGCGTGCGTAGGAACCTCCGCCCGAGGTGTCGCCCCAGCCGGTGACCAGGGCCTTGGTCCCTGGCGTGTACGCGGGGTCACCCTCCGGCGCCATTTTCACGAGGGAGCTGCGCGGCAGCGGTTCGGCGAGCTTGAGCACGCCGAAGTCGCCCGTGTTGGCTTCGGGGTCGTAGTGCGGATTGACCCGGACCTCCTGGACGTCGATCTCCTGCCCCTCGTCGGCCAGCAGACTGGTGCGGCCCGCGATGACCTTGAGGTCGCGCACCCGGTTGGGGGGCGCGCCGAGGACGTCGTCGGTGAGGCAGTGGGCCGCGGTCAGCACGGTGGTCCGGGTGATCGCCACACCGCCGCAGAACTGCCCCGCGCGCGTACCCCCGAACCGGTCACGGCTGGAGAGGGCCACGGTCCAGGGGGCCTGGGAGACGTCGATCGGGAAGCCCCCGACGACCACGCTGTCGGCGGCCACCGGTGCCGCTCCGGTCAAAGGTATGGCGGTCAAAGCGGCCGCCAGCACGAGCGGCCGGATCAGCGCACGGGCAACGGTACGGCGCATGCAAGCTCCTCACTCCGAGGTCCTACTGGGACACCCAGAGTCAGCCACCTCACCGTCGCGCGCAGCACGAAGGCCCGGCCCCCGCGAGGGGAACCGGGCCTTCGCCGTCGTACGGCCGGGACCTAGTCGAGGTAGTCGCGCAGCACCTGCGAACGCGAGGGGTGACGCAGCTTCGACATGGTCTTGGACTCGATCTGGCGGATGCGTTCACGCGTCACGCCGTAGACCTTGCCGATCTCGTCGAGGGTCTTGGGCTGACCGTCGGTGAGACCGAAGCGCATCGAGACGACGCCGGCCTCGCGCTCGGACAGCGTGTCCAGGACGGAGTGCAGCTGCTCCTGCAGAAGCGTGAAGCTGACGGCGTCGGCGGGGACGACGGCCTCGGAGTCCTCGATGAGGTCACCGAACTCGCTGTCGCCGTCCTCACCCAGGGGGGTGTGCAGGGAGATGGGCTCGCGGCCGTACTTCTGGACCTCGATGACCTTCTCGGGGGTCATGTCGAGTTCCTTGGCCAGCTCCTCCGGGGTGGGCTCGCGGCCCAGGTCCTGGAGCATCTGGCGCTGCACACGCGCGAGCTTGTTGATGACCTCGACCATGTGCACCGGGATACGAATGGTGCGGGCCTGGTCGGCCATGGCGCGGGTGATCGCCTGACGGATCCACCAGGTGGCGTACGTGGAGAACTTGTAGCCCTTGGTGTAGTCGAACTTCTCGACCGCGCGGATCAGACCGAGGTTGCCCTCCTGGATGAGGTCCAGGAAGAGCATGCCGCGGCCGGTGTAGCGCTTGGCCAGGGAGACCACCAGACGGAGGTTGGCCTCCAGGAGGTGGTTCTTGGCGCGGCGGCCGTCCTCGGCGATGATCTCCAGCTCACGCTTGAGCTTGGGCGCGAGCTTGTCCGCGTTGGCCAGCTTGTCCTCGGCGAAGAGACCCGCCTCGATGCGCTTGGCGAGCTCGACCTCCTGCTCGGCGTTGAGCAGGGGGACCTTGCCGATCTGCTTCAGGTAGTCCTTGACCGGGTCGGCCGTGGCACCGGCGGCCGCGACCTGCTGCGCGGGCGCGTCGTCCTCGTCCTCGTCGGAGAGCACGAAACCGGCACTCTCGGTGCCCTCGGGCTCGTCGCCGGGCTTGGCGTCCTCGAGGACCTCGTCCTCGAGAACCTCGGCGTCGTCCTTCTTGGCGGTGGTCTTCTTGGCCGCCGTCTTCTTGGCGACGGTCTTCTTGGCGACCGCCTTCTTGGCGGTCGTCTTCTTGGCTGCGGCCGCCTTCTTGGCCGGTGCGGCTTCGTCGGCGGGATCGTCGTCGGACGGGGCGACGGGCGCGGCCGGGGCCGCCGTGGTCGCGGTGGCCTTCCTGGTGGTCACCGTCTTCGCCGCGACCGTCTTGGTGGCGGTGCGCTTCGCCGGGCTCTTCGCTGCGACGCTCTTTCGGGTGCGCTTGGGCTCTGCTGCACTGACCATCAGCGTCACACCCTCTTCCTCAAGGATCTGGTTGAGGCTGCGCAGTACGTTCTTCCACTGAGTGGCCGGAATCTGGTCAGCTTCGAAGGCCCGACGCACATCGTCGCCGGCGATCTGCCCCTCAGCCTTTCCCCGCTCAATGAGCGCCATGACAGAGACGGACTCGGCGATCTCCGGCGGGAGCGTACGGGATGTGCTGGCCGACACGAACAACCTCTCGGAACGTTGGAAAACGGCTTCCGGCACCGTCCACTGCGGACGAGAGCCGACCACCGGCCTGCGGATGGGCCGACGGAGTGGGCGGGGGCCGGGGAGATGGACAGCGCCTGGTGTGGCGTCCGTATTCCCTCCGCGACTGTCACCTCTTAGGTCATCGCGCTGCTCCCACGAGCGTTACGCCCAATCTGCGTGGCCCGAGTCACACCCCGTAAGCGGTCAAAAACGGTCAGACATGGACAGAGGAGATCACCCCTGTCGAGTCGGCCGTGGCCGCTTCACCGCCCGGCGGCCCGCCACGCCGCCGGGCCCCGCCGGACACCCAATGATCCGACGAGGTCCGGCGACGGCCGGTTCCCGGAACCGGCGACGCCATGAGGACCACGAGAACGCGGCACACCGGCGACCGCACCGCCCGCGGCGAGACTCAGTGCTCGCGCGGGGCGGGCACCACACGCTCCACCTCGGGGTGGATGGTCAGCAGCTGCCGCATGGCCGTCTCCGCCGCCGTGCCGTCGGCGGTGCCCAGGGCGTCGACGATCCGCGCGTGCAGCGCGAGCGAGGTCTCGTTCGGCCGGTCACAGCCCGTGACGGGGCCGCCGGAGACCTGGAGCGCTGACGAGACGATCCCCGAGAGGTGCTCCAGCATGCGGTTGCCCGCGATCTGGATGAGCAGCGCGTGGAACTCCGTGTCGGCGCGCGAGAAGGTCAGCGCGTCCCCCTGGGCCATGGCGTGGCTCATGATCTCCACCATGTCGGACAGGCGCTGCTGCACCTCCTCACGCCCGTGGCCGGCGGCGAGGCGAGCGGCGAGCGGCTCGATCGTCCAGCGCAGCTCGCTGAGCTCGCGGCGCTGGTCGTCGCGCTGCGGCCCGAAGGCCCGCCATTCGATGATGTCCGGGTCCAGCAGGTTCCAGTCGCTGACGGGACGCACGCGCGTGCCGACGTTCGGACGGGCGCTGACGAGGCCCTTCGCCTCCAGCACGCGGAGGGACTCACGGACGACGGTGCGGGAGACCTCGAAGCGCTGGCCGATCTCCTCCGGCACCAGCGGGCGGTCCGCACCCAGGTCCCCCGAGACGATCATCTGACCGAGCTGCTGTACGAGTTGGCCGTGCAGGCCGCGGCCGCGGCTGCCCGTGGCACGCCGGCCCACGCGGCCCAGCTCGGGTTCCACTCCGTCCCAGGCGGGTGCTCCCACGCGGTCGGGCACCGGAGCCTCTGCGTAGGGGTAGCGGTCGAGTTCGCCCGGGCCGACCAGACCTGAGTCTGAGGAGCGGGCGGCGGTCATCATGGTGTGCGCAAGGGTACTCACGCATCCTTTGTCGGCGTCGGTTCCAACTCCCTTGAGGTCTTTGGTGAAAAGCACACGAAAGGGTGATCGCTCACCGCATCGCAATTGACGCCTTATCGGAAGGAAACGGCCTTTCTCCGGGGAGTTGTGCGCACAGCCTGACCTGAAGCGTGCGGAAGGCCGTCATCGGGCCCTGGCGCGCAGCGTGCCGGCGAGGTACACGCAGAGCAGTGCCGTCAGCGACAACGTCAGCGCCCCGCCGACGGGTTGGGCGACGACCCGGGCCATGGCGAGCAGGTATCTGTCCCCCCCGAAGGGCCACTGGAGCAGCAGGAGTTCCCGCATCCGCGCCGGCAGGCCCGCCGCCATCCGCACCGTGGAGCCTCCCAGCGTCAGATGGACGGCCGGAACGACGAGGACGGGCACGGCGAGCACGGCGGCGAGCCCTGCCGTGGCGGACCGGAAGACCCCGGCCGCCAGGACTCCGGCCCAGGCGCAGCCGGTCACGAGACCGAACCAACTCGCGGTCAGTGAGAGCCAGTCCGCGGGAACTTGTGTCAGCTCCCGCCCGTAGACGAGGTAGAGCACCTCGGCGTCACAGCCGAGGGTGAGGAAGGCCAGCATCAGGGCGGTGGCTCCGGAGACGAGGAGTTTCGCGGTGAGCAGCCCCAACCGGCGGGGCACGGTGCCGCGGTCCGCCGCCAGCGCGGGGTGACGGAACTCGTCCCCGAAGGCCAGCGCGCCGAGCAGGCCGGCGGCGAGCGCCGTGGGCGGCAGCGGCAGCTCCCGCGGCCAGGCGGCGAAGAGCCGCTCCTGCGGGGTGTGACCGAGCCGCGCCAGGACCACGGCGGTGAGCGCGGACACCACCAGCACGGCACCACAGGTGAGGAATCCGGTGCCGATCCCGGCCGCACGCCGGAGCTCGTAGCGCAGGGGGCGGAGGGGGCTGGGGGCGGGGCGGGGGGAGATGGGGGGCGGAAGGGTCGACAGATGGGCGGGAGAGTCGGCCGCGCCGGCGCGCGCGGGCACCGGCCGACCGGTCCGGGTGCGACCGCTGCCAGGGGTGCGGGTGCTGGGATTACGCGCGCCCGGGACGGTCGCGCCGGAGACGTTCGTACCGGTCGCGGCCGTGCCGCCGGGCGCCGCAGGGCTTCCGGAGACATCCGCGGGGTCGGTCTGCGGAATCGTGCCTGCGGGGCGGGAGTCGCCGGTCGGCGACGCACCGGCCGCACCGACAGCGGCGTCACCTACGGCTCCGTCCGGGACGGCAGTCGACGCCGGCTCGGCACCGGCCTCATCCGATGCCGAGGTCGTGGTCGAGGCCGAGGCCGAGGCCAAGGCGGAGCTCGAGGTTGAGGCCGACGCCGAGGTAGAGGCCGACGCCGAGTCGGCCTGCGCCTCAGGCTCAGCCTCGACGAGGCTGGACACCATCGGCTTCTGGTCCCCGGACAGCAGACCGGACACCGCCTGTGCGCGCCCAGCGGCCCGGCCCTCCACCGACGAACCGAGCACGGCTCGCGTACGCTCCTCCGGCGTGCGCTCGGGAACGGGCCGTTCCCGCACGGCCGTGGCCGGTTCACCGGCCGCGTTCGCGGCGTCCCGGGACTCCGCTCCCGCTCCGGCTCCCATGTCCCCGATCTCGTCGGCGAGTTGATGGATGAGGATGTTGTGCCGGAAGGCCGTCTCACCGATGTCCGCTGTCGTGCTGCCGTACACGGAGAGGCGGTTGCCGTCCTCGCGTACGACCTCCACGGAGCGCTGGGCGGCACGGGCCTCCTTGCTCAGCAGGGCGGCGAGTCGGGCGGCGTGAGGGCTGCGGACGGCTACGCGCGGGCGCAGCCGATTGCGCGCGAACTCACCCGCCTCCTGGTCGGCGACGAGCCTGCCGCCGTCGAGGGTGACGACCCGGTCGGCCGCGCGCGCAGCCTCCTTGGAGTCGGCCGTCGTGTACAGCACCGTGCCGCCCTGGGCCGCGTGGGCGCGCAGCATGCCGTGCATCCAGCGCGCCTCGCGGGTGGAGAGGCCGTCGGTGGGGTCGTCCAGCACGAGCGTGTGGGGGTCGGGCAGGAGAGCGCAGGCCAGTCCGAGCCTGCGGTCCATGCCGCGGGACAGGGTGCCGAGACGTTCCTCCCGGAGGCTGACGAGGCCGACCACCTCCAGCACCTCGTCGGCACGGCCGACCGGAACTCCCGCCGCCGCGCACAGCATCCGCAGGTGTCCGCGCACGGAGCGCGCCGGATGACCGGGTACGTCACCTAGGAGCACGCCGACTTCTCGCGCGGGGTGAGGGATCCGGTGCAGGGGCCGGCCTCTGAAGTAGGTGATGCCGCGCCCTTGTTGCAGTTCGAGCATCAGCCTGAGCGCCGTCGTCTTGCCGGCGCCCGCGGGTCCGAGGAGCGCGGTGACCCGTCCGGCGCACGCCTCGAAGGAGACGTCGTCGACGGCGGGCGGGTGCGCCTTGCGGGGAATGCTGGTCAGTCCGACGGCCTGGATCACCTGCAGCAAGATAGCGCGCAGTGTCCGGTTTTTCGGGTATCACCTGATCTGCTATCGGGTGGCGCGCAACTTGGAGAGCAGTTTCCTGCGCCGTTCGGGGGATCACCTCCCGGCGCGACTGCGCCTACGCCCCTTCCGCCCTGCCGTGTGGGCCGGGTGTCAGACCTCGGGGCGGAGCATCGGAGGGTTGAGCAGGGTGGCTCCCCCGGCCCGGAAGAGCTGGGCGGGCCGGCCGCCCTGCCGGGTGGTCGTACCGCCCGTGGGGACCAGGAATCCCGGTGTTCCCGTGACCTTGCGGTGGAAGTTGCGCGGGTCGAGGGCCACGGCCCACACCGCCTCGTACACCCTGCGCAGCTCCCCGACGGTGAACTCGGGCGGGCAGAACGCCGTGGCCAGCGACGAGTACTCGATCTTCGAGCGGGCCCGCTCGACGCCGTCGGCGAGGATCTGGGCGTGGTCGAAGGCGAGCGGGGCCATGGTTTCGCCGTCACGGCCGTAGCCGCCCTGCTGGAGCAGTTCCTCGACCGGCGCCCAGCGTGCGTTGCTCGCGTCGCCGCCTGCCCGGGGCGCCGGCAGGTCCGGGGCGAGGGCGAGGTGCGCGACGCTGACGACCCGCATGCGGGGGTCGCGCTTCGGGTCGCCGTAGGTGGCGAGTTGTTCCAGGTGCGCGCCGTTGTCCTGGGCCGGGGCCGAGGGGTCGTGCGCGCGCAGTCCGGTCTCCTCGGCCAGCTCACGCGCCGCCGCCTGGGAAAGGTCCTCGTCGTCCCGCACGAAGCCGCCGGGCAGCGCCCAGCGCCCCTGGAACGGCGGCTCGCCCCTGCGGACCGCCAACGCGCACAGGGAATGGCGTCGCACGGTCAGCACGACCAGGTCCACGGTGACGGCGAAGGGCGGAAAGGCTGACGGGTCGTAGGGCATGCCGCGATCATAGTCGTCTGCCTGACGATAAACACTCCCTTCGTCGGCCGCGCAGGCAGCGGATCCGCTTCGTTCCGGTATGGGCGCGCGGTGCTCCCCCGTCCTTACGATCAGTGGCGTCGTGGCAGGTCACATGCCCAGTTGCAGGTCGTCCGCCGCCTCCTCGACCATCGCGAGTCCGAGTCTGCTGACCCGCACGGCGAAGGGTGCGCCCGCGACCCGCAGGCCGGTGAGGCCGATCTCGCCGAGGGGAGCACTGCGCACCGGGCGGAGGGTGACGGTGCGGGCGGGTGCGTCGGGCCGGATGCCCGCGAGCGTGGTGAGGAGGAGGATCGCCGACGCGGCGGCGGTGGCGGCCGGCCGGCAGGCCGCCGGGTGCGGCAGCGGAGCGCTGCCGGCGGAGCGCTGCTCCCCCGCGAACATCTCCGGCAGCCGGTGCCCGAAGTGCTCGGCGGCGTCCACCAGGCCTCCGAGCAGGTTCGCCGCCTCCTTCTCGTACCCGGCGGCGGCCAGTCCGGCGACCGCGAGCGCGGTCTCGTGGACGCGCACGGCTCCGGTGCGGTGGCCGAACGGGTTGTGTCCCGCCTCCTTGGCGCCCAGACCTCGCAGCCCCCAGCCCGCGTCCATCGCCGGGCTGCCGAGCAGCCGGGCGAGCTGGTGGGTCTGCGCCTTGTCGAGCAGCCCGGGGGCGTGCAGGCCGCCACCCAGGAGGCCGGTGTCGAGGAGGTGCACGGCGGTGGAGCCGAGGTGCGGCAGGGGGCGGCCACCCGGTGCGAGGGCCGCGGTCGGGCGTCCGCCGCTCCGGTCCTCGATCCAGAAGTCCGTGCGGAACGCCTTCCGCGCGGTCTCGGCCCACTGCCGCAGTTCCGTGCTGCCCGGTCTGCCGTGGGCGTCGAGCAGGTCGGCGCCGAGCACGGCCGCGCGGTGGGCATGGGCCTGGGTCTCGCAGCGGATCGGTCCGCATCGCGGCGGGTCGGGCAGGTAGGTGCCGTCGCCCACGGTGGTCCGCAGCCACGTCAGGCAGCGCTCCGCCGCGGGAAGCAGCTCCAAGGTCTCCCGCTCGGGGAGTCCCCAGCGCCGGGCCTCGGCAAGCAGGACGGGGAACAGGAGTGTGGCCTCCGTACCGGTGCAGGCAGGCGGGAGGAAAGCACCCGCGTCCCGCCGTGGTCCGGGGATCAGCCCCGCCTGCGTGCCCGGACCGGTGAGCTGGGTGCGGGCGAGGGCGCGCAGTGTGCCCGCGGCGAGCCGGGTGCCGAGGGGCAGCGTCAGCCGGGCCGCGGCGAGCGCCTCGGCGGGTGCCATGCCGCAGCGCCAGGGGGCGCCCGCCGCCAGGTAGGTGTCGGAGGGGTGTCCGGGGTCGCGCAGCAGCAGGGCGTGCAAGTCGTCGACGGCCGCCCGGAGCAGGGCGGCCACCCGCGGGTCGTCGCCGGTCGCCCGGGCAGGTGCGAGGGGGCTCGTCGCGGTCTGCCCCACGGCGCGAAGCGGTCCCGCGCCGTCCGGGCGCACGCGGAGCTCCACGGCCGTCGTCGCGCCCGGCGGCAGGTCCAGTTCCCAGCGCAGCAGGCCGGCGGAGGCCAGGGCGTCGGCGGGTGGTGGGTGAGCGGTGACACAGGCTCCGCCGTCGGCCGACGTCCAGCGCAGGCCCGAGTCGTGGACGCTGGCGGGCAGTTCGGGACCGGCCTTGCCCGAGGCGATGGCGCCGAGGTCCGCCAGGTCGGTGCCGAGGGCGACCTCGACGGGGAGGCGCAGGGGGCGCAGGCCGGCGTTGTGCAGCGTGATGCGCTCGGTTCCGTCGGCGTTGCGGATCCGCTCGACGATGACGTCGGGGTCCGGGCCCGAGCCCGGCGTGGCCCGCAGGGTGCCGACGAAGCGGGCGCGGTCGGCGCCGGTCATCCTCGCCTGGACCAGGAGCGGTTCGCGTCCGGCGACGCGGACCTGGCATCGCGCGAGCAGGCGTCGGCCGCCCCGGTAGAACCCTTCGAGTCCCCGGCCGGTCAGTTGCCCGTGTTCCCCCGAGATGGTGAGGCCCGGCAGGGCGACGCAGATCAGGGCGGTGTGCGTGGGCGGAAGGTCGGATGCGGGCCGGGCCGTTGAATGCTGGGCGCGCGGTGTGGTGGCGGTAGGGGGCGCGGTGGTGGGGCGGCCCGTTCGGCCGGCGGATCGGTCCGCGTTCCGGAGCGTGTCCTCCGCGGACAGCAGTTCGATCGGCGTACGCGGAGGCGTCGGGGGCTTGCGGGCGCCTGCCGCCGCTGGAACAGAGCTGCCGACGCGGGCCTGGGGAAGGGGCTCGTGTCCGGCCCACGGTGGTCGGCTGTCGTCGGCGAAGGAGGGCCGAGTCGGCTGCTGATGCATGGGGTGGCCTTTTCTGCTCTCGGTGCGCCTCGGACGTGCCGGGCGCGTGCCGACGCCCCCGGAAGTGCGAGGGCCCTGCGGCGGCACGACCCGTCCAGGCGTTCCGCCACTCAGGTGAACGGCGGCGCACTCGTCCTGGTCACGCCCCGCACCGGTGAAGCCGACCGAACGGCGGCGTGTCGGAGGCTCGGACGCGACCGGCAGGGATTGCCGGCGCGCAGGACCCTTCGGATCGGACGGCACCGCGAGCCGGAGCGGGCGGACGCACCGACGGACGAACGGGGCGCCGGGCCAGCGGCCGGTCCTCACCCGTCCCCCTCGGCATCGCGGCGGATGCCGGTCGTCGCCGCGTCACGGGCCGGGACGCCTTCGGTGCGCGTGCGCGTACCGCCGGGCCGTGCACCTGCCCTGCGGGTGGTTCCGGTGGCCGGCGTCCGGGGGTGGGAGCCGGTCGGCCGGCGCCGTGCGGCCTCCCCACGCGGTGGCCGGGAGGCGCCGTCGCCGCCCTCGGCGGTCCGCGTGCGGCGACGGCGCCGAGGGGCACCGGTCCCTGAGATCCGCTGCGAGGGGCGAGCTTCCGCCTTGGTGGGTGATCCCGAGTCCGGGACGCTCTCACCCGAGGGCGGACACGGGGTGCCTTCCGCTGCCGGCCCTGTCTGCTCCGTCCCGTCCGGCTGCCCCGGCTCCATCCCCGCCGACTGCGCCTGCTCCGCCCCCTCCGACTGCACCTGGTCCGCCCCGTCCGACTGCACCTGCTCCGACCCTTCCGGCTGCGCGGGTCCGGCCGTCGGCGCGGGGCCCGGGGCCGCTGTCCGTTCCGCGCGTTCCGCGCGCAGGCACCGGCGGATGGACTCGGGGTCGAGGCCTTCGTTGCAGGCCTGGTGCAGGAGGCGGGCGAAGAGGTAGTCGGGGTCCGCGCCCAGCGCCATCGCGAGCGCTTCCCGGGCTTCCAGTTCGTCCCCGCCGGACCAGGCGACCCAGCCCGCCAGGGTCAGCGGGGCGGCGGCGTGCTCGCCGTACGGCCCGACGCAGCGACGGGCCAGGGCGCGCCAGAGCCGCAGGGCCGGGCCGGCCTCGTCGCCCTCCATCCAGGCGGCCGCCCGGTCACGGGTCGTGCGGTCCTGGAGCCCGAGGATCAGGGTGGCCGCCTCGTCGTGGCCGAGCAGTTCGTCGTCGCGGATGTCGGCCCGGTGCGCACCGGGCACCGGCGGTGCGGCGGTGAACCTGCGGATGATCCGATCGGCCAGTTCGAGGGTCTCCTCGGCCACGCCGGGCCGGGTGGCCTCGTCGAGGATGCGGGGCACCAGGTCCATGCCGGCCGCGTCCAGGGCGATCTCCTGCTCCAGGGCCGCGCCCGTCTCCCAGGGCAGAAGCCTTGCCCGTAGCTCGCGGAGCGTGCCGCGCACCTGGATCCCTGCGTAGGTGGCCGCGGCGGCCAGCACCGAGGTGCCCGGCAGGCCCATCGGCGTCCCGTCGTCGGGGCAGCAGCGCTCGGTCGGGCAGCAGTAGGACCAGAAGCGGCCGTCCGAGATGCACAGGGCCTCGATCACCGGCGCGTCGAGGGTGCCGCACTGCGTGCGCAGCAGAGCGATGAGCGGCCTGAGCCGGATCATCACGTCCCGGCCCGTCTCGCCGTCGCCCGGCTCCTGGCAGACGTAGGCGACCATCTGTTCCGGTTTCGCGCCGCGCCGCTCGCTGCCGGTCACCAGTCCCTGGGCCAGCTGCCGTACGGCCGCCTCCCAGTCCTCCGTGGCCGCGGGGATGCCGAGCCGGGCCCGCCCGCCGAACCGGCCGCGGCCTTCCCTGTCGTGCAGAGCGACCAGCACGATGCTGTCCTCGGGCCGGTACCCGAGCAGGTAGGGCAGGGCGTCGGCCAGCTCGGCCGGGGTGCGCAGGGTGACCTGGGGGTCGTGCGCGGACCGTTCGT
The DNA here is from genome assembly GCF_033792105.1 of Streptomyces sp. WI03-4A. NCBI lineage: Bacteria > Bacillati > Actinomycetota > Actinomycetes > Kitasatosporales > Streptomycetaceae > Streptomyces > Streptomyces sp. WI03-4A. The sequence goes on from NZ_JARAUO010000003.1 coordinate 270,813, forward strand.
TCAGTGACTCTCGTCCCAGGATGTCGCCGTTTTCGAAGGGTCCGGTGGTTTCGCCGTGATTCGTCATGCGCAGACGATCTCGCGGATCCCGGCATTCCGCTTGAGCCTGTGGATAACTCAGAACAGGGACACGACAAAGCCGACGTCACCGCGTTCCACACCCCTCGGACCGCCCGGTTGTCAGTCCCGTCCTGTTGTATGGGACGCATGGAGCACACGAGCAACGCGGACCTCCGGGCGCGGGCCGACACCGTCCTCGCCCGGCTCGTCGGGGACGACACGGGGACGGCCCGGCTGCGCGAGGACCAGTGGCGGGCCATCGAGGCACTGGTCGCCGACCGGCGCCGGGCCCTGGTCGTGCAGCGCACGGGATGGGGCAAGTCCGCGGTGTACTTCGTGGCGACCTCGCTGCTGCGGGCCAGGGGCAGCGGGCCCACGGTGATCGTCTCGCCGCTCCTCGCCCTCATGCGCAACCAGGTGGAGGCGGCGGCCCGCGCCGGAATCCACGCCCGCACCATCAACTCCGCCAACACGGAGGAGTGGGACACCGTCCAGGACGAGATCGCGGCCGGAGAGGTCGACGTACTGCTCGTCAGCCCGGAACGCCTGAACAACCCCGACTTCCGCGACCAGGTGCTGCCCAAGCTCTCGGCGGCGACCGGACTCCTCGTCGTGGACGAGGCCCACTGCATCTCCGACTGGGGCCACGACTTCCGCCCGGACTACCGCCGGCTGCGCACCATGCTCGGCGACCTCCCGCCGGGGGTGCCGGTACTGGCGACCACCGCCACGGCCAACGCGCGCGTCACCGCGGACGTCGCCGAGCAGCTCGGCACGGGCGGCGCCTCGGACGCGCTGGTGCTGCGCGGCCCCCTGGACCGGGACAGCCTGAGCCTCGGCGTGCTGCGGCTGCCCGACGCCGCGCACCGGATGGCCTGGCTCGCCGACCACCTCGACGACCTCCCGGGCTCCGGCATCGTCTACACCCTCACCGTGGCCGCCGCCGAGGAGGTCACCACCTTCCTCCGGCAGCGCGGGCACACCGTCGCCTCGTACACGGGCAAGACGGAGAACGCCGACCGGCAGCAGGCCGAGGACGATCTGCTCGCCAACCGGGTCAAGGCGCTGATCGCCACCTCGGCGCTCGGGATGGGCTTCGACAAGCCGGACCTGGGTTTCGTCGTGCATCTCGGCTCGCCGTCCTCGCCCATCGCCTACTACCAGCAGGTCGGCCGCGCGGGACGTGGCGTCGAACACGCCGAGGTACTGCTGCTGCCGGGCAAGGAGGACGAGGCGATCTGGGAGTACTTCGCCTCCCTCGCCTTTCCCTCGGAGGACCTGGTGCGCCGCACCCTGGACGTCCTCGGCCGGGCCGACCGCCCACTGTCCCTTCCTGCCCTGGAGCCGCTGGTGGAGCTGCGCCGCTCCCGGCTGGAGACGATGCTGAAGGTCCTGGACGTGGACGGGGCGGTCAAGCGCGTCAAGGGCGGCTGGATCGCCACCGGGCAGCCGTGGTCGTACGACGCCGAGCGGTACGCGTGGGTGGCCCGTCAGCGCAAGGCGGAGCAGCAGGCGATGCGCGAGTACGCGTCCACCACGGACTGCCGGATGGAGTTCCTCCAGCGCCAGTTGGACGACGAGGGCGCCAAGCCCTGCGGCCGCTGTGACAACTGCGCGAGTCCGCGCTTCACCGCCGACACGACCACGGCGGCACTGGACGCCGCCCGGGTCGACCTCGGTCGCGCCGGGGTCGAGGTGGAGCCCCGCCGTATGTGGCCGACCGGACTGCCCGCCATCGGCATCGAGCTCAAGGGCCGGATCCCGGCCGGTGAACTGGCCTCGCCCGGGCGGGCGCTGGGCCGCCTTTCGGACATCGGCTGGGGCAACCGGCTGCGTCCCCTGTTCGCGCCCCAGGCCGCCGACGGGCCGGTACCGGACGACGTCGCGCGCGCCGTGGTGGATGTGCTCGCCGACTGGGCCAAGGGCCCGGGCGGCTGGGCCTCGGGCGCGCCCGACGCACAGCCCAGGCCCGTGGGAGTGGTCACCGTCGACTCGCGCACCCGGCCGGCGCTGATCCAGTCCCTCGGCGCCCGCATCGCCGAGATCGGCCGGCTGCCGCTGCTCGGCTCCGTCGCGTACGCCGGTGACGCGTCACGGGTGCCGCGCAGCAACAGCGCGCAGCGCCTCAAGGCCCTCGACGGGGCACTGACGGTGCCGCCCGACCTCGCCGCGGCGCTCGCCGAGGCCCGCGGCGCGGTCCTCCTCGTGGACGACTTCACGGAGACGGGCTGGACCCTCGCGGTCGCCTCGCGCCTGCTCAGACGGGGCGGCGCGAGCGCGGTGTTGCCCCTGGTGCTGGCCGTCCAGGGCTGACCGGCCGCCGCGCCCGTCCGTGTGCCCCCGTGGCATGCGAACGGGCCCCGGCCGGGCACCCCAGGCGTCATCAGCGGCCCCCGTGGGTAGGGATATAAGCCACGCACCGCCAGATAACAGCCGGTGGCCCCAATTGCTCGTTGCCGCATCCCAGTTCGACAGGAAGAATTGAGGTCCGCTCCCCGCACGACTCCTCCGTGTCCCGGTTGGGCTCCGTTGCGGTGCGCGCTCCCCCGAATCAGACCTCGCCCGCAGTGTGGGCGCGTAGCCGAAGGGAGGAACGTGACCTTCGGATTCGCCTCGTCCTCGGCGGCCTCGTTGTCGACGTCCGCGTCCGCCGCTTCCGCCAGTCGCCTGCTCGAGCCCGCGGAGTGGGCAGCCGCCGGAATCCCCCTGCTGCGCAACCCCCGTGAGGTCGTCAGCGGGCTCCACGCCCGGCATCGCCCCAAGCCGTCCATGGCGGTCGTGGCCGTCCTGGATCCGGAGGAACGCCTGTGCGCCAGCGCCTCGTTCGTACGGCGGCCGGCACCGGCCGACGGCTGGATGTTCCGCAACGCGCTGCTCGCCCAGCTGCGCCGGGTCATTCCGCACGACCTGCGCAGACGCACGCCGGTACGCACCGCCGTCCTGCTCTACTGCCGTGACGGCGAAGCGCGTTGGACGGAGGAGGACGGCGCCTGGATGTGGGGGCTGCGCGACGCCTGCACCCTGCACGGCCTGCGCTGCGGGGCGTACATCACGCTGACCGGGGACGGCTGGCAGGTGCTCGGCGAGAACCGCGGCGGCCGCCGGCCGAGCTCCCATTCGGAGCCGGAGCCCTTCGCCCTCTCGGAGGCGCCACCGCTGGCGCCTCGCACCGGGGGCCCGGTCTCCGAGGTTCTACGGCGCGCCGCCGCTCGCTGAAACCCGTTCGAGGGCGCGGACCCCGCCCCGGCACAGCCGCGCAGCGGCAGGGCCCGGGCGTGCGCCGGTGCCACCGAGTGGGCCGCTCACAGGGGAATCACCGGCCGCTCCGGAACCGCGTCCGAGCCGGGCGGCGTCACCGCTCGTACTCGGCGCGGAAGGTGCGCCGTCCGTGCGGACGGTCACAGGAACGCCCCAGGCCCCTGGGGCACTTCTCCTGCCCCAGGCTCGGTCGGCGTCCAAGGCGCGGCCTACGTCCGGGATGCGGTCGGCGTCCGGGATGCGGTCGGCGACGCCGTACGCCCGACTGCCCGGCGCGCGCCGGACGGCCGTCCCCTAGGAGGAACGGCCACCTTCGGGCATGCGGGCATGCCGGAGGCCGCACCGTGCGGATAGCCCCGTCACCCTCCCGCGCCGTCTCGGCGCGGGAGGCGGAACGTGACTCAGACGCCCGCGCCCACGCCCGCGCCCAGCACCGAGTTGATCTGCTGCGGGTCACCGCAGACGATCAGCAGAGCGCCGGCCCTGGAATGGGCGAGCGGGAGGACGGTGGCGGCAGCGGCGGCGGGGCCTCCGTTGACGGCCACGACGACCACGGGGCGGGACGCGGCACGGGAGACGATGGCGGCGTCCGTGTAGAAGACGTCGTCACCGGAGTCGTGCTGCGCCCAGTAGGCGGCCTCACCGAAGGAGAGCTCGTGCTCGGCCCACGGGTGCTGGGCGCCGGTGGTGATCACCAACACCTCTCCGGGGGCGCGGCCCGAGTCGAGCAGCAGGTCCACCGCTTCGTCGGCGGCGTCGAGGGCGCCCTCGGCCGAGGCGGGGATCAGCTGGATCTGCGGGGTGGCCGCCGAGACGGCGGGTACGGCCGGGCCCGACGGGCCTGGCTTGGCCGGAACCACGTCACGCTGCGTGCGCTGCACCGGCGGCGTGGGCCGCGGAGGGCCGGGACGACCGGGGCGGGACGGAGCCGCGGAACGGGGGCCGGGTACGGGGCGAGGGGTCGGCGCGGTACGGCCACTGGCCGGAGTGACGCGGGGACCCTGGGCACTCTCGTGAATCTGAGGCTCCTCGGGAATGAGAGGCATGAGCTGTTTTTTATCAAACGTTGGTGCGGCAGGAACGACCGGGTGGCACATCAGTGCGAGCGGAACCGTCAGAAATCGAAGCCGAGCTGACCCTCGATTTCCGGAACGCTTCCGTCCGCCCAGCTGCGGGCCTTCTTGAGGTGCCGCCACTGGGGCAGCGCATCAAGATACGCCCATGACAGGCGGTGGTACGGGGTGGGCCCCCGCTCCTCCAGTGCGGCCTTGTGCACGGGTGACGGATACCCGGCGTTGTCCGCAAACCCGAAGTCTGCATGGTCGATGCCCAGTTCGGCCATCATTTTGTCGCGCTGAACCTTGGCGATCACCGACGCCGCCGCAACGGCGACGCAGGAACGATCTCCCTTGATCACCGTGCGGACCTTCCACGGGGCGCCGAGATAGTCGTGCTTCCCGTCGAGGATCACGGCGTCGGGGCGCACCGGCAGGGCGTCCAGGGCCCGGACGGCGGCGAGCCGCAGCGCGGCGGTCATCCCCCGTTGGTCGATCTCCTCGGGTGAAGCATGTCCCAGGGCGTAGGAGGTCACCCACGTCCGGAGTATCCCGGCCAGTTCCGTACGGCGCTTGATGGTCAGCAGCTTGGAGTCGGTCAGACCCTCGGGCGGCCGACGGAGTCCGGTGACCGCCGCGCAGACGGTGACGGGTCCGGCCCAGGCACCCCGCCCCACCTCGTCGACACCAGCGATGATCTTCGCTCCGGTCGTGGCGCGCAGGGAGCGCTCGACAGTGTGAGTGGGTGGTTCGTACGGCATGGCGCCCTTAGGGTACGCCGCCCGGATCACCGAGCGACACCCCGGTTCCCCGGTCGGGGCGACGAGGGCCGGCGGGCAGGTTCAGACGCCGTGCGCACGCAGCAACGGGATCATGAGGTGGTCGATCATCTCCTCCAGATCCCGGTCGTTCCATTCACTGGTGCACATCTTGGATCGGTACATCATCATCGCCGGGATGGCGTCGAAGACGTACCCGTTGGCCGCGTCCCGGCGTACCTCTCCCCTCTCTATCCCACGGGTCACCACGTCCCGCAGCTGCCGGATGGTCGGCTCCACCACACCGTCGAAGATCACGCCGTGGAAGCGTTCGGCCTGCGCAGGATCGCATTCGTGAATCACAGCGCGCAGTGCGAAACCGGGTCGCGAGAACATGGCGTCGCGTGCGCGACGACACAGCACCAGCAGATCCTCGCGAACGCTTCCGAGGTCCGGCACTCCGCCGACGGGAGGCAGAGCGGCTTCGAGGGCGTCGGCGACCAGGTCCTCCTTGGAGGGCCAGCGGCGGTAGACGGCGGCCTTGCCGGTCTGGGCGCCGGTCGCGACACCCTCCATGGTCAGGCCCTTCCAGCCGACCGTGCTGAGCTGCTCGAGAGCGGCGTCCAGGATCGCGCGCTCCAGCACCGCACCGCGCCGACGAGGGGAAGCCGTCCGGGCAGGTTCGGCCGTCCAGCGCGTGGTATCCATCCGTGTTTCTCCAGCATGAAGGGGAAGCGGGTGTTCCGGGGTGGGATCGCGCCACGTCGCAGCAGAGGGGGACGCGGTACATGGCACGGAATTAAGTGAACGCTTGCGTTCACTGTTGGGGACTCACTACCGTTGACGCGAAAGTGAACGCGAGCGTTCACTAACGCCTTTGTGGGGGACTCATGGTGACAACCTCTCAGTTACTCCAGAAACCAGAACCGGGCGCGGCCCGCCGGGACGGGCACCCCGGCATCGCCCTGACCGTCATCGCCGCCTGCCAACTCATGGTGGTGCTCGACGCGACGATTGTGAACATCGCGCTCCCGCACATTCAAGACGCGCTCAAGTTCAGTACGACCGACCTCACTTGGGTGGTGAGCGCCTACACGCTCACGTTCGGCGGACTGTTGCTCCTCGGCGCGCGGGCCGGTGACATCCTCGGCCGGCGCCGGGTGTTCATGACCGGCATCCTGCTGTTCACCTTCGCCTCGCTGCTGGGTGGCCTCGCCCAGGAACCCTGGCAACTGCTGGCCGCCCGGGCCCTGCAGGGCGTGGGCGGTGCGATCGCCTCGCCCACCTCACTGGCCCTGATCACCACCACCTTCCCGGAGGGCCCGGAACGCAACCGGGCCTTCGGTGTGTTCGCCGCGGTGTCCGCGGGTGGCGGCGCCATCGGCCTGCTCGCGGGAGGCATGCTGACCGACTGGCTCGACTGGCGGTGGGTGCTCTTCGTCAACGTACCCATCGGGCTGCTGATCGCCTCGCTCGCACCGCTGTACATCAACGAGTCCGAGCGGCACCCGGGCCGGTTCGACATCGCCGGGGCGCTCACGTCGACAGCCGGCATGGCCACGCTGGTGTACGGGTTCATCCGGGCGTCGGAGGACGGCTGGCGTGACGGGCTCACCATCGGCTCGTTCGGCGCCGCGGTGGTGCTCCTGGTGGCCTTCGTCCTCACCGAACTGCGGGCGAAGGAACCCATCACCCCGCTCAGGATGTTCGCCGACCGCAACCGCTCGGGCACCTATGTGATCATGCTCAGCCTGGCCGCGGCGATGTTCGGGATGTTCTTCTACATCGTGCTGTTCGTCCAGAACGTGCTCGGCTACAGCCCGATCAAGGCCGGTCTGGCCTTCCTGCCCGTCACGGTCGTGATCGCGCTCGGCGCGGGCCTGTCGCAGCGGTTCCTGCCCAGGCTCGGCCCCAAGCCGTTCATGATGGCCGGCGCGACCCTCGTGACGATCGGGTTGGTCTGGCAGAGCTTCATCAGCCCGGACAGCTCGTACGTCGGCGGGGTACTCGGCCCGATGCTGGTGTTCGGCTTCGGCATGGGCCTGAACTTCGTGACAGCCACCGTCACGGCCGTATCCGGGGTCGCCCAGCACGAGGCGGGCGCGGCCTCCGGGCTGCTCAACGCCACGCAGCAAGTAGGCGGTTCGCTGGGCCTGTCCATCCTGACCACCGTCTTCGGCACCGCGAGCACGGACGAGGCGAAGAAACAGCTGCCGAAGTTCCTCGCGCAGGGGACGCCGGAACAGAAGGCGCAGTTCGCCAAGACGCACCAGCTGCCCGCGCCCTGGGGGCACGACGTGCTCGCCCACGGCATCTCGGTCGCCTTCGTGCCGGCCGCCGTGATGGCCGTGCTCGCCTTCCTCACCGCCTGGCTGGTGATCAAGGTCCGCAAGAGCGACCTCGACGCCCTCGCGGGCACGGCGGGTCCGGGGATCGGCTGACCCGACCGGGGCGGCGGTACGTCGCGGCCGACCGGACCACTGCGCCACAGCAGGCGGCACACACCACGGTCCGGTCGGCCGCACCGCCATGAGGGCGGCGAGGACGGCGAAGGCCGCGAGATAACCGAGAACGACAACGACCCGCACCCCGTCCACACCCCCTGACACTCCCCGAACCTCAGGTCATCCCGGCCGCCATCCGCCCGGAGCGAGGCTGTTTCGGCTCGGACCGGCGGACCGGTGACGGCTACCGGAGCAACGGGCGGCGACCACGGAGAGTTCCCGGCGGACACGAAGAGTGGCCACCGGGACGAGGGGGAGGTACCTCAGGGGCCGGAAGGCACCCAGTCCGGCAGGGCCTCGGTCCGCTCCAGCCACGGCGCGGGGGGTGGTCCCGCCTTGCCGGACGCGAGCACACCACCGACGATGGCGCAGTTCGTGTCCACGTCCCCGCCCACCTGGGCGGTCGTCCAGAACGCCTTCTCGTAGTCGCCGAGCGAGCGCGCGGCCGACCAGAGGGCGAAGGGGACGGTGTCGTGGGCGCTCGTGCGGCGGCCGCAGCCGAGGACGGCAGCGACCGTCCCGGCGTCGCCGTAGTCGAGCATGTCCCGGGCGCGGCGCAGGCCCGCGCCGACCGCGCTCTTGGGCACGAGGGCGATCACGCCGTCGAGCAGCGCTTCCGGGCTGGGCGGCCCGTCCGGGGCGGCGGCCAGTGCGGCCGCGGCCGCTACGGCCATCGCGCCGACCACGGCCTCGCGGTGCTGGTGCGTGGGGTAGGCGGAGATCTCCGCCTGGTGGGTCGCCTGCTCCGGATCGTCCGCGTACCAGGCGCCCAGGGGGGCGATGCGCATCGCCGCGCCGTTGCCCCAGGAGCCCTGTCCGTTGAAGAGGCCCGCGGCCAGCTCGCGCCAGTCCTGGCCTTCCCGGACGAGGCGGAGCAGCCGGTTGACCGCGGGGCCGTAGCCCCGGTCGAAGTCGTGGTGGTCGGCGAAGGAGCGGGCCAGCGCGTCCTGGTCCAGGCGCTGGTGGGTGGCCAGGACTGCCACCACGGAACAGGCCATCTCCGTGTCGTCCGTCCACTGCCAGGCGCCCTCGGGGAGCTCGCGGCGCTTGAGCAGGGGGTAGTTCGCCGGGACGAAGAACTGCGAGCCCAGCGCGTCCGCCACCGCCAGTCCGCGCAGGCTGGCCAGCGCGCGCTCCAGGCGCCCGAGAGAAGAGGTGTCAGCGGTCATCGCACTGCCACTCTATCCGTTGACCCAGTACGGCACCGGGTCCCGCCAGCGCTCGAAGGGCCGGTCGAGGGCGTACCGGCCGTCCTCTCCGAGAACGAGCATCCGCATCTCGGCGTTCCCGGGGTTCGACAGCGACTCGAATTCCGCGACCGTCCAGTGGAACCAGCGCATGCAGAACAGCCGCATCGCGAGTCCGTGCGTCACCAGGAGCACGTTCGGCGGATGGTCGGGGGCCTCGAAGCTGCGGAAGAGACTTTCCAGGAAACCGCCGACCCGGTCGTAGACGTCGGCGCCGGACTCACCCTGCGGGAACCGGAAGAAGAAGTGGCCGTAGGCGTCCCGGTACGCCTTCTGCAGGCGCACGTCGTCGCGGTCCTGCCAGTTGCCCCAGTCCTGCTCGCGGAGCCGGGGTTCCTCGCGTACGCGTATGAGGTCGGAGTCGAGGTGGAAGGCCCGCAGGGTCTCGTGGGTGCGGCGGTACGGGGAGACGTACACGCTCACGCGCTCCCGGCCGAACACCTCCCGGATCGTCTTTCCGGTCTCCTCGGCCTGTCGCCAGCCGCGTTCGGTCAGGGCGAGAGCGTGATCGGGTTCCCGCTCGTAGACGGAGTCATCAACATTGCCCGTTGACTCGCCGTGCCGGACAAGGACGATGCGCCGTGGTCGTGCCATGCCAAAACCCTAGTTCGGCCGGGGGACGATCGAGCACTCGGACGGGCTCATACGGCGTAGGTCACACGGAATCTTTCGTAACCGTCCTGGCCCCTCAGACCGTCCAGGACGGCTCCATCTCGACGATGTCACCGGTCAGGGCCGCGATGTCCGCCTCCGTCTGGGCGCGCAGGGCCAGCCGCTCCACCCGCTCGGTGCGGTACTTTCCGTGCTCGGCGGCCGACCGCCACATGGAGAGCACCATGAACTCGTGCGCGGGTGCCTCGCCGAACATGCCCCGGATCATGCCCGGCGAGCCGGCCATCGCGGGATTCCAGACCTTCTCCTGCATCAGGGTGAAGTGCTCGACGCGCTCCTCGTGCACCCTGCACAGGGCCACGCGGATCAGGTCGGCGTCGGTGAACCGCGGCTCGAAGCCGGTCTTCACGTCGAAGCGGTATTCGAACAGCTTGACCTGGGCGTCTTTGAACGTGCCGGACTGGGCGGCCGCCAGACGGTCGTGCGAACGGGCCATGAAGGAGTCGTAGAAGGCGCGGCTCTCCCAGAAGGCGAACACGTGCGCCACTCCGGGCCGGTGCCGGCTCCAGCCTCCGCCCTGTCCCCGAAAACCCGGCTCCCCCGGAAGCCCCGCCCATTTCCGCTGCCCCCGCTCGAAGCCGCGGCGGTCCACCACGGTGCAGCGAATCCACTTGACCAGCACCGCGCCATCGTACGGCCACCGGGCGTGGCGTCGGTCACGCTCCGGCGGAGATCGCCCGCACATGCGCCCCGGCGCACGTGGCACGATGAGCAAGCAGCCTTGACTCCAGGGGAGTTGGGGGACAGACCCACAGGGGGAAGGGAACGCCCGGTGCCTGGCTTCAGCAAGGGAATCCGCAAGGTCGAGGTCGCCCTGAAGTGGGACCCCAGTCCGGCGGGTCGGCCGCCCACCGATCTCGACATCGTCGCGGCGACCTTCGTGTCGGCGGACCCGTACGGGTCACCGGCCTATCTGGTGCACTTCGACAGCCGCTCCCCGGACGGCACGATCTTCCTCGACCGGGACAGTACGGACGGCCGGGGATTCGGCTGGGACGAGGTCATGAAGCTGGAGCTCGACCGGCTCGACGACCGGTACGCGCGCGTGGTCGTGGGTGTCGTCATCCAGCAGCGGTCCGGGGAGAGGACCTTCGACGGCGTACTGAATCCGGCCATGCGCATACGCGAGGGGTACACCGTGCTCGCGGAGGACGAGTTCGGCTCGGTCGGCGACGCCACGGCGGCCACGATCGGGGAGTTCGCGCGGGACGAGTCCGGCGGATGGGCCTTCCTGCCCGGTGTCCACGGCTTCGACGAGGACCCGGCCGGCTTCGCGCGGGTCATGGGCAGGGCGCGCCGGTCCTGACCGTCAGGCGGTGTAGGGAGCGACGATCGCCAGTGTCCGCGCCAGTTCCTCCAGCACGGCCGCGCGGTGGGTGAGCGGGCGGGGCGGCTCGTCCTTGTTCCGCCTGCTCACCCCGCGGTCGGCCAGGACGTAGAGCATCCGCAGGGTGCGCATGGTGTTGGACGCCCAGGCGGGCACCGGGCCGGGCTCGCCGGTCCTGAAGGCCGCGGCGACCGGGGCCAGCCAGCCGACCGAGTCGGCCTCGGTGAGGTCCGGGTGGCCGAGGATCTGGGCGAGCGCGTAGGCGATGCGGTCGTCCTCCTGGGCGTCGAAGAGGTGGCCGGTGGGCGCCAGCAACCGGGCCGTGGCCAGCTCGGCCAGCGGTCGCGGCGGCTGACCGGGGTGCCGGGCGAGCACCGCCAGGAGGTCAGCCCCGTGGGCCGCGGCGTGCACCCAGCCGAGGACGGGGTCGTGGCCGCGCAGGTCGGTCTCGGCGGGGTACCAGCGCGCGAAGGCGGTCCACCACCCCGGTCGCCAGTCGCCGCTCTCGACGAGCCGGGCGAGGACGAGCGGCGCGAAGCTGCGGGCCTGCACGGCCTCGTCCGCCAGGTGCAGGGCCATCCGGTCCCCGAGCCGGCCCCGCTCCCCTGGCGTGAGCGCGGGTGTCCAGCGGACGGTCGCGAGGTAGGCGCCGTCGTCGCGTACCGCGGGGTCGGGCGAGCGGAGATCCTCGCACAGGGCGTCGAGGGCCGCCGCCCGGTCCGCCGCGGGGAGGTCGCGGATGTCGACGTCGTACCTGTGCGTCATGGTCATGACCGCAGGTTACGGCGCGCGCGGGCACGAAGAGGCCGTTCGGCCACGCCGCCCGTCGAGTGCCCCTGCCTCTCCCATGAGTAAGGGGCGCCGGCAGTTGCCGACGCCCCTTACCTCAGTTACCGCAGTTCATCAGCTGCAGCCGCTGGTCGAGCCGCAGCCCTCGCAGATGTAGCAGGAACCGGCCCGCTGCATCTTCGTGCCGCAGGAGAAGCACAGCGGGGCGTCGGCCTGGATGCCCAGCTGCATCTCCACCAGCTCGGCGCTGGTGTGAGCCTGCTTCGGTGCCGGCTTGGCCACCTCGGCCTCCGCCTTCGGCGTGGCGACGGCCTTCAACTCCTGGGCGCGGGGCGCCGACTGGGCCAGGCCCTCGACGTCGACGTCGTCTTCGTCCATGGACTGCTCGTAGGAACCCGTCTCCAGGTGGCGCTGGCGCTCCTCGGCGGAGTGGATGCCGAGGGCGGAGCGGGTCTCGAAGGGCAGGAAGTCCAGCGCCAGGCGGCGGAAGATGTAGTCGACGATGGACTGCGCCATCCGCACGTCCGGGTCGTCCGTCATGCCGGCCGGCTCGAAGCGCATGTTGGTGAACTTCGAGACGTACGTCTCCAGGGGCACGCCGTACTGGAGGCCGACGGAGACCGCGATGGAGAAGGCGTCCATCATGCCCGCGAGGGTCGAGCCCTGCTTGGACATCTTCAGGAAGACCTCGCCGAGACCGTCGTCCGGGTAGGAGTTGGCGGTCATGTAGCCCTCGGCGCCGCCGACGGTGAAGGACGTGGTGATGCCGGGACGGCCCTTCGGGAGACGCTTGCGGACCGGGCGGTACTCGACCACCTTCTCGACCGCGGCACGGATCGTGTCCTCGGTCTTCTCGGTGATCTCGGCCTTCTCGTCCTCCTTCTTCTTGGCGGAGAGCGGCTGGCCGACCTTGCAGTTGTCGCGGTAGATCGCGAGCGCCTTGACGCCGAGCTTCCAGGCCTCGTAGTAGATCTCCTCGACCTCCTCGACGGTCGCCGTCTCCGGCATGTTGACCGTCTTGGAGATGGCACCGGAGATCCAGGGCTGGATCGCGGCCATCATGCGGACGTGGCCCATCGGGGAGATGGCGCGCTCGCCCATGGCGCAGTCGAACACCTCGTAGTGCTCGGGCTTGAGGCCCGGGGCGTCGATCACATTGCCGTGGTCGGCGATGTGGGCGACGATCGCCTCGATCTGCTCCTCCTGGTAGCCCAGACGGCGCAGGGCCTGCGGGACGGTGCCGTTGACGATCTGCATCGAGCCGCCACCGACGAGCTTCTTGAACTTCACCAGGGCGAGGTCGGGCTCGACACCGGTGGTGTCGCAGGACATCGCCAGACCGATGGTGCCGGTCGGGGCGAGGACGGACGCCTGGGAGTTACGGAAACCGTTCTGCTCCCCGACGCGCAGGACGTCCTGCCAGGCCTCGGTGGCCGCGGCCCACACCGGGCTGTCCAGGTCGTCCATGCGGACGGCCGTGCCGTTGGCGTCGGAGTGCTGCTTCATGACGCGCTTGTGGGCGTCGGCGTTGCGGGCGTAGCCGTCGTAGGGGCCGACGACCGCGGCCAGCTCGGCGGAGCGGCGGTAGGCCGTACCCGTCATCAGGGAGGTGATGGCGCCGGCCAGGGCGCGGCCGCCGTCCGAGTCGTACGCGTGGCCGGTGGCCATCAGCAGGGCGCCGAGGTTGGCGTAGCCGATGCCGAGCTGGCGGAACGCGCGGGTGTTCTCGCCGATCTTCTGGGTCGGGAAGTCCGCGAAGCAGATCGAGATGTCCATCGCGGTGATGACCAGCTCGACGACCTTCTGGAAACGCTCGGTCTCGAAGGACTGGGTGCCCTTGCCGTCGTCCTTGAGGAACTTCATCAGGTTCAGCGAGGCCAGGTTGCAGGACGTGTTGTCCAGGTGCATGTACTCGCTGCACGGGTTCGACGCGGTGATCCGGCCGGACTCGGGGCAGGTGTGCCAGTTGTTGATGGTGTCGTCGTACTGGATGCCCGGGTCGGCGCAGGCCCAGGCGGCCTCGGCGATCTTGCGGAAGAGCGCCTTGGCGTCGACCTCCTCGATGACCTCACCGGTCATACGGGCACGCAGGCCGAAGTTGCCGCCCTTCTCGACCGCGGACATGAACTCGTCGTTCACGCGGACCGAGTTGTTGGCGTTCTGGTACTGGACGGACGTGATGTCGTCGCCGCCCAGGTCCATGTCGAAGCCCGCGTCGCGCAGGACGCGGATCTTCTCCTCCTCGCTGACCTTCGTCTGGATGAAGTCCTCGATGTCCGGGTGGTCGACGTCGAGCACGACCATCTTGGCGGCACGGCGGGTGGCGCCACCGGACTTGATGGTGCCGGCGGAGGCGTCGGCGCCACGCATGAAGGAGACCGGGCCGGAGGCGTTGCCGCCGGAGGACAGGAGCTCCTTGGAGGACCGGATGCGGGAGAGGTTCAGGCCGGCGCCGGAGCCGCCCTTGAAGATCATCCCCTCTTCCTTGTACCAGTCGAGGATCGACTCCATGGAGTCGTCGACGGACAGGATGAAGCACGCCGAGACCTGCTGGGGCTGCGGGGTGCCGACGTTGAACCAGACGGGGCTGTTGAAGCTGAAGATCTGGTGCAGGAGGGCGTACGCCAGCTCGTGCTCGAAGATCTCGGCGTCGGCGGGGGACGCGAAGTACTTGTGGTCCTCGCCGGCCTTCCGGTACGTCTTCACGATGCGGTCGATCAGCTGCTTGAGGCTGACCTCACGCTGCGGGGTGCCGACGGCACCGCGGAAGTACTTGCTGGTGACGATGTTGACCGCGTTCACCGACCAGAAGTCGGGGAACTCGACGCCACGCTGCTCGAAGTTGACCGAGCCGTCGCGCCAGTTGGTCATGACGACGTCACGACGCTCCCACGCCACCTCGTCGTACGGGTGCACGCCGGGGGTGGTGTGGATGCGCTCGCTACGCAGTCCCCTGGTGGCCTTGGTGCCCTTGGCTCGGGAACCTCGTGCCGGACCGCTCGCCGTCTCTGTCATGCCGCCTCCCTGTACGGGCGAAAACGCCCTGAAGTGCCACGATGTTCCCGTGACACGGTGTTCTGTCTGGTGTTGCGGGCTCCCTCACGCTGCCGCCCGCAACAGGTCCTGGGTCGCCGCCTCCCGGCCGGAACCCGGGTCTCCGTCCGGTTTCCGGCCCGCCGGTCAGTCGGCGGCGTGGGCGGGCACGGGAACCTGAGTGGTCCCTCCGCGCCCGCGGTCGTCTTCCTGGCTCCCCGTTCCCGCGTCCTCGTCGTCGTTCGCGGCGGGACACCGCCCGCCTTCCCTCAGCTCCGCGATGGCCGCCTCGAAGTCCTCGAGCGAGTCGAACGCACGGTAGACGGAGGCGAACCGCAGAAAGGCGACGAGGTCGAGCTCCTGCAACGGGCCGAGTATGGCCAGACCCACGTCGTGGGTGGTCAGCTCGGCGCTTCCGGTGGCCCGCACCGCCTCCTCGACCCGCTGGCCGAGCTGGGCGAGGGCGTCCTCGGTGACCGGCCGTCCCTGGCATGCCTTGCGCACGCCGTTGATGACCTTGGTACGACTGAAGGGCTCGGTCACTCCGGACCGCTTCACCACCATGAGCGAGCACGTCTCCACGGTCGTGAAACGACGGGAGCAGTCGGGGCACTGGCGGCGCCTGCGGATCGACGTGCCGTCGTCGGTCGTACGGCTGTCGACCACACGGCTGTCGGGGTGCCTGCAGAAGGGGCAGTGCATGTTCTCCAACCCTCCTCACAGCAGACTCAACAGCCTCGCCGGGCCACACAGGCCCCTCGAAGCAGCCCTAAGCATAGGCGATCGCGGCGGGCTCGAAGACCCAGGTCCCCCCGAAAACCACAACTTGTGGGTCGGTGTAGCCATCCAACCACTAGATGTGGGGATCAGCGCATACACCGAGGCAGAGTCGCGTGTCGCCGCCGAGCGACGGGGTATCCGGGCCCTGGAACCGCGCCGGGCGCCCGCGCACCCCTTGCCCCGCATCCGTCCGCGCACACTTCGGACAACACGCGGGCGTACGGCCGTATCGCCCGGGCATGTACGGAGATACCGTGGGCGCGGCACGGAGGACGCGTAGGACTCCGGCACAGAAGGGTCCGGCAGCCCGGTCGACGGGATTCCGGATGGCAGACTGGGGCAGCAACCCACGAGGTGATCCACCCCGGCGGTGAAGAGTACAACAATGGGTGCTTTTGCCCGCCAGGGGTCGCGTTAGCCATACACCCGGACACATGATCGCGACAGCTGAATCGCACTTTTTCACTCGAACGTGTGTTTGGCGCAACCTTTCGAAAGCAACTACCGTTGTGCAGCAGGGAGACCATCGAGAGGGGCCGACGTGACCACCACCGCAGACAGTGCCACCATCACTGCCCAGGACCGCTCCCAGGGCCGAGTCGAGCCGGTACATGCGATGAACGAAGCCACGAATCCCGAGGGGCACAAGCGCTCCCTGCCGGGCCGACCTCCAGGCATCCGGGCGGACAGCTCGGGGCTCACCGACCGGCAGCGCCGGGTGATCGAGGTCATCAGGGACTCCGTGCAGCGGCGCGGGTACCCGCCGTCGATGCGCGAGATCGGCCAGGCCGTCGGCCTCTCCAGCACCTCTTCGGTCGCGCACCAGCTCATGGCCCTGGAGCGCAAGGGCTTCCTGCGCCGTGACCCGCACCGCCCGCGCGCTTACGAGGTCCGCGGTTCCGACCAGGCCGTGACCGTGCAGCCCACGGACACCGCCGGCAAGCCCGCCGCGTCCTACGTCCCCCTCGTCGGCCGTATCGCCGCCGGTGGCCCCATCCTCGCCGAGGAGTCGGTCGAGGACGTGTTCCCGCTGCCGCGGCAGCTCGTCGGCGACGGTGAGCTGTTCGTCCTCAAGGTCGTCGGTGACTCCATGATCGAGGCCGCCATCTGCGACGGCGACTGGGTCACCGTCCGCCGCCAGCCGGTCGCCGAGAACGGCGACATCGTCGCCGCCATGCTCGACGGTGAGGCCACCGTCAAGCGCTTCAAGCGCGAGGACGGCCACGTCTGGCTCCTCCCCCACAACGCGGCCTACGAGCCGATCCCCGGCGACGACGCGACCATCCTGGGCAAGGTCGTCGCCGTGCTGCGGCGCGTCTGACGGCTGCGGCGGACGGGCCCGAGGCCCCTCCCCCTGACCGGGCCCCGGAACCCCTGCGCCGGTTCCGGGGCCCTGTGCGTTCTGCGTGCGTACGGCCGCGCGCTTGTCGAGGCCACGGCTACCGAACCCGGCCGCCGACCCTCCGCGCGTCGGTCCGCTGGGTCGCTCGGCCGGCGGCAGGGCGGGCGGGCGTCTCCGCCGGCTAGCCGGCTTCCGTCTGCTTGGCCGCCGCGTCGATCGCCGCGAGCGACCTGCGCACCTGGTTGCGGTCGGTCGTGTACCAGAAGTCGGGCAGCGAGGCCTTGAGGTAGCCGCCGTACCGGGCGGTCGCCAGCCGCTGGTCCAGGATGGCGACCACGCCGCGGTCCCCGGAGGCGCGCACCAGACGGCCGGCGCCCTGGGCCATGAGCAGGGCCGCGTGGGTCGCGGCCACCGCCATGAAGCCGTTGCCGCCCGCCTCCTCCACCGCCTTCTGGCGGGCGCTCATCAGCGGGTCGTCCGGACGCGGGAACGGGATCTTGTCCATGACGACGAGCTGGCAGCTCGGCCCCGGGACGTCGACGCCCTGCCACAGCGACAGCGTGCCGAACAGGCACGTCTTGGGGTCGGCCGCGAAGTTCTTGATCAGCTCACCGAGGGTCTCCTCGCCCTGGAGCAGGATCGGGAACTCGGGGATCCGTGAGCGCAGCTCCTCGGCGGCGAGCTGGGCCGCCCGCATGGAGGAGAACAGTCCGAGGGTGCGGCCGCCGGCGGCCTGGATCAGCTCGGTCAGCTCGTCGAGCATGTCGGTGCGCTCGCCGTCCCTCGCGGGGCGCGCGAGGTGCTTGGCGACGTAGAGGATGCCCTGCTTGCGATAGTCGAAGGGGGAGCCGACGTCCACGCCCTTCCACTGGGGCAGGTCGTCGCCCTCGGCGCCCTCGGGCGCCAGGCCCAGCGAGGCGCCGACGCCGTTGAAGTCGCCGCCCAGCTTGAGCGTCGCCGAGGTGAGGACCACGCTGCGGTCCGCGAACAGCTTCTCCCTCAGCAGCCCGGAGACCGACATGGGGGCGACACACAGGGAGGCACCGAAACGGTCGTGGCGCTCGTACCAGACGACGTCCCACTCGGAGCCGTTCACCACCCGCTCGGCCACGTCGTGCACCGTCTCCACCGAGGCCAGTGCCTGCTTGCGCACCGCGTCCTCGTCCTGGACGGACTTGTCGCGGGTGGAGCCGATCGCGGTGATCACCGTCCGGGCGGCGTCCCGCAGCGCCATCAGGGCGTAGCCGAGGTCCTCGGGGATCTCCTCCAGGCGGCCCGGCAGTGCCAGCTCCATCACCCGCTCGAAGCCCTCGGCGGCGGTCTGGAGCTGGTCGGCGGCCTTCTCGTTGACGAGCTTGGCCGCCCGACGGACGGCGCGGTTGACCTGGCCGGGCGTGAGCTCGCCGGTGGCGACGCCGGTGACACGGGAGACCAGTTCGTGGGCCTCGTCCACGATCAGGACCTCGTGCTGTGGCAGCACGGGGGCGCCCTCGATGGCGTCGATGGCGAGGAGCGCGTGGTTGGTGACGACGACCTCGGCGAGCTTGGCGCGCTCGCGGGCCATCTCCGCGAAGCACTCGGCGCCGTAGGCGCACTTCGACGCGCCCAGGCACTCCCGCGAGGACACCGACACCTGGGCCCAGGCGCGGTCGGAGACACCTGGCGTGAGGCCGTCGCGGTCACCGGTCTCGGTCTCGTCGGCCCAGTCCCGCAGGCGCAGCAGGTCCTGGCCCAGCTTGCTGGTGGGCGCGGCGGCCTCGAACTGGTCGAAGAGGCCGTCCTCCTCGTCCTGCGGCATGCCCTCGTGCAGGCGGTGCAGGCACAGGTAGTTCGACCTGCCCTTGAGCATGGCGAAATCCGGGCGCCGGCGCAGCAGCGGGTGCAGGGCGTCGACGGTGCGGGGCAGGTCGCGCTCCACCAGCTGCCGCTGCAGCGCGAGCGTGGCCGTGGCGACGATCACCCGCTCCCCGTGGGCGAGCGCGGGCACGAGGTAGCCCAGCGACTTTCCGGTGCCGGTGCCGGCCTGGACCAGCAGGTGGGATCCGTCGTCGATCGCTTCGGCGACCGCTTCGGCCATGGTCACCTGGCCAGGGCGCTCCGTGCCGCCGACGGCTGCGACGGCGGCATGGAGGAGTTCGGGGAGTGAGGGCTTCGTCATAGCCCGACCACCCTACGGCCCGGCACTGACAAACGGGCGATCACGATCTTCCTCTCCTTCTTCTCTCCGTGCCGGGCGTTACATCGGGCCGCGCCGCACCCGGTCGCGGATCAGGAGGGCCGCCCGCTTGGCGGGCAGGTCGACCTCGGCCGCGTACCGGAATCCGGCGCTCAGGAAGGCGGCCACCGAGGGAGCGTTACGGAGATCGGGCTCCGCGAGGACCCGGGCGCAGGTGGGGCGGCGGTCGAGGATCAGCTCGGCCACGGCTGCGAGCAGCGCTGAGCCGAGCCCCCGCGCCCGGTCGGCGGCGTCACCGATGAGCAGGTGGATCCCGGTGTCGTGCGGCCGCGCCGGATAGTGCCGCGCGAGCGGGTCCAGGTCCGCCCGGTAGATCTCCCAGTAGCTCATGGGCGTGCCGTCCAGCACGCCCAGGCAGGGCACGCTGCGCCCGTCGCCGTCGAGCTGGGCGCGCAGGTGGCGCTCCGTCCGGTCCTGGGAGCCGGCCAGCTCCCAGAACGAGGCCACGGCGGGGTCGTTCATCCAGCGGTGGACGAGTGACAGGTCGTGGTCGACGCGTACCGGAACCAGCTGGAACCGGCCCACGGAGGTCGCGATCGGTCCCCAGGCGGCGACGTCGTCGAGCAGGTCGTCCCGGCTCCCGGCGAGGCGGTCCGCGCTCCCGTCGGCCGGAGTGGAACCGAAAAGCGCGATGAACTCGGCCGGCAGTCTCAGGTCCAGGGTGTCCTCGCCGTCGCCGAAGGACGCGGTGTCCCCCGCGGTCACGGAGGCTCCACCGCTGTCGGTGTCCCCGTTGCCGATGGCGCCGGGAGCTCGCGCCTCGTCGAGGGGGACGGAGAAGGGGCCGGTGCCGGCGCTCGCGTCGGTGGAAGGCACGGTGCGCTCCTCTCGGGAACGAAGGGGGTCAGGGTCCTCGGCGACGGTGGAGGACGGGGCGGTGCGCTGCCGTGCGGATGTGCTCAGCAGTGCAGGGGGTTGGCGATGGTGACGTAGACGGACTGGGTGTCGACGGGACCGACGAGTTCGTCGAGGCCGTGCAGCCGGGTCAGCAGGTTGGCCTTGCACCGCAGGACCGGCGAGTCGAGCAGGAGCGCGGGCAGCGGGCTGCGCAGCGCGGCGGGTCCCGAGGCGACGTCGGTGAGGAAGCCGCGGAACGCGGCGAGGAGCAGCCGTTCGTCGGCGAGGCCCTGGGAGCCGAACGCACCGATCAGACCGAACACGTTGTTGACGGCCAGGTAGTAGGCGAAGCGTTCGTCGGTGACCTCGTCGGAGACGAACGTGTCGCTGTGCGCGCCGATGCCGGGCAGTCGCGCGTCGAGTTCGGCCCGCCGGGACTCGCGGAAGTAGTAGCCCTGGTTGTCGCGGTAGCGGCCGCCGGCGGGCCAGCCGTCCGGGTCGAGCAGGAGCAACGTGTTCTGCTGGTGGGCTTCGAGGGCGATGCCGGCCTCGCTGTCCAGCCAGAGCACGGGCCGTACGACCTGTTCGAGGTAGCGCAGGAACCACTCCGCGGCGACGGCTCCCACCGGCCGGCCGGTACGGGCGGCGAGCCGTGCGACGAGCTGCGCCAGCCGGGACCCGTGGCGGCGAACGGCGTCCGGCGCTGTCGGTGCTGACGGCGAGGCGTGGGGGCCGGGTTCGGCGAGGGGCCGGGGCGAGACGAGTCCGGCGACGCAGCTGACGTCGTCGGCCGGGGTGAACGGATTGTGCCTGATCACGACGTCGAGGCCGGACAGGGGACGGCCGTCGGGGCCGTCGACGGCGAGCCAGGCCGGGTCGCGGACGATGTCGAAGCCGGGGTGCGCGGCCTGCCACTGCTTCGCCAGGCCGCCGCGCAGCAGCCGGTGCACCTCGACCCCGCGGTGGAGTTCCTTGCGCAGGTTCTCGCGCCGGGAGTTGGTGATGCGCAGGCCCAGCGACAGCTTGAGCATCGCGGGCGCGCCGGTCCGGTGAACCGTGCGTACGGAGGAGGTGGGGTGCCAGGGCGCGCCGAGCGGGCCGAGATCGCGAAGGGCGCCGGAGTCGAGCAGGGCGGCGACCGTGGGGCGGTGCCGGACCTCGCGCGCCTGCCAGGGGTGCAGGGGGAGGACGGCGTGACCGTCGGGCAGGGTCGGCTCGGTTCCGGCGAGGCGCCGGGTGAGCTCCGTTGCGGGCAGCGGCCGGCCGCGTTCGGTCCAGGCCGAGTCGGTCCTGAGCAGCGAGGGAGCGACGGCCATCCAGTGCAGCGGGAAGGAGCCGCGCAGCTCGGGTGAGTACAGCCGGGCCTCGGCGTCGGTCAGACCTTCCCTGCTCTTCGGCGTCGGGTGCAGGGGGTGGCCGAGGAGGAGGGCCTGTTCCGCGGCGAGGAAGAGGTCGGGCCCGTCGGCCGGGTGTGCGCGCCGGTCGCGGATGAAGGTCGCGGTGCGGCGCAGGGAGTCGGCCACCCTGGCGACGAGGTCCGCGCCGTCGTGGACGGGGGCGTCGGCGGCCGGGCCGTCATCGGCGCCGACATCGTCCATGGAGGCGTCATGGGCGCGGACGTCGGCGGCTGAGGTGGTGTGGGCGTCCCCGGCCTGGACGGGGACGCCTTGGGCCGGGACGGCGGGGCCGGGGACGGGCCTGGGGCCGCCCGCGACCTGCCCGGTGCCGTCAGTGTCGTCGGTGGTGCCCGGCGTCTCCCTGGCGAGCAGCGCCGCGAGGGTGACGGCGTCGACGGGCGGGGCGGCTTCGGGCGCTCCGGCGAGGCGGGGCGGTCCGAAGCGGTGCCAGCCGGTCGGGGACCAGTGGTGCACCGGTGCGAGCAGCGCGGCCCCGCTGCCGGGGAGCGGGACGCCGAGGGTGCCGTTGGCGGGGGCGGTCAGGTTCGTCTCCCTGACCCAGCAGCGCAAAAGGTTGTCGACGGCGGCCGCCTGGGCGGCGGTGCGAGGGTCGGGATCGTCCAACGGGTCGACGCCGGGTGTGCCGGGGGCGCCGGGCCGGCCGGGCTGTGCGGGGCTCGGGGTCCGGCGCTTCTGCTGGGGAACCGCCTCGGCGAGCGGCACGGAGGCGGGCTGGTGCCCGGAGTCGCCTGGTTCCTCGGGGCTTCCGGAGCGGCCGTCGGGGGTGGGGGTGGCGTTCAAGACGGCTCCTCGGGGCTGGGCAGTGGTGGTGCGGTGGTGCGGGGTGGTGCTCGTGGTGCGCCCTCGCCGAGTGCCAGTCGTCGTCGACGCCCTTTGCGACGGGGCGCGAGTCCGGCCGGGCACACCGACCACGAATCAAGGCGGGGCGGCGCGGCCGGAGGGGCGAAGTCGGCCGCGGGCAACGATGGTCAGCCGGTGCGGGGAGCGGGCCCGTCGCCACGGCGTCGGCCCTGGCCGTGGTCCCGGCTGTGGCGGGCCGCCGCCGCGACCGCGTCGGACAGGCGGTCCAGTACGGCCGCCGCCTGTTCGTCGCTGATGGTGAGCGGGGGAAGGAGCCGTACGACACCGGCGTGACGGCCGCCGAGTTCCACGATGAGGCCGCGGTGCAGGCACTCCCGCTGCACGGCCGCGGCGAGTTCGGGGTCGGCGGGGCGCGGCGAGCGAACCGCGTCCGCCCCCTTCACCAGGGCGTCGGGCTCACCAGGCTCCCCGAGGACGAGGCCCTCCCCGGGCCCGGTTCTCTCGCCCTCCGGGTCGACCAGTTCGAGGCCGATCATCAGACCGCGCCCCCGGACGTCCCCGACGCACGGGAACTCGTCCCGCAGGGCGCGCAGTCGGGTCAGCATCCGGGAGCCGAGTGCGGCAGCGCGTTCGGCCAGGCCGTTCTCGCGGACGTAGGCCAGGGTGGCGGTGCCCGCGGCCATGGCGAGCTGGTTGCCGCGGAAGGTTCCGGCGTGGGCTCCGGGTCGCCAGACGTCGAGGTCGTCGCGGTAGACGACCACGGCGAGCGGGAGGCTGCCGCCGATGGCCTTGGACAGCACCATGACGTCGGGCGTGACGCCGCTGTGGTCGACGCCCCAGAAGGCGCCGGTGCGGCCGACGCCGGTCTGGATCTCGTCGGCGATCAGCGGAACGGACCGGTCGGCCGTGATCCGCCGCATGCGGAGCAGCCAGTCGTCCGGCGCCGGGATCACCCCGCCCTCGCCCTGGACGGGTTCGACGATCATCCCGGCGGGCAGCGGCACGCCGGACTTGGGGTCGTCGAGGAGCGATTCGGTGTAGCGGGCGGAGAGTTCGGCGCCGCGCGGGCCGCCGACGCCGAAGGGGCAGCGGTAGTCCCGCGGGTACGGCAGGCGGGCGACCCGGACGTCACCGGCGCCGCCGGACGCGGCCAGGGCGGCGGCCGTCATGCCGTGGTAGGCGCCGGTGAAGGCGAGCATGCCGGTGCGCCCGGTCGCCGCCCGGACGAGTTTGAAGGCGGCCTCGACCGCGTCGGTGCCGGCCGGTCCGCAGAACTGGACGCGGGCGCGGTCGGCGAGGCCCGGTGGCAGGGTCCGGAACAGCTCGGTGATGAAGGCGTCCTTGACAGGGGTCGCCAGATCGAGGACGGAGAGCGGGGCACCGGAGTCGAGGACGCGGCGGATGGCCTCCAGGACGACCGGGTGGTTGTGTCCGAGGGCGAGCGTCCCGGCGCCGGAGAGGCAGTCCAGGTAGCGGCGGCCGTCGGCGCCCTCGATGGTCAGCCCGCGTGCGCGCACGGGCACGATGGGCAGGGCCCGGGCGTAGGTGCGCGCCGCTGATTCGCGCGCCGACTGGCGCCGCAGGATGCCCTCGTGCACGGCGCGCGCTTCCTCGCGCGCGTCCTCAGCCACCGACTCGGTCACGGCCACTGCTCGCTGTCCTCCCGCTGTCCAGAGGCGAGTTGTCCGACGGGGGCCGGGCACAGGCAGCAGCCCCCTCACCGCTACCAACCGCTGACCGGCCCGCGGGTTACGGGTTGCTTCAAGATCCTTGCCGTGACGGAACTGTTGCCGGTCCGTCGGAAGTCCCCCACAGCGACCGCATAGTGTGTGGTCCCGTTCCCAGCGGTCCGCGCGGCCGGCGTGAACTCTCCGCGAGTTCCCGGCCGGTGTACGGGCCGAGCGCCTAGTTCCTTCACAGCAGGGGGAGTCAAGACCATGCGATCCATACGACCGTCGTTCACCGTTCGCCGAGGGAGGGGCGCGTCCCGCAGAACCTCCCCCGTGCCGGCGACGGTCGCCCTCGTCTCGGTGCTGGCGTTGACCGCCACCGCCTGCAACGGCGACGACCACGCCGACGCCAAGCCGTCCCTCAGCGCGACGGCGGGCCCGGTCGGCGACGGGAAGATCAAGATCCCGGACGACATCCGGAAGCGGCTCCGCGAGCACGGGATCGACATCGACAAGTGGAAGCACGGCGCCTGGAAGAACTGGAACCGGGACGACTGGCTGCGCGAGGCCAACGACTTCGTCAACCCGATCATCAAGGGCCTGTGGGACCCGGACCGGATGCGGGACGCCAACGACCCCGACAAGGGGGTCGACGACAACGACATCTCCGGTGACCAGGGAGTGACGGACCCGACGCCGGCGCCGGTGCGGGCCCAGCCGGTCCGGGCGCCGTACCACGCCAGCGCCGCCACGTCGGGCAAGGTGTTGTTCGACTCCCCCGAGGGCACCATGGTCTGCTCGGCGACGGTCGTGGAGGACCCCGCGCACCCGGGCAAGTCCAACCTCATCTGGACGGCGGGCCACTGTGTGCACGCCGGCAAGAAGGGCGGCTGGTACCGCAACATCGCGTTCGTGCCGTCGTACAACAACGCGGGCAAGTCGAACGCCGAGCTGCAGGACGCGTCCAGGGCCGAGGTCGCGCCGTACGGGGTGTGGTGGGCCGACGCGGCGAAGACCTCGCAGCAGTGGATCGACCAGGGCGGCGAGACCGGCGGCAACGGGGCGTCGTACGACTTCGCGGTCATCCATGTGACGCCGGAGCAGGGCAACGCCGGCAAGTCGCTGGAGGAGACCGTCGGCGGTGCCCTTCCCGTGAACTTCAACGCCCCCGCCGTGCCGCAGGTGCGGAGCATCACGGCCTCCGGCTACCCGGCGGCGGCTCCCTACGACGGTCAGCTGCTCTACCAGTGCCAGGACAAGCCGGGCCGCCTGTCGATCCAGAGGACGGACCCGACGATGTACCGCATCGGCTGCACGATGACCGGCGGTTCCTCCGGCGGCGGCTGGGTGGAGACGGGCTCCGACGGCAAGCCGGCGCTGGTCTCCAACACCTCCATCGGCCCGGTGTCGTCGGGCTGGCTGGCGGGTCCGCGGCTGGGCGAGGTCGCCAAGGGCGTGTACGACTCGGTCAGCAAGAAGTTCGCCGGGCGGTAACCGCGCCAGGGCGGCGGCGAGAGGGCACCACGGCCGGTCTCGCGGCCGCCCCGGCGGCCGGCTTCACCGGGGCAGGACGAAGGCCCGCCACTCGTCAGGGGGTGGCGGGCCTTCGTCGTGCCGGAAGGTCAGGCCGCGGGGGCCGGCGTGTACGGCGCCAGGTCCGCCGCCAGCTCCTCGTGCACCCGGACCTTGATCAGAGTGCCCTCCGCGGTGTGCTCCTCGGAGATCACCTCGCCCTCGGTGTGGGCGCGGGCGACGAGCCTGCCGTGCGTGTAGGGCACGAGTGCCTCGACCTCGACCGAGGGGCGGGGCAGCTCGTCGTCGATCAGCGTGAGCAGCTCCTCGATGCCCCGGCCGGTACGGGCCGACACGGCGATCGAGCGCTTCTCCACCCGCAGCAGCCGCTGGAGCACCAGCGGGTCGGCCGCGTCCGCCTTGTTGATCACGACGATCTCGGGCACGTCGGTGGCGCCGACGTCCCGGATCACCTCGCGCACCGCGGCGAGCTGCTCCTCCGGGTCGGGGTGCGAGCCGTCCACCACGTGCAGGATCAGGTCGGCGTCGCCGACCTCCTCCATGGTGGAGCGGAACGCCTCGACCAGGTGGTGCGGCAGGTGCCGGACGAAGCCGACGGTGTCGGCGAGCGTGTACAGCCTGCCGCTCGGGGTCTCCGCGCGGCGGACGGTCGGGTCCAGGGTCGCGAACAGGGCGTTCTCGACCAGGACGCCCGCTCCGGTGAGGCGGTTGAGCAGGGAGGACTTGCCGGCGTTGGTGTAGCCCGCGATGGCGACCGACGGCACCTTGTTGCGCCGGCGCTCCTGGCGCTTGATCTCGCGGCCGGTCTTCATCTCCGCGATCTCCCGGCGCATCTTCGCCATCTTCTCGCGGATCCGCCGCCGGTCCGTCTCGATCTTGGTCTCACCGGGACCACGGGTGGCGAGGCCGCCGCCCTTGCCGCCGCCCATCTGACGGGACAGCGACTGACCCCAGCCTCGCAGTCGCGGCAGCATGTACTGCATCTGCGCGAGCGCGACCTGCGCCTTGCCCTCTCGGGACTTGGCGTGCTGGGCGAAGATGTCGAGGATCAGGGCCGTACGGTCGATGACCTTGACCTTGACGACGTCTTCGAGGGCGATGAGCTGGCCGGGGCTGAGCTCACCGTCGCAGATGACGGTGTCGGCGCCGGACTCCACGACGATGTCGCGCAGCTCCAGGGCCTTGCCGGAACCGATGAAGGTGGCCGCGTCGGGCTTGTCGCGGCGCTGGATCACGCCGTCGAGCACGAGCGCGCCCGCGGTCTCCGCGAGGGCGGCCAGCTCCGCGAGGGAGTTGTCCGCGTCCCGGGCGGTGCCCGTGGTCCACACGCCGACGAGCACGACCCGCTCCAGGCGGAGCTGGCGGTACTCGACCTCGGTGACGTCCTCCAGCTCGGTGGACAGGCCCACCACGCGGCGCAGGGCCGCACGCTCGGAGCGGTCGAACTGGTCACCGTCCCGCTCGCCGTCGATCTCGTGGCTCCAGGCGACGTCCTCTTCCATCAGGGCATCGGCCCGAAGACCTTCGGGATAGGTGTGCGCTACGCGCTTGGTGTCCTGGGAAGGGGAAGAAGAGGAGGTCATTGGATCCTTACGTCGATGGGATGAGCGATCCGCCGGTGGCGATACCGGCGGTCACGAGGTTCAACGCTCGGGTACCCCGGGAGATTCCCGTGTCCCGTGCCGCGCCGACCTGAAAATGGTCGCACGGCACGGCCCGTCTCGTCACCGCCTTATTTCGGGTTCCGCAGCTGTCTCACTTCGGGTTCCGCAGCTTGGGCAGCTTGCCCTGCGCCACGCTCTTCCAGTCCGGGTGACCGGGCATCGGCGGGGTCTTCTCGCCGTAGAGCCAGTCGTGGAAGAAGCCGTTCAGGTCGCGGCCGGCGACGGCGGAGGCGAGGCGGACGAAGTCGGCGGTGGTGGCGGTGGAGTCCCGGTGCTCGCGCACCCACAGCCGCTCCAGGCGCTCGAAGGCGTCCCGGCCGATCTCCTGGCGCAGGGCGTAGAGCACCAGCGCGGCTCCGTCGTAGATGTTCGGGCGGAAGATGCTGATCTTCTCGCCCGGCTGGGGCGGCTTCGGGAGGCCGGGCGGGCCGCCGGCGGCCCGCCAGCGGTCGGAGGCGCCGTAGGCGGCCTTCATCCGGTCCACCATGGGCCGGTGCGCCTTCTCCTCCGAGTAGAGGCTCTCGTACCAGGTGGCATGCCCCTCGTTCAGCCAGACGTCGGACCAGGTGCGGGGGCTGACGCTGTCCCCGAACCACTGGTGCGACAGCTCGTGCACCATGATCGAGTCCAGGTACCAGGAGGGGTAGGCGGGGTCGCTGAACAGGTTTTTCTCGAAGAGCGAGAGAGTCTGCGTCTCCAGTTCGAACCCGGTGTCGGCCTGCGCCATGAGCACGCCGTAGGTCTCGAAGGGGAAGTCGCCGACCTTGCTCTCCATCCAGGCGATCTGGTCGGGCGTCTTGGCCAGCCAGGGTTCGAGCGCCTTGCGGTCGGCGCTGGGCACGACGTCCCGGACCGGCAGCCCGTGCGGGCCCTGGCGGTGCAGGACGGCGGAGCGCCCGATGGACACCTGGGCGAGTTCGGTGGCCATGGGGTGCAGGGTGCGGTAGGTCCAGGTGGTGGAGGAGCCGACCCGCTCCGATCCGACGGGCACCCCGTTGGCGACGGCGGTGTAGCCGTTCGGGGCGGTGATCCGGATGGTGAACCGCGCCTTGTCCGAGGGGTGGTCGTTGCACGGGAAGACCAGGTGGGCGGCGTCGGCCTGGTTGGCCATCGCGAGGCCGTCGGAGGTGCGCACCCAGCCGCCGTCCTGGTCCTTGGCGGCGACCGGGTCACTGGTGTGCTTCACGGTGATCCGCATCCAGCGGCCCTTGGGCAGGCGGCGGTCCGGGGTGACGACCAGGTCCTCGCCGGCACCCGTGAAGCCGGCGGGCCGGCCGTTGACCTCGACGGACTCGACCTTGCCGTGCGCGAAGTCCAGGTTGACGCGGTCGAGGGCGGTGGTGGTGTGGGCGTCGATGGTGGTGACGGCCTGCAACGGTTTGTCGTTGGCGCCGGAGTAGGTGAAGGACAGGTCGTACGCCGCCACGTCATACCCCGGGTTGCCGAGGTTCGGATAGAGGCGGTCGCCGACGCCCAGGGGCTCGGCGGGCGCGGCGGCGGCGAGGAGGCAGACGCTGACGGCGGAGGCGAGCAGGGCGGCCTTGCGGCGGCCGAGCGGTCGGCGCGACGGGCGCGGGCGGGGCTTGAGCGACATGCCACACCGCTACCAGCGCGTGCGTGCGTCGCGGTGGCGACGCGCGCCCGGCCCACCCGAACGAGTTGGTACGGCGACGCCTTCTGCACCGCCGGGGCCGGTGCCCGGTTCGGCTCCTGGTGCTGGGCCCGCTACTGGTGCTGGGCCCGGTCCACGTCGTACACGCCGGGTACGTCGCGCATGGCGCGCATCAGGGCCGGGAGGTGCGCCGCGTCGGGCAGTTGCAGGCTGTAGGTGTGGCGGACCCTCCCCTGGCTGGGCGGTTCGACGGTCGCGGAGACGATCTCGACGCCCTCCGTGGCGATGGCCTCGGTGAGGTCGGCGAGCAGATGCGGGCGGCCGAACGATTCAGCGACCAGCGTGACCCGGCATTCGGTGGTCTCCCCCCAGCGCACGCCGATCTCCGCGCGCCCCCGGCTCTTCATGTCCGCGACCGCCGCGCACTGCACGCGGTGCACGGTCACCACTCCCCCGCGCACCAGGAAGCCCGTGATCTCGTCGGGCGGCACCGGGGTGCAGCACCCGGCGAGGCGCACGGAGGCGCCCGGCCGGTCCACCAGGACCTCGGCGCCGCGCGAACGGGTGTCGAGGGCGTCCTCGGCGGCGACGGGCCGGACGGGCGGGCCGCTCGCCGCGCCCGGGTCGTCGTCCTCGCTCTCGCCGGTCTCGGCCGGGTGCGTCGCGAGCCACCGCTGGATGGCGATGCGGGCGGCGGGGGTGTGGGCGTGCTCCAGCCACTCGCGGGAGGGCTCGGAGGCCGGGTCCTGGCCCATGAGGAGCTGGACCGTGTCGCCGTCCCGCAGGACCGTGCTGAGCGTCGCCAGGCGCCCGTTGACGCGGGCGCCGATGCAGGCGTGGGCGTCCTCGCCGTACTGCGCGTAGGCGGCGTCCACGCAGGTGGCGCCCTCGGGCAGGCCCAGGGTGCCGCCGTCGGGCCGGAAGACGGTGATCTCCCGGTCCTGGGCGAGGTCCTCGCGCAGGGTGGACCAGAAGGTGTCGGGGTCGGGCGCGGCCCGCTGCCAGTCGAGGAGCCGGGAGAGCCAGCCGGGCCGGGTGGGGTCGGCGCGCTCGCCGTCGGCGGGGTCGTCCGAGCCCGGGGCGTACGGGTTGCCGAGGGCGATGACCCCGGCCTCGGCGACCTTGTGCATCTGGTGGGTGCGGATGAGGACTTCGGCGACCTGGCCGTCCCCGCGGGCGACCGCGGTGTGCAGCGACTGGTAGAGGTTGAACTTTGGTACGGCGATGAAGTCCTTGAACTCCGAGACCACGGGGGTCATACAGGTGTGCAATTCACCCAGGACGCCGTAACAGTCCGCGTCCTCGCCCACGAGCACCAGCAGCCGGCCGAAGTCGGCGCCGCGCAGTTCGCCGCGCTTGCGGGACACGCGGTGCACGGAGACGAAGTGGCGCGGGCGGATGAGGACTTCGGCCTGGATGTCGGCCTCGCGCAGCACCACGCGCACCTGGTCGGCGATCTCCGCGAGGGTGTCGTCGGGGCGGGCCGCGTTCCGGGCGATCAGTTCCCGGGTGTGCTCGTACTCCTCGGGGTGGAGGATGGCGAAGACCAGGTCTTCGAGTTCGGTCTTCAGGGCCTGCACGCCCAGGCGTTCGGCGAGCGGGATGAGGACGTCCCGGGTGACCTTGGCGATCCGCGCCTGTTTCTCGGGGCGCATCACGCCGAGGGTGCGCATGTTGTGCAGGCGGTCGGCGAGTTTGATCGACATCACGCGCACGTCGCTGCCGGTGGCCACGAGCATCTTGCGGAAGGTCTCGGGTTCGGCGGCCGCGCCGTAGTCGACCTTCTCCAGCTTGGTGACGCCGTCGACGAGGTAGCGCACCTCCTCGCCGAACTGTTCACGCACCTGGTCCAGCGTCACGTCGGTGTCCTCGACGGTGTCGTGGAGCAGGGAGGCCGTCAGGGTGGTGGTTTCCGCGCCGAGTTCGGCGAGGATCAGGGTCACGGCCAGCGGGTGCGTGATGTACGGCTCGCCGCTCTTGCGCATCTGGCCGCGGTGCGAGGACTCGGCCAGGACGTAGGCGCGGCGCAGGGGTTCGAGGTCGGCGTCGGGGTGGTGGGCGCGGTGCGCCTCGACGACGTGGCCGATGGCGTCGGGCAGCCTGCCGCGGGCGGCGGGGCCGAGCAGCGCGGCCCGGCCGAGCCTGCGCAGGTCGATCCGGGCCCGGGACTTCCTGCGGGCCGTCGCGGGCGCTGTGGGCGCTACCGGGCCAGGGGTCGCAGGGTTCGTGGCCTCCGCACTCATGGGCACCTCCGGCTCGTGGACCGGCGGACGGAGCCCCAGGGTGTACGTGGCCCATGGGTTGGCGACGTTCCCCCGTCCGTGCCGGTGCTTGATGCTACCGAGCCCATCACGTGTGACTGACCGCCTCTCGCCGAGCGTGAAACGGATCACCCAATCGAGCGATGCGAATGAGGTTTAGAGTTTGCGCCACCTGCCCTGCACTCGGCCGTGGTTTCGAACGGCCCCGGCCCACCCAAACCCCTGGAACCGCTGTCCGGGGCCGTGACGGCCGAGGTTTCAGCAGGTCAGCTCAGGGCGTTTTCCAGCCAGTCGGCGTCGATCTCGCCTTCGGCGACGATCACGGCCGGACCGGTCATCTCGATCTCGCCGTCGGGGCGTTCGGTGATGACCAGGCGCCCGCCGGGCAGGTCCACCGTGTACGTCACCGGGGTGCCGGTGACGGCCGGGTCGGCGCCGTCGCGCCGGGCGGTGGCCACGGCGACCGCGCACGCGCCGGTGCCGCAGGAGCGGGTCTCGCCGGAGCCGCGCTCGTGCACGCGCATCGCCACGTGGCGGGGACCGCGGTCGACGACGAACTCGACGTTGACCCCTTCGGGGTAGGCGGCGGCCGGGCTGAACGGCGGCGGGCCGAACAGGTTGCCCGCGTGCGCGAGGTCGTCGACGAAGGCCACGGCGTGCGGGTTGCCCATGTTCACGTTGCGCGCGGGCCAGCTGCGCTCGCCGACGCTCACCGTGACGTCCCCCTCGGGGAGCCGGGCGGTGCCCATGCCGACGGTGATGTCGCCGTCCTTGTCGATGTGCACGGACTTCACCCCCGCGCGCGTGGCGATCGCGAGGTCGCCCTCGTCCACCAGCCCGGCGTGCTGGAGGTAGCGCGCGAACACGCGGGTGCCGTTGCCGCACATCTCGGCGATCGAGCCGTCGCCGTTGCGGTAGTCCATGAACCACTCCGCCTCGGCGGCCATCGACCGGGCCTCGGGGTGCGCCGCGGACCGCACGACGTGCAGGACCCCGTCGCCGCCGATCCCGGCGCGGCGGTCGCACAGGGCGGCCACGGCGGCCGGGGTGAGGTCGATGGTGTTCTCGGGGTCCGGGACGATCACGAAGTCGTTCTCGGTGCCGTGACCCTTGAGGAAGGCGATCCGCGTGCTCATTCCTCGAGGGTACGCGCCGCCCGCCGCAGGGGGCCGGGGCGCTCCCCCGCCGGGACGGCTCAGCGCAGTCGCGCCACGCGCCAGACGGCGAGGACCGCCACCACGGCGACCAGCAGGACGTACCCGAGCACGACCCGCCAGTCCGGTCTGTGTCCGGAGCCGCGCGGGGGCAGGCCGGGCCAGGTGTAGCCCACCCGGCGGGCGGCCATCATGCCCCAGCCGGCGGCGCAGGAGCAGATCAGCAGGCCCAGCATGGCGATGACCGCGCCGCTGTCGCCGAAGTCGAAGGCGAGCGGGAACGCGAACATCAGGGAGCCGCCCGCGGCCAGGGCCACGATGGGCGCGAGCTGCCAGATGCGCAGCCGCCGCTGCGGGCGCAGCTCGACCTCGACCTCGGGAACGCCCGCGTACATCTCCTCGGGCGTCGGCCCGTCGGCCGTCACACCCCCGGAGGTCTCCTCGGGCCCGTCGTCGGCCAGGTCGCCCAGACGGTCCTCGCCCTGTTCCGGTTCGCCACCGTCGATGGTGACGTGCTCGGCACTGTGTGCGGTGTCGCGAGGGCCGGCCTCCATCGCCACGCGCCCTCCCAACTAGGACTTCACTGGTGGATCGAAGCTCGATGATGGCACGGCGTCAGAGGCCGCGTTGACCGGCGGCGCATCCCGATGCCATGACGTGATCAGGCTGTGACCGGTCGTTCGACGAACGCCAGAGCCCGCCCGGGAAGTTCCCCGCGGTCGGCCGCGGCCCCACTCAGCCAGTGCACCCGGGGGTCGCGCCTGAACCAGGAATCCTGGCGGCGCGCGAAGCGCTTGGTGGCGCGGACGGTCTCGGCCCGCGCTTCCGCTTCCGTGCACTCCCCGGCGAGCGCCGAGAGCACCTGCTGGTACCCCAGCGCGCGGGACGCGGTACGGCCCTCGCGCAGCCCCCGCGCCTCCAGGGTCCGCACCTCGTCCACGAGCCCCTGCTCCCACATCACGTCGACGCGGCGCGCGATGCGCTCGTCGAGCTCGGGGCGGGCGACGTCGACGCCGATCTGGACGGTGTCGTAGACCGAGTCGTGGCCGGGCAGGTTGGCGGTGAACGGCTGCCCGGTGATCTCGATCACTTCCAGGGCCCGGACGATACGGCGGCCGTTGCTGGGCAGGATCGCGCGGCCGGCCTCGGGGTCGGCGGCGGCCAGGCGCGCGTGCAGCGCGCCGGAGCCGCGCAGCGCCAGCTCCTCCTCCAGGCGGGCCCTGACCTCGGGGTCGGTGCCGGGGAACTCCAGGTTGTCGACGGCTCCGCGGACGTACAGTCCGGAGCCGCCCACCAGGATCGGCCAGCGGCCCTCGGCGAGCAGCGCGTCGATCCGCGCGCGGGCGAGTTTCTGGTACTCGGCGACGGAGGCCGCGACCGTCACGTCCCAGATGTCGAGCAGGTGGTGCGGGATGCCGCCGCGCTCCTCGGGCGTCAGCTTGGCGGTGCCGATGTCCATCCCCCGGTAGAGCTGCATGGAGTCGGCGTTGACGACCTCACCCCCGAGCCGCTGGGCCAGGTACACGCCCAGATCGGACTTTCCGGCCGCTGTGGGTCCGACGACGGCGATGACGCGGGGTGCTAGGGGTGCGCTGCTCACCGCACCAGTCTCGCAAACCTCACCACCACGCCTCGAACGGGTTACGTGACGGCCCGTGTCCCGGGTCGTTGCACGGACGTGCCGTCCAGTCGATCTTCGGGATCCCGGTGACCGGGGTGGCGCAAACGGACGCACCGCGTGACGCGGGATTTCGCCCGCACGAGTAACGTATGGAGTGGATATGGGCGTTTTTGCACGAATTCTCGGCAGGTCGAAGGCGGCGCGGATGGCGTCGGCCGCCCAGGCGCCGGCCGGCACCGGGACGGGAGCGGCCGAGGCGGAAAAGGCCGAGCTGGGAGAGGCGGCGGAGGCGGTCGGGACGGCGGAGGTGACGGGACCGGAGGCGGAGGTACCGGATGCGGACGCGCCCGAGAGCGCGGCCGCGCAGCCGGAGGCCGCCGGGGCCCGGTCGGCCGAGGGGGCCGAGATCCCACGGCAGCAGTCCGCCGACGAGGCCGTCGACAGCGAGGCCGGTGAGAACGCCCGCACATGACTGTGCCCGTGAGGGAAGGTGGACCATGCGTCTTTTGGAGAACGTGAAGGCCAAGCTCGCGCCGGCCAAGGACAAGATGTCGGACTTCGCGCGCCGGCACGAGGACAAGGTCCAGCACGGGATCGAGAAGGCCGCGAAGGCCGTGGACGACCGCACCAAGCACAAGTACAGCGACAAGATCCACGCGGGTACGACCAAGACGAAGCACGCGATGGACCGCCTCGCGCACATGGAGGGTCCGCAGGCCGGTGGCACCACGACCGCCACGCGTCCCGAGGGCCCGCCGCCGGCTTCCTGAACGGCACGCGGACCGGTGGACGGCCGCGGGCGCGAGGTCCCGGCCGTCCGCCGCGTGCGGGACGGGATGATCCGCCGGGCCGGGGCGCTCAGACGTCCGGGTCCAGGCCTCCCTGGCCTGCGGGGCGCCCAGGTCGCCTAGGACCAGGTGGCGACCAGGTATCCGACGCCGTACGGGGCGTCGTCGTACAGGAGCGCACCGCTCAGGCCGGCGCCCTCGGCCGCCCCGGCGAGGAGTTGCCAGGGCGCGCGGCCGGACGCCTTCAGTTCCTGCGCCAGTCCGGCGTCCAGCGCCATGACGGCCGCCAGGTCCGCCGCGCCCAGCGCCCGCGCGACCCCGGCGTCGAAGCCCGCCGCCCGCTCGTCGAGGTAGCCCGGCGCCTTGAGCGTCCGGCAGGCGCTGGCGTCGCCCATCACCAGCATCGCCACCCGGTCGGCGCGGGCGCCGATCCCCCGGCCCGCCTCGGCGCACCGTTCGGGCTCGAGCGGCTCCCCGACACCGAGTCCCTCGATCGGGGCGTCCGCCCAGCCGGTCCGCTCCAGCAGCCAGGCGCCGACGGCCAGCGACGGCGGCAGCTCACGCTCGGGGTCGGTGTCCGTGGCGGCACCGAGTCGTACGTCCAGGTCGACGCCGAAGCCCCGGAACGAGCCCGGGGTGCCCTGCGGGTGCGGGCCGCGCCCGCTCCGCTCGGCGGGTCCGACGACCACCAGCAGGTCGGGACGGGCGGCGGCGAGCACACCGAGCGCGTCGGTGCACGCCGCGCGCGCGGCGTCCAGTTCGGCGGCGGCACCCGCGGCGACCTCGGGCACGAGCAGCGGCGGACAGGGGCAGACGGCTGCGGCGACAAGCATGATCGGCAGGGTAACGCCGGACCGCAGGCCGGCGTTACCGCGCGGAGCGGTTCGCGCGCCCGCACCGCGATCCGGGCCGCCTCACCGTCAGGGGTGCGCGGCCCCGGACCACCTCACCGGCGAAGGTGTGCCGCCTAGTCGCAGCCGCAGGCGCTCGCCGCGGCCGGCAGGGGGGCCGGGACGCCGATCTTGGGCAGGCCGAGCATCACGCCCGCCGGCTTGGCGGCCTCGGCGGCGTTGCGCTTCTCCCAGGCGTCGCCCGCGCGCGTGCGGCGCACGTCGAGGACGGCGCCCTCGGCGAGGAGGTGGTGCGGGGCGGCATAGGTGATCTCGACGGTGACCACGTCGCCGGGGCGGACCTCCTGGTCCGGCTTGGTGAAGTGGACCAGGCGGTTGTCGGGGGCACGCCCGGAGAGGCGGTGGGTGGCGCCGTCCTTGCGGCCCTCGCCCTCGGCGACCATGAGCTCCAGGGTGCGGCCGACCTGCTTCTTGTTCTCCTCCCAGGAGATCTCCTCCTGGAGCGCGACCAGACGCTCGTAGCGCGCCTGGACGACCTCCTTGGGGATCTGGTCCTCCATCGTCGCGGCCGGGGTGCCGGGCCGCTTGGAGTACTGGAAGGTGAACGCCTGGGCGAAGCGCGCCTCGCGGACGACGTGCAGGGTCTGCTCGAAGTCCTCCTCGGTCTCGCCGGGGAAGCCCACGATGATGTCGGTCGTGATCGCGGCGTGCGGGATGGCGGCCCGGACCTTCTCGATGATGCCGAGGTAACGGTCCTGCCGGTAGGAGCGGCGCATCGCCTTCAGCACGGTGTCCGAGCCGGACTGGAGCGGCATGTGCAGCTGCGGCATCACGTTCGGCGTCTCGGCCATGGCGGCGATGACGTCGTCCGTGAAGTCACGGGGGTGCGGGGAGGTGAAGCGGACGCGTTCCAGGCCCTCGACGTCGCCGCAGGCGCGCAGCAGCTTGCTGAACGCCTCGCGGTCGCCGATGTCGGAGCCGTAGGCGTTGACGTTCTGGCCGAGCAGCGTGATCTCGGAGACGCCCTCGGCGACCAGGGCCTCGATCTCGGCGAGGATGTCGCCGGTGCGGCGGTCCTTCTCCTTGCCGCGCAGCGCCGGGACGATGCAGAAGGTGCAGGTGTTGTTGCAGCCGACGGAGATCGACACCCAGGCCGCGTAGGCGCTCTCGCGCCGGGTGGGCAGCGTGGAGGGGAACGCCTCCAGCGACTCGGCGATCTCGACCTGCGCCTCCTCCTGGACGCGGGCGCGCTCCAGCAGGACGGGCAGCTTGCCGATGTTGTGCGTACCGAAGACGACGTCCACCCAGGGCGCCTTCTTCACGATGGTGTCGCGGTCCTTCTGCGCCAGGCAGCCGCCGACCGCGATCTGCATCCCGGGCCGGGACGCCTTGCGCGGCGCGAGCCGGCCGAGGTTGCCGTACAGCCGGTTGTCGGCGTTCTCGCGCACGGCGCAGGTGTTGAAGACGACGACGTCCGCGTCCCCGTCCGACCCCTCGGGGGCACGCACGTACCCGGCCTCTTCGAGCAGCCCGGACAACCGCTCGGAGTCATGGACGTTCATCTGGCACCCGTAGGTTCGGATCTCGTACGTCAAAGTGCTGTGAACGTCCACTGCCGGGCTCCGGTCGCTGCTGCTGGTCATGCGTCCAGGGTAGGCGGTCCCGGGGTGAGCCCCTGCCGCGCTGTTGCGCTGCTAATCGCCGGCGACGCGCACGATGGCCAGCGTGACGTTGTCCGGGCCGCCCGCGGCCATCGCGGCCTTCCACAGCTCGAAGGCGGCCCGGCCGTCGTCGTGCGTGCGCAGCACGTCGGCGAGCACGTCCTCGGGCACCGGGTCGGTGAGGCCGTCGGTACAGATGAGCCAGCGGTCGCCCGGCGACAGGGGCAGCGTCGTCACATGGGGGCGAACGGCACGGTAGGCGCGGGTGCCGCCCAGGCACTGGGTGACGATCGACGTGGTGCGCCGCCCGGGTTCGAGCGGCGGGCTGTCGTCGAGGCTGACCTGGCGCAGCCCCTCCCGCGGCGCCGCGAAGACCCGGCTGTCGCCGACGTTGAACACCATCACGGAGTCGCCCCGTACGACGGCTCCGGCGACCGTCGTGCCCATGGCGGCGAGTTCGCTTCCCGGGTCCTCGCCGGCCGTCTGGTACACGGCGCGGTTGCAGGCGGTGAGGGCGTCGTGGACGTCGTCCTCCGTGGCCAGTGCGGTGCCGAGGCCGGCGAGGCGGCGGACGACGAGCGCGCTGGCCACGTCGCCGCCGGGGTGTCCGCCGAGCCCGTCGGCGACCGCGACGACGAGCGGGGTGCCGAGCGGGAAGACCAGCGTCTGCGCGTTCTCGGTGACCGTGGCGCACAGGGTCCAGGGGCCGACGACGAGGCTGTCCTCGTTCCGTTGGCGGAGCAGCCCTGGATGGCTCAGCGCGGTCACCGCGACGTACTCCATGGAATGCCACCGCCCTCCGCTCCCGTTGTACACCTGCTCACCGGTGCGGGCACCCCGCGTGGCAGGCGACGGCCGGCCCCCGCGCTTGACCTTGCCCCCAGGGGCCGGGTTTAGCGTTCCGGTGAGGTGATCGAAAGATGAGGATCGGTGAGCTCGCCCGCCAGGCCGGTACGACGGCCAAGGCGGTGCGGTACTACGAGTCGCTGGGGCTGATCGCGCCCGCGCGGCTGGCCAACGGATACCGGGACTACACCGGGGACGACGTACGGCTGGTGCGGGAGATCCGCTCGCTGCACGGGCTGGGCATCCCCGTGGAGCGCACCCGGCCGTTCCTGGAGTGCCTGGCGGCCGGCAGCGCGCACGCCGACGACTGTCCGGCGTCGCTGGCGAGCTACCGGGACGCCATCGACCAGCTCAGCGAACGCATCGAGACGCTGACGGCCCGCCGCGCGACGCTGATCACCCAGTTGAACGCGGCCGCCCACCGGGGCAGCGGCGCCGGGCCGGCCTGGAGAAGCGGGGCGCGGGCCGAGGACTACCTCACGCTGCCCGCGGACCTGCCCGCGCCCGTGGCCGACGACGCGGCGGACCACCTGCCCGGGACGCGGATGCCCGGGCTCGCGCTGCCCGACACGGCGGGCCGGGCCGTCCGGCTCGACCGGCTCGGGCCCCGCCGGGCGGTGATCTACGTCTATCCCCTCACCGGCCGCCCCGGCACCGACCTGCCCGAGGGCTGGAACTCGATCCCGGGCGCCCGCGGCTGCACCGCCGAGGCGTGCGGGTTCCGCGACCACTTCCGGGAACTCCTCGAAACCGGGGCCGGGCGGGTGTTCGGGCTGTCCAGCCAGGACACCGGCTACCAGGGCGAGGTCGTGGAGCGGCTCGGGCTGCCGTTCGGCATGCTGTCCGACCCGGCCTTCGACCTGGCCGAGGCGCTGGGGCTGCCGACGTTCGAGGCCGGCGGGATGCGGCTGTACAAGCGGCTCACGATGATCGTCCGGGACGGCGTGATCGAGCACGTCTTCCATCCGGTCTTCCCACCGGACCAGCACGCCGAGCAGGTCCTGACCTGGCTGCGCGAGAACCCCCTGCGGGGCCCTGCCACCTGAGGAGGAGCCGGGGCGCCGCCCTTCCCGCCGGAAACCCGGTGGAGACGCGCCGCCCGCTGCGCCTATGGTCCGGCCATGAGTACCCGGACCTTCCGCATCACCGTCCGCGGCGTCTTCGACGGGCTCAGCGAGGCCCAGCGGGCCGAACTGCTCGCGGACGCCGCCCAGCACGACATGCTGCGCGCAGCCTTCACGCCCGAGGGGCACCTCAGTTACGACATCGCCGCCCGGCCCGCCTTCGTCTTCCGCTTCTCGGACACCGGCGAGGAAGAGGAGGACGTCCTGGAGGCCACCGAACGGGCCGAGGAGGCGGCGAAGGCGTGGCTGACCGAGCGCGGTTACGGCTTCAAGAAGCTCAGGTCCAGCGCGGAGGACCTCTCCCAGGCACCCCTGGGCAAGCGGCAGCGGCGCGCGATGCGTTCGAACGGCGCATAAACTTGAGTGGTCAAGGAGATCGCAATGATGAGCCTGAGCGGGAACGGTGGTGAGGGATGAGCGACGCCCTGGACGCGTCACTGCGGCTGGTGCGGGCCCAGACCGCGCTCGTACGGCGTTTCGACGCCCGGCTGGGCGGGCTGCACGGGGTGAGCCTGGCCGACTTCACGATGCTGCTGCGTCTGGGGCAGGCGCCCGGCGGCCGGATGCGCCGGGTGGACCTCGCCGAGGCGCTGGGGCTGACCGCCTCCGGGGTGACCCGGGGGCTGGCCCCGCTGGAGCGGATCGGACTGGTGACCCGCGAGCCGGACGCCCGTGACGCGCGCGTGGCGTACGCCTCGCTCACCGGGACCGGGCGGCAGCTCCTGAAGGAGATGCTGGCCACGGCCGAGGAGACGGCCGCCGAGGTCTTCGCCGCTCCCGGCTGGAGGGCGGACGAGATCGGGCTGCTGTCCGCCCTGCTGACCCGGCTGGGCGGCACGGGACTCCTGGGTGAAGGCGGCGCAACGCCCCGACTGGCGCCCTGAGGTGAGTCGCGACGCACCGACCGGGGCACCGCGGTGAGTTCGGGCGAGGTCGCGACCGCCTGACGTGGGTGCACGGCTGGTCGCATGGCCGCGGCACGTCCGGATGCGGTCGCGGCGGCCGTGATTCGGCCGCTCTGACCCCAACTCGCCGTTAGCCACGTCACGTTGGGACGTAGCCGGTTTGTGGGGGACCTGCGGCCGCGACCATGGCATGCTCATGGCTCACCACCGAGTTACCGGCCGGTTCTACCCACGGGTAGTCCGGCTGGCGGTGCGTCCTTCTCACCACCCCCCACTACACCCCAGGACCGACCTTGCGCAGACGCACGAGGCACAGACATGCCCTCCTGCCCGCCTTCGCCGTGACCGCCCTCCTGTTCGCCGCCGGCTGCTCCTCGGCTCCGCCGCAGGCCGCGGGACCTACCGCGGACCACGGACGGGGCGGCCGGATCGCCGCCGACGCCTCCACCGGCGACCCGGACCACCGGCTCACCGTCGCCGCCGCACCAGCCGCAGCCGCGACCGCCACGGCCACCCCGTCCGGTTCCGGCCGGCGGCCCCGCACCAGCACGCTGGCCGTCAGCTCCTACGACAGCCGGACCCGACGCGCCGTCATCTCCCGCACACCTGCGGGCCGCGGCCCCTCCCGGACCCCGGCGGCCCCCTCCCCCACCGCCGCTCCGACCGCTTCGGCGGCCCCGCACGAAGCCGCCGTCGGTGACGTCATCGCCAGCGCCCCGGCGCCCGGCGCCCCGCACGGCCTGCTGGCCCGGGTGACCAAGGTGCTCGGCGAGACCGACCGGGGGACCCGGGTGCAGACCGAACCGGCGGCGCTCAACGCGCTGCTGGGCGACGACACGGCGAAGGGCACGGTGCCGGTCGACCCGTCGGCCTTCACCGTCGACAAGCTGCTGCCCGACGTGAAGGTCTCCTGGTCCAAGGCGGGAGACGTGCACGTCGGCCCCAAGGGCGGGACCGTGCCGCTGGGCAGCCTCCGGCTCGACGTCGGCGCCGAGGTCCCGACGGCGCAGGGCGCTCCCGCCTCGGCCGGCGCCTCGGTGTCCGGGTTCGTCCAGGTGGCCCCCCAGGTCGACTTCAGCTACGGCGGCACCGGGACCGACGCGGCGCCCGGCTCCGCCTATCTCGGGGTGTCGGGCGACTGGACCTCCGGGTGGGCCGTGAAGGGGCGGGCCGCCGCGGCCACCGGCACACCGCTGCGGATCCCGTTCGCCAAGCTGCACGCCGATCCCGTCCTCCAGGTCGGCCCGGTGCCCGTCGTCGTCAACCTCGACCTGACCTGCTACGTCCAGATCAGCGGCGACGGACACGTCACCGTGGACGTCGAGCAGAGCCTCAAGGGCGACTTCAGGGCGGGCGGCAGTTTCGGCCCGGCCAAGGGGTGGACGCCGGTCAGCTCCGCCGACATGAAGAGCACCCCCGTGCGGGCCTCCTTGGCCGCCGCGGGCACCGTCAAGACGGCCCTCGGCGCCGAGGCGTCCGTCGGCCTCTACGGCGCCGTCGGTGTCACCGCAGATCTGGCCCCGTACGTGCGCGGTGACGCGTCCGGTACGGTCACGGCCTCCTCCGACGGTCCCGGCGCCGAGGCCGAGGGCACCTGGGCGGTGTACGGCGGCGTCGACCTGTCCGGCACCCTGCGCCTGCAGCTCTCCGTCTTCGGCACGCCGGTGGTGCAGCGGAACGTCCCGCTGGGTGCCCTTCACCGCGAGTGGAAGCTGGCGGGCGGTTCCCTGCACTCGTAGGCCTCGTCGAGGGCTGTGGGGTGCGCTCAGGCGCCGCCAGGGGTCCAGCCCTGGCGGCGCAGGACCGCCGCCACGTCCGGTGCCCGGTAGTGCTCGCCCTTGAGGACCTTGCCGTCGGCGCGGCGGGCGACCTCGCCGCCGGGCCCCAGCTTGCTCATGTTGGCGCGGTGGATCTCGGCGATCACCTCGTCCAGGTCGATCCCGTGGACCAGGGCGGTGCCGTACGCCACGTACACCACGTCCGCCAGTTCGTGCGCGAGCCGGTCCAGTGGCCCCTCGACCGACACCTCCGCGACCTCGGCCGCCTCCTCGGCGAGCAGTTCACCGCGGTGCGCGGCCAGGGCCGGCGTCACCTCCGTCGGCGTGGTGCGGGCGTCCAGGCCGAAAGCGGTGTGGAAGTCACGGACGAGGCGGGCGGGCGAAGTGCTCATGCGGCGACCCTAACGGCCGCCACCGACAGCGCCCGCGGCCCGCCGGGACCCGACGGCACGGCCCCCGCCCTGGCCAGTGGCGCGCACGGCCTGGCAGGATCGCCCGCATGTCCATGGTGTTCCCCCGTGTCAGCAGGCGCCGGGCGCTGCAGAGCGCGGCCGCCGGCGTCGTCGCCCTCGGGCTGCTGCTGTGGTGGCTGCTGCCGCTGGGCGAGAAGCCGCCGAGCGGGACGATCGTCTTCAGCACGGGCACACCGCCCGGGGTCTACCAGGAGTACGGCGAGCGGTTGCGTACCGAGCTGCGCAGGGACATGCCGGGGCTGAAGGTGAAGCTGCTGAACAGCGCCGGCTCGCAGGAGAACGTCCAGCGAGTGGCGAACGGCACGGCCGACTTCACCATCGCGGCGGCCGACGCGGTGGAGACGTACACGCTGCAGCATCCGGCTGCGGCCGCCCGGTTGCGCGGGGTGGCACGGCTCTACGACGACTATGTGCAGCTCATCGTGCCGCGCGACTCGACGGTCGACAGCGTCGCGGACCTGCGGCACAAGCGGGTGGCGATCGGGCTGCCCGACTCCGGGGTGCGGCTCATCGCGAACCGGGTCCTGCGGGCCGCGGGGATCGACCCGCGCAGGGACGTCACACCGGTGTCGGACGGCATAGACACCGGCCCCGAACGGCTGCGGCAGGGGAAGATCGACGCCTTCTTCTGGTCGGGCGGGCTGCCCACCAAAGGGCTGATGGGGCTGGCCGAGAAGTCCGCCTTCAAGTTCTTGCCGATCGACGGCGACCTCGTCACCAGGCTGCACGCCGGCGGTGAGGTGGCCCGCTACTACCGGGCCACCAGCATCCCCGAGTCGGCGTACCACTCCGTGCAGCGGGGGTCGGCGGTGCCGACGATCGCGGTGTCCAATGTGCTGATCACCCGCAAGGACATGGATCCCCGGCTGACCGAGTGGCTGACCCGCACGGTGATCAAGAGCCGGGACGGCATCGGCGCCCATGTCCATTCCGCCCAGCTCGTCGACCTGCGCACCGCGATCTACACCGATCCGCTGCCCCTGCAGGAGGGCGCGCGGCGCTACTACCAGTCGGTCAAGCCCTGACGGTCGTGGTCGCGCCTAGTGGGTCTCCGGGTGCCGTGGCACGGAGACCGTGACCCGCAGTCCGCTCGGTTCGTGGTGCGCGTAGGTGATCGAGCCGCCGCCGGCCGCGAGCAGGGTCCGGGTGATGGACAGGCCGAGACCCGAGCCCTTGACGTTCTGATGGCGGCCGCTGCGCCAGAAACGGTCGCCCACGCGCGCGAGTTCGTCGTCGGTGAGGCCCGGCCCGGTGTCGGTGACCACGACCGTCGTGGCCGCGCCGTCGGAGGACACGGCGACGTCCACCGTGCCGCCCTCGGGGGTGAACTTCACGGCGTTGTCGATCACCGCGTCCAGCGCGCTGGACAGGGTGATCGGGTCGGCCCAGCCGGTGGTGGGCGGGCAGTCGCCGGCGAGCCGGACGTCCTTGGCGGCGGCGGCCGGTGACCAGGCGGCCACCCGCTCCTCGGTGAGGGCACCGATGTCGGTCACGGCGAGGTCGGCCTCCGTGTGCTCGGCCAGCGCCAGGTCGAGCAGGTCGTCCAGGACCTGCGCGAGCCGTTTGCCCTCGGTGCGGACCGAGGCGATCTCCTCATTGCCCTCGGGGAGTTCGAGGGCGAGCAGTTCGATGCGCAGCAGCAGCGCCGAGAGCGGGTTGCGCAGCTGGTGCGAGGCGTCCGCGACGAAGGCCCGCTGCTGCTCCAGCACGTCCTCTACGTTGTCCGCCATCTCGTTGAACGACCGGGCCAGCCGTCTGAGTTCCGGCGGTCCGCCGCCGACCGCGACGCGGGACTTCAGGCGACCGGTGGCGATGTCGTGAGTGGTCGCGTCCAGGATCCGCACCGGTCTGAGCACCCAGCCGGTCAGCCGCAGCGCGGCGCCGACGGCGAGCAGCATCGCGGCGATCTCCCCCGCCCCGATGAGCAGCCAGCCGCG
Source organism: Streptomyces sp. WI03-4A (assembly GCF_033792105.1). Classification (NCBI taxonomy): domain Bacteria; kingdom Bacillati; phylum Actinomycetota; class Actinomycetes; order Kitasatosporales; family Streptomycetaceae; genus Streptomyces; species Streptomyces sp. WI03-4A. The sequence continues at coordinate 314,808 of NZ_JARAUO010000003.1, forward strand.
CAGGATCCGTGACCGCATCTGCCCGGTGGGCGAGTCGGTGACCACGACCGCGACGACGTCGCCGTCCCGGATCACCGGCGAGGCGACGATCAGCCGGCTGCGCTGCCAGGGCCACACCTGCCGGGGGTCGTGGCTGCGGCGGCTCAGCAGTGCCTCGCCGAACGCCTCCCGGACCTCCCCCGTCTGCGGGACCAGCCAGTCGCCGGGGGCGTTGGCCATGGCGGAGCCGTTGCGGTAGAAGACGCCCGCGCGAATGCCGTAGACGCCGTAGTAGCTGTCCAGTTCGCGGCGGAGGGTCTCCTGGCGCTCGTCCGGGGCGGTGCGCCGGGAGCCGCTGGGCGCGTCGGTGACGTACTGGGCGAGCGCGGCGAAGCGTGCGGTGTCGTCGATCCGGTCGACGACGACCCGCTGCTGCTCGCCGGCGGCGACACTGACGGCCAGCGGGACGCCGAGGGCGAGGAGCACGGCCGCCATCAGGACGATGAGCAGCGGCAGGAGCCGTGTGCGCACCCGGCCCCGCTACGCGGCCGGGGCGACGAGCCGGTAGCCGACGCCGCGTACGGTCTCGATCAGCGCGGGCATGCGCAGTTTGGAGCGCAGAGAGGCGACGTGCACCTCCAGGGTGCGGCCGGTGCCCTGCCAGCTGGTCCGCCACACCTCACTGATGATCTGCTCCCGCCGGAAGACGACCCCGGGGCGCTGGGCGAGCAGCGCGAGGAGATCGAACTCCTTGCGGGTCAGCTGGACGACCGAACCGTCCACGCTGACCTGGCGGGTCGGCAGTTCGATGTGCACGGCCCCGAGCCGCAGCGCGGTCTCGGCGCCCGCCGCGGCGTCCTCGTGGACGGTGCGCCGGCTGACGGCGTGAATGCGGGCGAGCAGTTCCCCGGTGTCGTACGGCTTGACCACGTAGTCGTCGGCGCCCAGGTTCAGCCCGTGGATCCGGGAGCGGACGTCGGAGCGGGCGGTGACCATGATGACGGGGATGCTGGTGCGCTTGCGGATCTTGCCGCAGACCTCGTAGCCGTCCTGGTCGGGCAGGCCGAGGTCGAGCAGGACCACCCCGAAGCCGGCGCCTTCCGGGACGAGCGCCTGGAGGGCTTCCTCGCCGCTCCGCGCGTGGGTGACGTCGAATCCGTGCCGCGCCAGGACCGCGGACAGGGCGGCCGCGACGTGGTTGTCGTCCTCGACGAGCAGCAGTCTCATCCCGGCCCCCTCCGGTTCAGCGGTCGTTCGGTCGTGGTTCTCGTCCGGCATGTACACCGGGGCACGCGCGCGTGCACCATGGCAGTCACGCCGATGGATAAGGACGGCGTCAAGAGGGTTCCGGTTGCCTGCGGGTTCCGTTATCCGGCCGATACGCGCGCGGGCGCCTGCTGCTACGACACGTGTCCGATTGCTATCGGATCGTGATGCTCAGATTCCCCTCAGATGTGATGACGCTGGTCACCGGCCCTTACTACTGTCCACCGAAACCGAGGAGGACGGAGCCAGTAAGCGATGACCGAAGTATCGGTGGCCAAGGAGGACGTGGCCGCGTCCGGCGAACTGGTCGTCCTGAAGAGCGTCAACAAGCACTTCGGCGCGTTGCACGTGCTCCAGGACATCGACCTGACGATCTCCCGCGGTGAGGTCGTCGTGGTCATCGGGCCCTCCGGGTCCGGCAAGTCGACCCTGTGCCGCACCATCAACCGCCTGGAGACCATCGACTCGGGCGCCATCACGATCGACGGCAAGGCGCTGCCCCATGAGGGCAAGGAGCTGGCCAGGCTGCGCGCCGACGTCGGAATGGTCTTCCAGTCCTTCAACCTCTTCGCGCACAAGACCGTGCTCGAGAACGTGATGCTGGGCCAGATCAAGGTCCGCAGGACGGACAAGAAGCAGGCCGAGGAGAAGGCGCGGGCCCTGCTCGACCGGGTCGGCGTGGGCACCCAGGCCGACAAGTACCCGGCGCAGCTGTCCGGTGGCCAGCAGCAGCGTGTGGCCATCGCCCGTGCGCTGGCGATGGGCCCGAAGGTCATGCTCTTCGACGAGCCGACCTCGGCCCTGGACCCCGAGATGATCAACGAGGTCCTGGAGGTCATGCAGCAGCTCGCCCGCGAGGGCATGACCATGATCGTCGTCACCCACGAGATGGGCTTCGCGCGTTCGGCCGCGAACCGGGTCGTCTTCATGGCCGACGGCCGCATCGTCGAGCAGTCCGCGCCCGACCAGTTCTTCAGCAATCCGCGCAGCGACCGGGCCAAGGACTTCCTGTCGAAGATCCTGCACCACTGACGGCACCGAGCCCGGCGCCCCGGCGGCCCCGGGGCCACCCGTCCCTCACGGCCCTCGTTCCTTCACCACGTAAAGGATGTTCACCATGAAGCTCCGCAAGGTCACCGCCGCCTCGGCCGTCGTGCTCGCCCTTGCCGTGTCCGCGACCGCGTGCGGCGGCGACAAGAAGGACGACGGCGGCTCCTCCGGCGGCGGCAAGAAGATCGCCATCGGCATCAAGTTCGACCAGCCCGGCATCGGCCAGAAGACCCCGCAGGGCTACTCCGGCTTCGACGTCGACGTGGCCACCTACGTCGCCAAGAAGCTCGGTTACAGCGCCGACCAGATCGAGTGGAAGGAGTCGAAGAGCGCCGACCGCGAGACCATGCTGCAGCGCGGTGACGTCGACTTCATCGCCGCGTCCTACTCGATCACCCCGGAGCGTCAGCAGAAGGTCGACTTCGCCGGCCCGTACCTGCTGGCCCACCAGGACGTGCTCATCCGCGCGAACGACAAGGGCATCAAGTCGCCGGCGGACCTGAACAAGAAGAAGCTGTGCTCGGTGACCGGCTCGACGTCGGCGCAGAACGTCAAGGACAAGCTGGCCCCCAAGGCGCAGCTCCAGCAGTACCCGACGTACTCGGCGTGTCTGACCGGTCTGCAGAGCGAGGCGATCGACGCGCTGACCACGGACGACTCGATCCTCGCCGGTTACGCCGCCCAGGCCCAGTTCAAGGGCAAGTTCAAGCTCGGCGGCTTCAAGATGACCAACGAGAACTACGGCATCGGCGTCAAGAAGGGCAGCGACCTCAAGGCCAAGATCAACAAGGCCCTCGAGTCGATGGTCTCCGACGGTTCGTGGCAGAAGGCTGTGGACAAGAACTTCGGCCCGGCCGGCTACAAGAACGAGCCCGCCCCGAAGATCGGCGACATCAAGAGCTGAGGCCCGGCGGGTGCGCCGTCCGTGAGGGCGGCGCACCCGGGCGTCCCTACACGCGGAAGCACGGGAGATCGTGTTCGACTTTCTTGACAAGTACGACGTGCTGGGAGCCTTCTGGACGACAGTGCAGCTGACGCTGCTGTCGGCCGCGGGCTCCCTGGTCTGGGGCACTCTGCTGGCCGCCATGCGGGTGGGCCCGGTGCCGCTGATGCGCGGTTTCGGCACCGCCTACGTGAACATCGTGCGGAACATCCCGCTCACGGTGATCATCCTGTTCGCCTCGCTCGGCCTGAAGGACACCCTGCGCATCACCCTGGGCTCGGACCAGGTCGACACGTCCAACTTCCGGCTCGCCGTGCTCGGTCTGGTCGTCTACACGTCGGCCTTCGTCTGCGAGGCGATCCGCTCCGGCGTCAACACGGTGCCGGTCGGGCAGGCCGAGGCGGCCCGCGCCATCGGCCTGAGCTTCACGCAGGTCCTGGGTCTGGTCGTACTGCCGCAGGCGTTCCGCGCGGCCGTCGGCCCGCTGACCAACGTGCTGATCGCGTTGACGAAGAACACGACCGTGGCGGCCGCGATCGGCGTGGCGGAAGCGGCACTCCTGATGAAGGAGATGGTGGAGAACGAGGCACAGCTGCTGCTGATCTCCGCGCTCATCGCCTTCGGGTTCTGCTGCCTGACGCTGCCGACCGGTCTGATCCTCGGCTGGGTGGGCAAGAAGGTGGCGGTGAAGCGATGAGTTCGGTCCTGTACGACGCCCAGGGCCCGCGGGCCAAGCGGCGCAACATCCTGTACACGGCGGGCTTCCTCGTCGTCCTCGCGGCCGTCCTGTGGTGGCTGTACAAGGGTCTCGACGACAAGAACCAGCTGGAGTGGATCCTCTGGAAGCCGTTCTTCAGCGGCACCGAGGCGTACTCGACGTACATCTGGCCGGGTCTGCAGAACACCCTGAAGGCCGCGGCCCTGGCGATGGTCATCGCGCTCCCGCTGGGCGCCGTGCTCGGCATCGCCCGGCTCTCGGACCACGCGTGGATTCGGGTCCCGGTCGCGACGGTCGTGGAGTTCTTCCGGGCGATCCCGGTGCTGGTCCTGATGATCTTCGGGCTCGCCCTGTTCGCCGCGTACACCGACGTCAGTTCGGACGATCGTCCCCTGTACGCGGTCGTCACCGGTCTGGTGCTGTACAACGCGTCCGTGCTCGCGGAGATCGTCCGCGCGGGCATCCTCGCGCTGCCGAAGGGCCAGTCCGAGGCGGCCATGGCGATCGGCCTGCGCAAGAACCAGGTCATGCGGCTCGTCCTGCTGCCGCAGTCGGTCACCGCCATGCTCCCGGCGATCGTCAGCCAGCTGGTCGTCATCGTGAAGGACACGGCGCTCGGCGGCGCGGTCCTGACCTTCCCCGAACTCCTCGCCTCCGCCAACACCATGAGCGGCTACTACGGCGCCAACACCATCGCCTCCTTCACGATCATCGCGATCATCTACGTGGCCATCAACTTCTCGCTGACCTCGTTCGCGAGCTGGCTGGAGCGACGGCTGCGGCAGCGCAAGAAGTCGACCGGAGCGGTGCTCGGCGTCGACGACACGGCGGACATCGCCGGCGCGGCGGGGACGGGCATCGCGGCCTGACGCCGGATCAAACCCGAATGCTTCACCCGGAGGCAGTGGCATGATCGCCACTGCCTCCGGTCGCTTGACGCAAACTCCGCCAATGGGTTGCATACGTTCTGTGATCGTGCACCCCGCTTCACCTTCCTGTCCCCCTGCGACCGTCAGGACACCGCTGCGGGCAGGAGGCGCCGCGTCGTGGACCCGGTGATCGTCGTCGGAGCGGGGCCCGTCGGGCTCACGCTCGCCCTGGCGCTGGCCCGTCAGGAGGTGCCGTCCGTCGTCCTGGACGAGGGGCCGGGCAAGGACGAGCCTCGCCCGGCCCGCACCGCCGTGCTGCGCGAGGACACGGCCGGCCTGATGTCGCGGCTGACCGGAGTCGCGCTCGGTGACCACGGCGCGCGATGGACCGGATGGCGGTCACTGCGGCGCAAGCAGGTGACGAGCGAGATCACCTTCGAGGAGGACGAGCCCGCCCCCCTGCACATCGCCCAGCACGTCCTCACGGGCGCCCTGCGCGCGGCCGCCGCGGACGAGCCGCTGGTGCGGATCGCCGTGGACAGCCGGCTCGACGCGATCGAGCAGGAGCGTTCCGCCGTCACCGCGCACACCCGGGGCCCCGGTGGCACCTGGTGGCGTGGCAGTTATCTGGTCGGCTGCGACGGCCCCCGTTCGACCGTGCGCAAGCTCCAGGACATCCGCTTCCCCGGCCGTACGGCGGTGGAGCGGCACGCTGTGGCCACGCTGCGTACGGAACTTCCCTGGGAGGGTCGCGCGTTGCTCCACCGGACGCCGCCGTGGCGGTCGTCCGGACCCTCGGCCGGAGAGGTGACGGCCCGCCCCCTCCCGGACGGCGTGTGGCGTCTGGACTGGCTGCTGCCGCCGGGCAAGGACCTCGTCACGCCCGAGATCCTGGTGGCCGGCATCCGCGAGACGCTCACGGGCTGGACGGGCGAGTCCGCGCCGGCCTACGACCTCCTCGACACCGGCGTCCACACCGTGCACCACCGGCTGGCCCGGCGCTGGCGTGCCGGCCGGGTCTTCCTCGCGGGCGACGCGGCACACCTGCTCGGCGCGCTCGGCACCCAGGGTCTCGACGAGGGCCTGCGGGACGCCGACAACCTGGCCTGGAAACTGGCTCCGGCCTGGCACCACGGGCACCATGAGGCGCTGCTCGACAGCTACCAGGCCGAGCGGCGCGCGGTGGTCTCCGCCCGGCTGCGCGCCGCCGACCAGGCGCTGCCGGTACTCCGCGGCTCGGGCGGGCTGCGCAGCATCGTGCCCGGCACGGCCCGCGGGCACGAGCTGCTGCTCGTGGACGGCCACTTGGGGCGCGGCGTGCTGGGTGCGCCGGGGGCGTACGCCGATTCGCCGCTCACCCCACGCCATCTGGAGGGCAAGATCGCCGTCGACACCCCGCCCGGTGCGGCCGTCACCGACGTGCGGGTCACGGCGGAGGACGGTTCCTTCGTACAGCTGCGCGACCGGCTGGGGCGCGGGGCCCTCCTGGTCGTGCTGATCGCGCCGGGCACGGGCGTGTGGGACCGCAAGCACTGGATGTCCGCGGGGGTGATGCCCCGGCTCGCGGCGGCGGTGACGGCGCTGCCGCACCCGGCGGAGCTGCTGGTCGCCGAGGAGTACCCGGGCGCGCCGGCGCACAGCGTGCTGCTCGTGCGCCCCGACGGCCACCTGGTCACCGCGCTGAGCGGGGTGCGTCCGGCCGATCTCTACGCGGCCGCCGAGGCGACCGTGGGCGGCGCCGTGAAGGAGGAGGCGGAGGCCGGTTCCGGCGTGCGCTGACCGTGAGGCCCGTCACCCTCGGTCCAGATGGTGACGGTGAGTTGACCGTCCTGCGGTGGCGTGCTGTACTCCGGATCGTGACCGACACCTGTGTGCGCCTGTGGCGGAGGGTCCATATGGACCTCGTCCGCTACGCGGGCTGCGTGTGTCGCCCGTCCCGCTGAATTCGCTTCCCCCTTTCTTCCGGGCGCCCTCGCGCGCCCGTTCGGCGAACCCGTTCAGGACGGTGCACGTGTCTGTCTCCCCCGCTCTCTCCTCCCCCGCCGCGGCCCGTGCCGCCGGCTCCGCGCCGACCCAGGCGGACCTCCTCGACTTCGTGCGGCGCACGGCCGCCGACGCCGAGCTGGTCGCCTCGCTCCCGCTCGACCCTGAGGGCCGCACCTGGGTGCGGCTGGACGGCCCCGGCGGCAGCGAGGCCTGGCTGATCGGCTGGCCGCCGGGCTCCGGCACCGGCTGGCACGACCACGCCGACTCGGTCGGCGCGTTCCTCACCGCGTCGGGCGAGCTCACGGAGTACTCGCTGGCGGCCCGGCTGCCCACCGACGGCTGGAAGACCCTGGAACTCGCCGAGGACGTGGACCGCAAGCGCCGGCTGCCCGCCGGTGAGGGCCGCGCCTTCGGCCGTCACCACGTGCACGAGGTGCTCAACGAGTCCACCGAGCGGCACGCGATCTCGGTCCACGCCTACTACCCGCCGCTGCCGCGGATCCGCCGCTACAGCCGCACGGGCCCGGTGCTGCGCCTCGAGCAGGTCGAGCGCCCGGAGGACTGGCAGTGAGCGCCGCGGACGAACGGCCGGTCGGCATCGACGATCTGCTGGAGCGGGTCCGCGCGGGCTATCGGCGCATCGAGGCGGAGCAGGCTCACGAGGCGGCGCGCACGGGTGAGGCCCTGCTGGTCGACATCCGGTACGCGGCCCTGCGCGAGCGGGACGGGCTGATCCCCGGCGCCCTCGTCATCGAGCGCAACGAACTGGAGTGGCGCCTCGACCCCCAGGGCAGCCACCGGGTCCCCGAGGCCACCGGCCACGACCTGCGCGTCGTCGTGATCTGCAACGAGGGCTACGCCTCCAGCCTGGCCGCCACCTCCCTCCACCAGCTGGGCCTGCGCCGCGCGACCGACCTGGTGGGTGGTTTCCAGGCGTGGCGCGCGGCGGGGCTGCCGGTGGAGCCGCCCGAGGCCTGACGGGGGCTCAGCAGGTCGGGCCACCGGCTCCTTCCGGTGGTCCTACTCCTTCGCCGTGGCCACCGTCACCGCCGGTACCCGCAGTGCCGCGCGTCCGGGTACGGCGCTGGAGACGAGGGCGAGGAGGGCGGCGACCGCGACCACCGTGACGTAGAGCAGCGGCGTGACGGTGGGAGCGGCCCGGCCGGTCATGCCCACACTGAACGCGGAGAGCACGGCGAGGGCGATGCCGCTGCCGAGTGCCGTGGCGAGGAGCGACACGGTCAGCACCTCGGTGCGCAGGACCCGCAGCACCTGGCGGCGAGTTGCGCCGGCGAGGCGGAGGAGGGCGAACTCCCGGACACGTTCCGCGACCGACATCGCGAGGGTGTTGACGACCGCGATGGCGGTGAACGCCAGGACAAGCCCCATGGCCAGATAGTTGACCTCGGCGTTCGCCTGCTGCCGGTCGGCCTGGAGGGAGTCCGCGGCAGCCGGGGAAAGAATCCGGAGTCCCGGGAACTCACGGAGGGTAATCGCGAGTTCTTTCTGTGTACGGGGCGTGCTGACGAGGACGGAGGAGGCGAGCGGGTTGTCGACGTGGCGGGCCACGAGGTCGTGGGCGAAGGTGAGATCGCCGAAGCCGAGACCCCGGGCGTAGACGGCGGCGACGGTGAGCGTGGCGGGCGTGCCGTCGCCGAGCGTGAGTTTCAGGGTGCTTCCGGGCCTCAGGTGGTGCTGGTCGGCGGCCAGTTCACTGACGGCGACGGTGCCGGGGGCGAGATCGCCGAGGGAGCCGGCGGTGACCTCCGGGTCCCAGGTGCGGGCCAGACCGGCCGGAGTGACGCCCTGGGCGGAGTACTTGTCGAGGCCGACCCGGATGGTGGTGCGGACGACTTCGGTGACGGTGTCGTGCTGGGCGCGCAGCCGCTGCGCGGCCTCGCCGGGGACGCCGGGTCCCTGGGCGGCGACCACCCAGTTCGCGGTGACGCCCTCGCGTGCCTGGGCGCGGGCGGCGCCGCCGAGGGTCGACTGGACGAACAGCACGGTGCAGGTCATGCCGATGAGCAGGGTGAGGGGGGTGACGACGGAGGCCATCCGGGTGGCGTTGCCGCGCAGGTTGGCGGTGGCGAGGCGGCCGCCCTGGCCGGTGAGCCGCAGCGGGCCGGCGAGCAGCAGCGCGGCGGCCTTGACGAGCAGCGGGCCGAGCAGGGCGACCGCGGTGCACAGGACGACAACGGCGAGGAAGGTCACGGGAGTCGAGGCGGGCTCGGTGCGCAGGGAGGTGAGGACGGCGACGAGGACGATCCCGCCGGCGAGGAGCAGCAGTCCGGCGGCGATCCGGCCCCAGGCCGGGCGGGTGCGTTCGGTCCTGGCCTCCGCCAGGGCTTCGGCCGGCCTGATACCGGCGATCCTGCGGGAGGCGATCCGGGCCGCCGCCCAGGCGCCCAGCAGGGTGGCGGCGAGAGCGGCCAGCGGCGGGAAGGCACTGACACTGGGCTGGAGCGTGACGGGTACGGCGCCGAGGGCGACGAACCGGGAGTGCAGCCAGCCGCCCAGCGGCAGCCCGAGCAGCGCGCCGGTGGTGCCCGCCGCGGCGCCGACGATCAGCGCCTCCCGGCCGAGCAGTTTGCGGATCTGTCCAGGTGTGGCGGCGATGGCGCGGAGCAGGGCGAGTTCGCGGTGGCGCTGCTGGACGGTGAGCGCGAAGGTGCCCACCACCACGAGCACCGCGACCAGCAGTGAGGTGCCGCCCATCGCGCCGCCCATGCTGACCAGCCGGGTGCGGGCGGCTGCCGCGTCGAGGAACTCCACCGGTCCGCGGGCGTCTCCGGTGCTGACCTGGGCGGTGGTGCCGTGCAGCGCCCGGGTCACGGCCTGCCGCACGGTGGCCGGGTCGGTGCCCTCGGCCGGGAGGACGCCGAAGGCGGTGACCTGTCCCGGGTGGGCGGCGAGCCGTCGGGCCTCGGCGGTGGAGAAGAACAGGGAGGTCTGGTGGCGTACGGGCGTGGCCGGTGTGGCGACACCGGTGACGCGGTAGCTGCGCGGGGACTGTGTCGACTGCACGGTGAGGCGGTCGCCGGGCCGGAGGTGGGCGCGTGCGGCGAGGGCGTCGTCGATGACGAGGTCCCCGGCCGCCTGGGGGGCGCGGCCGGCGGTCAGCCGGTAGGGCGTCAGCGCGGCGGAGTCCCAGGCGTGTCCGTAGGCAGTGCGGTCGCCGGTGCCGGACGGGGTCAGCGGCTGAGCGAGGAAGGTGAGTTCGGGGACGACGCGGGCGACGCCGGGGGTGTGGGCGAGTGTCGTACCGAGGTCCGCGGAGAGCCATGCGCGTTCGGCGATGGGTTTCGCCTTGTGCTTGACCTTGGTCTTGCCCTTCTTGTGCTTGACCTTGGTGTGGTGGACGTACTGGTCGGCGGAGACCACGACGGGAGCGGCGGCGTAGCGCTCGGTGCGGATCGCGCCGCGCAGCCCGGTCTCGAGGAGGGTGCCGCAGGCGGTGATCAGGGCTGCCGCGCACATCAGGGCGAGGAAGGCGCCGAGGAAGCCGGCCATGCGGGCGCGGACGGTCTGAAGGGCGTATCGCAGCATCATGGGGGCGGGCCTCTTCTGTTGTGCGTCGCGGAGTCCGTGCGCCTGCCGGTCACGGCGTGGCCGTGTTCCGGGGCGTGCTTACAGACTCGCTCGTGCCCGGGTCCAAAATCACTGCGGTGGCCTGGCGTCTTGAGCGGGGGCTAGCCCCACCCCCGTACGTGTCGGCCATGCGGATACCGGCCGGTGGTGGGTCCCGGGCCGCGCCGCAGGGGCGTCGGCCGGACGCCTCGCGCTCAGCCCGACGCCTCGCCCTCGGCCGGGCGTCCGGCCGTCAGTAGCCCTCGTCCTGGAGGAACTCCGTGTCCTCGCCCTCTTCCTCCAGGGCCTGCCGGACGATGCGGAGGGCCAGGCCCTCGGAGTAGCCCTTGCGGGCGAGCATCCCGGCGAGCCGCCGGAGCCGCTTGTCGCGGTCGAGGCCACGGGTGGACCGCAGCTTGCGCGCGACCAGTTCGCGGGCCGTGGCCTCCTCCTGCTCGGAGTCGAGCTGCCCGACGGCCTCGTCGATCAGCGCGGAGTCGACCCCTTTGGTACGCAGTTCCCGGGCGAGCGCGCGCCGGGCAAGCCCCCTGCCGTGGTGCCGGGATTCCACCCAGGCGTCCGCGAACGCGCCGTCGTCGATGAGCCCGACCTCCTCGAAGCGGGACAGCACCTCGTCGGCCACATCCTCGGGGATGTCCCGCTTGCGCAGGGCGTCCGCGAGCTGCTTGCGCGTGCGCGGGGTCCCGGTGAGCAGGCGCAGACAGATCGCCCGCGCCCGCTCAGCCGGGTCCCCTGAAGACTCCCCCCGCTCGGCCCTCGACGAGGAAGGGGTGCCTTCGTCCTCTCCGGACGGCTCCCCGAAGCCGCCCCTGCGGCGTCCGCGTCCCCGGCCGCCGCGTGGTCCGGCGGCCCCCCGGGGGCCGCGGCGCGGCGAGTCTCCCCCGTAGGGCTCGCCGCCCGGCTCCGTGCCGCCGTCACCGTGTCCGTCGTGCGGGTCGTGCCCTTCGCCCCCGTATCCGTCGTCACCGGCCGCGGCGGAGCCCGTGTCGCTCCCGGCGCCCCTCCCCCGGGGGGCACCGGGTGAGGCGTACTCGTACTCGGCCCAGTCGGTTCGTCGCGTCACGGGTCAGCTCTTGGCGGCTGCGGCCTTGGGCTTGGTGGCCTTGGCGGCCGCCGGGGCGGGTGCCGTCTTGGCGTCGTCGGCCGTGGTGGTCACCGCCGCGTCCGCGCCAGGCTCGGCGGCGGGCTCCTCCGGCCGGACACCGACGCCCAGCTTCTCCTTGATCTTCTTCTCGATCTCGTTGGCCAGGTCCGGGTTGTCCTTGAGGAAGTTGCGCGCGTTCTCCTTGCCCTGGCCGAGCTGGTCGCCCTCGTACGTGTACCAGGCGCCGGCCTTGCGGACGAAGCCGTGCTCCACGCCCATGTCGATCAGGCCGCCCTCGCGGCTGATGCCCTGGCCGTAGAGGATGTCGAACTCGGCCTGCTTGAAGGGCGGGGCGACCTTGTTCTTGACGACCTTGCAGCGGGTGCGGTTGCCCACCGCCTCCGTGCCGTCCTTCAGGGTCTCGATGCGGCGGATGTCGATGCGCACCGAGGCGTAGAACTTCAGCGCGCGGCCACCGGTCGTGGTCTCCGGCGAGCCGAACATCACGCCGATCTTCTCGCGGAGCTGGTTGATGAAGATCGCGGTGGTCTTGGACTGGTTGAGCGCGCTGGTGATCTTCCGCAGGGCCTGGCTCATCAGCCGCGCCTGGAGGCCGACGTGGCTGTCACCCATCTCGCCCTCGATCTCCGCACGCGGGACGAGCGCGGCGACGGAGTCGATGACGATCAGGTCGAGGGCGCCGGAGCGGACCAGCATGTCCACGATCTCGAGCGCCTGCTCGCCGTTGTCCGGCTGGGAGAGGATCAGGTTGTCGATGTCGACGCCCAGCTTGCGCGCGTACTCGGGGTCGAGGGCGTGCTCGGCGTCCACGAAGGCGACCTGGCCGCCGGCCTTCTGGGCGTTGGCCACGGCGTGCAGGGTCAGGGTCGTCTTACCGGAGGACTCCGGGCCGTAGATCTCCACGACACGGCCACGCGGCAGACCACCGACACCGAGGGCGACGTCGAGCGCGGTCGACCCGGTCGGGATGACCTCGATGGGCTCCCTCGACCGCTCGCCCATGCGCATGACCGCGCCCTTGCCGAATTGCCGTTCAATCTGTGCGAGCGCGGCGTCGAGCGCCTTCTCGCGGTCGGTTCCTGCCATGGGTTCCACCCGGTTTGCTTGAGTCGATCGCTTCACGTCAAAGACGCTAACGCCTGCCACTGACAATGCGCCCCGACGTCGGCCCGGCCTGTGGATAACAGGGGGATATCTCGGGCCAAACCCTGTCGAAACTCCCTGCCGGGTGTCGCGCCTGAGCCTCCATAAGAATGGATGTTCGATTTTCGTGTCAAGCGTGCCACGCCCGACCCAACGCCCGGCCCGATGCCCCTCCCGGCCGCGGTTCCCGACCGCTGTCCGGGGCCGCGCCCGCGGCTGCTCCCGGGGTCGTAGACCGGGTGCCTCCGACGGGACGACGACCGCGCGGGGGTGGTGCCCGGAACCTTGGGCCATGAAGAATCCGCGCCTCGTCGAGCGCCTGTGCCACGCCACCGGAGCGCTCCTCGTGCTCTCCGGTCTCGTCCATCTGCTGGTGTTCGCGGTGGACGGGGGCCCCTGGTACGGCCCCGTCTCCTGGCGCAAGCCTGTGACCTTCGGGCTCTCCTTCGGGCTGACGCTGATCGCGCTCACCTGGGTCACGTCGTACCTGCGGACACCACCGCGGACGCGCGCCGCCCTGCTCCTCGTCCTCGCCGTGGACTGTGTGGTGGAGGTCGGGGGGATCACGCTCCAGGCGTGGCGCCGGGTGCCCTCGCACCTGAACATGGAGACCCCCTTCGACACGGCGGTGTCCATGACGCTCGCGGTGGGCGGCGGGGTCCTGGTGGTGCTGCTCACCGTCTTCGCCGTCGCCTCCTTCCGGCACCGGCCGACGGGGCCCGCCGGCATGCCGCTCGCGGTGCGCTCGGGGTTCGCGATCCTGCTGCTGGCACTGGCCTCGGGCGCGGCGATGATCGCGCGCGGGGTCGTCCTGACGCGGACCGGCCACCAGGAGGCCGCCTACCACTCGACGGCTCCGCTCAAGCCGCTGCACGGAGTGAGCCTGCACGCCGTCCTGGTCCTGCCGCTGCTGGCCTGGGCGCTGTCCCGCACCTCCTGGAGCGAGCGGACGCGGTGGCGGATCGTGGCCGCCGCGACGGGCTGCTACGCGGCGGCCGTCGCGGGTACGGGAGTGTGGGCGGTCCTCACGTACTGAAGGCGCACCATCCCGTCCGCTCGTCCCGCGCTTCCGGCCCGCCCCGGCCGTACTCCGCACGGGCACCCCCACGGAGGAGCCCCTACGAGGAGGCCCTAGGCGGACTCCTCCGTGCGCGGCTGCCGCGCCCACAGCCGCCGCATGCGCGTGCCCGCCCCGGTACCGCCGGTCCCCCGCGGACGGTGTCCCTGCACCCGTGGGTCGTCCGTGACGGCGTAGCGCTTCACGTACGCCCCCAGGAAGGCCTGGAGCGTGGCCGTCGCCGGGATGGCGATCAGCGCGCCGACCGCGCCCAGCAGCGCGGTGCCCGCGATCACCGAGCCGAAGGCGACCGCCGGGTGGATGTCGACGGTCTTCGAGGTCAGCTTCGGCTGCAGCATGTAGTTCTCGAACTGCTGGTAGACCACGACGAAGACCAGCACCCACACCGCGTACCAGGGGTTCACGGTGAACGCGATCAGCATGGGCAGCGCACCCGCGAGATAGGTGCCGATGGTCGGGATGAACTGTGAGACGAGCCCCACCCAGACGCCGAGCACGGGCGCGTAGGGCACGCCCAGGGCCTGGAGCAGGATGTAGTGCGCTATCCCGGAGATGAGCGCCATCAGGCCCCGCGAGTAGAGGTAGCCGCCCGTCTTGTCGACGGCGATCTCCCAGGCACGGAGCACCTCCGCCTGGCGCGCGGGCGGCAGGACGGAGCAGAGGGCGCGGCGCAGCCGGGGGCCGTCGGCGGCGAAGTAGAACGAGAACAGCGCGACGGTGAGCAGCTGGAAGAGGCCGCCGAGTACCTGGGCGGACACGTCGAGCACCCCGGCCGCGCTGTTCTGCGCGTACTTGCGCAGCCAGTCGGAGTGGAGCAGGCCCTCCTGGACGTCGACGCGTCTGAGGTCCGTGTGGAAGGTCTGGTTGACCCAGTGGATCACCGAGTCCAGGTAGTCCGGGAAGCCCTCGACCATCTTGATGATCTGGCCGGCCAGCATCGAGCCGAGCAACGTGATGAAGCCGGCGGTGACGATCGTCAGCCCGAGGAAGACGAGGAAGGTGGCGAGCCCCCGGCGCATGCCGCGGGACGCCATCCAGCTCACCGCGGGCTCGATGGCGAGGGCGAGGAAGAACGCGATCAGTATGTTGATCAGCAGCCCGGTGAGCTGGTGGAACGCCCAGCTGCCCAGTTGGAACGCGGCGATGAGCGCGAGCGCGAGCACCATGGCGCGCGGCAGCCAGCGCGGCATGCGGCGGCCCGCCTGCGCGACGGCGTCGTCGGCCGGCTGCCGGGCGGGCGGCGGCGTCGTCACGGTCGGGGCTGCTGCGTGCCGGTCCGCCGGCTCGTTGTCGTCAGTGGGTGCCACGGGCCTAGTGTCGCTTACGCCACCGACAGCACGCCCCGGACCGGGACCCTCGCGGCCGTTCAGCGCCGCTCACCGGGCACGTCCATCACCGAGCAGACCACGCGCCACACCTCTTTGGCCTCCCAGCCCGCGTCGAGCGCCTCGTTCACCGTGCGTCCGCCGAGCTCCGTCATCACGTGATCGCG
Source organism: Streptomyces sp. WI03-4A (assembly GCF_033792105.1). NCBI lineage: Bacteria > Bacillati > Actinomycetota > Actinomycetes > Kitasatosporales > Streptomycetaceae > Streptomyces > Streptomyces sp. WI03-4A. The sequence continues at coordinate 330,025 of NZ_JARAUO010000003.1, forward strand.
CGCGAAGGTGTCGGCGTACCCCGGACCGAAGTGTTCCGCCATCCGCTGCCAGAAGACCGTCAACCGCATGACTCCAGTATCCCGCCCCTGGGGGTGGGCCCTGCCGGTGACCGCCTGCCGAGACCGCTTTCCGTCCTACGGTCTGTCGCATGGCCGAAACAGGAGCTTCCCCACTCCCCCCTACGCCCCCGGCGCGCTCCCCGCTCTTCCGCGCCGAACAGTTCGTCTGGCTCACCGCGCGCGTGCTGGAGCAGCGGCTCTTCGCGTACCACTTCCTGAACGGCGCCGCCGATCCCGTGGAGGCCGCGCTGAACGCCTACCGCAATGAGGACGGCGGGTACGGCCACGCGCTGGAACCCGATCTGCGCGGCCCCGTGAGCCAGCCTCTGCACACGGCGCACGCGCTGCGCGTCCTGGACGCCACCGGGCGGTGCGGCGGGCAGCGGGTGGAACGCGTGTGCCGCTATCTGACCTCCGTCTCCACGGCGGACGGCGCCCTGCCGGCCATCCATCCCAGCCAGCGCGGCTATCCCGCGGCGCCGTTCGTCCCGGTCCTGGAGGACCCGCCCAGCGATCTGCTCGCCACCGGGCCCGTGGTGGGCGTGCTGCACCGCAACGAGGTGTGGCACGCCTGGCTCTTCCGGGCCACCGACTTCTGCTGGCAGGCCGTGGAGTCCCTGGACAAGTCCCACCCTTACGAGGTGGAGGCCGCCGTGGCCTTCCTGGACTCCGCCCCGGACCGCCCGCGCGCGGAGGCGGCGGCCGACCGGCTCGGCCGCCTGGTGCGCGAGCAGCGGCTGGCGGCACTGGACCCGGACCGCCTGGACGCCTACCCGGTCGCGTCCGGCTACGCCCCCGGCGAGCACCACTTCCCGCACGACTTCGCCAGGACCCCGCGCTCGCTCGCGCGCGGGTGGTTCACGGACGAGGAGATGGCCCGCTCGCTGGACTTCCTCGCCGCCGAGCAGCAGGAGGACGGCGGCTGGCCGATCCGCTGGCGCCGGTGGGCAGCGGTCCCGGCCTTCGAGGCACGCCCCATGGTGACGATCGAGGCCCTGCGCACCCTCAGGGCCCACGGCCGCTTCGTGGGCTGAGCCCGCCGGAGCCCGAACCGGGGCCCGATCCGGTGCGCGGCCGCCCCGGTCCTGCCGAGGTCAGCCGCCGATCGCCCGTACTCCCGCCGTCACCACCACGGCCGCCGCGACGACCAGCAGGAACGGTGCGCGCAGCACCAGAGCCACGGCGGCCGCCCCGAGCCCGGCGGCCCTGGCGTCCAGCACCAGCGCGTGCCCGTGGGCGAACGTCTGCTGGGCGGTGAGCGCGGCGAGGAGGGCGACGGGCAGCAGGGCGGCGAGCCGCCGGACCAGCGGCCGCTCGACCGCCTGCGCCGGTACGAGAAGGCCGGCCAGCTTGACGACGTAGCAGCCGAGCGCGGTCACGCCGATCGCGATCCAGGTGTTCAACGCCCCTCCTCCGATCCGGCCGATCCACTCGGTCCATCCGCGCCATCGGTTCCGTCCGGCTCGTCCGAACGGCCTGCCCCATCAGCTCCACGACGGCGCCGCCGCCCCTCGGCGACCAGCGCGAGCGGAGCCGCCAGGGCCGCCACCAGGACCGGTACGCCGGCGGGCAGCACGGGCAGCAGGCCGAGGCCGAGGAGCACCGCGAGGCCCGCGACCGCGCGTTCGGTGGTGGTCTTGAGCATCGGGGCGAGCAGGGCCAGGAAGACGGCGGGGCCGGCCGCGTCCAGACCCCAGGCGTCGGTGTCGCCGATGGCCTTCGCGCCCAGCGCGCCGAGCAGGGTGGTGAGGTTCCACAGCAGGTACAGCGTGAGCCCGGTGACGGTGAAGCCGAGCCGCCTGGCCCGCCGGGTCGGCTGGGCCAGGGTCACCGCCGTAGTCTCGTCGATCACCCACTGCGCGGCCAGCGGCCGAACCGCGCGCGGGAGGGCCAGCAACTGCGACAGACGCAGTCCGTAGAACGCGTTGCGCACCCCCAGGAAGAAGGCCCCGGCGGCGGCGGTGAACGGGTTGCCGCCGGCGGCGAGCGCGCCTACCAGGGCGAACTGAGAGGCGCCGGTGAACACCAGCAGACTGAGCGCACAGCTCTGGAGGAGGCTCAGTCCGCTGCCGGCCGAGGTCACCCCGAAGGCGAACCCGGAGAGCCCGACGGCGACGCCGACGCCCAGGGCGTCCCGCACGACGGCGGAGTCGGGCTTGTGGATGTCCTCGGCGGACGTGTCCGGGGGTGCTGTCTGTTGTGCCACGCCTCGCACCGTACGTGCGGACGTCAGTCCTGGTCTTGTACGTTCTTGCGCTCGCGCTGGTAGGCGCCCGGGGGCACGCCGACGATCCTGGTGAAGTGCCGGTTGAGGTGCGGCTGGTCGGTGAAGCCGACGGCGACGGCCGCCTCGGCGGGTGCCGTGCCCGCGTCCAGCAGGAGCCGTGCCCGTCGTACCCGGACGTCGGTCAGCCAGGTGTGGGGCGGCATGCCGTAGGTGTCGCGGAACGCCCGCAGCAGGGCGAACGGGCTGGTTCCCAGGTCGGCGGCGAGGCGTTCCAGGGTCGGTGGCTCGGCGATCCGCTCCTCCAGCACCTCACGCGCGCGTGCGGCGATCCGTTCTCCGGCCGTCCGCGTCCGCCGCTGCGGCAACGGTCCGCCGTTGAGCCGCAGCAGCCGGGTCACGGCCACCCGTAGCAGGGTGTCGGCGGCCAGGGCGTTGCCCTCGTCGGCGGCGCGGAGCACCTGGTGGACGAGGCGGACGGTGTAGGGGTCGTCGAGGACGGGGCTGACGAAGCCGGGGGTGCCGCGGACGGTGGTGGTCTCGGCCGCGATCTCGGCCACCACCTCGGGCGGCGGGTAGACCGCGCCGTACCGCCAGCCCTCGGGCACGCCGGCCCGGCCGGTGTGGGGTGTGTCCGGGTTGACCAGGGCGAGGGCCCCGGCGCCCGCCGACACGTCGGAGCCGCGGTGGTGGAAGACCTCGACGCCGTCGGCTATGGCCGCGATCACGAAGTTCTCGTGGGTGTGCCGGACGAAGGTCTTCCGGATGTACCGGGCCCGCAGCAGGTCGACGCCCGGGAGCTGCTCGTACCGCCAGTGCCGTGCCCGCTCCGCTGATCCCGCCATGCGTCCATTCTCCGCCACGCCGGCGGGACGACGGCGGGCCGCCGAGCCGCCTGCCCGATCGTTCGCCCAGCTCAGCGCGATTGTCAGTGCCCGGGTGCAGGATGGAGGGCATGGTCAGCTCCGCACACCGAGCCCTCGACGGCTTCTCGCCCGCGACCCGCGGCTGGTTCACGGGGGCGTTCTCCGCGCCCACCGCGGCCCAGGCGGGCGCCTGGCAGGCCATCGGGGCGGGCTCGGACGTGCTGGTGGTGGCCCCCACCGGCTCGGGCAAGACGCTGGCCGCGTTCCTCGCCGCCCTGGACCAGCTCGCCTCGACGCCTCCCCCGGCCGACCCGAAGAAGCGCTGCCGGGTGCTGTACGTGTCCCCGCTGAAGGCCCTCGCGGTCGACGTGGAGCGGAACCTGCGCAGCCCGCTGACGGGCATCCGCCATGAGTCCGTGCGCCTTGGCCTGCCCGAGCCCGAGGTGAAGGTGGGCATCCGTTCCGGTGACACCCCGCCCGCCGAGCGGCGCGCGCTGTCCACGCGTCCGCCGGACATCCTGATCACCACCCCCGAGTCGCTGTTCCTGATGCTGACGTCGGCCACCCGCGACGCGCTGACGGGCATCGAGACGGTGATCCTCGACGAGGTGCACGCGGTCGCGGGCACCAAGCGCGGCGCGCACCTCGCGCTCTCCCTGGAGCGGCTGGACGCGCTGCTGCCGAAGCCGGCCCGCCGGATCGGTCTGTCGGCGACCGTGCGCCCGGTGGACGAGGTGGCCCGGTACCTCTCGCCGCGCCGCAAGGTGGAGATCGTCCAGCCGGAGTCCGGCAAGGAGTTCGACCTCTCCGTGGTCGTCCCGGTCGAGGACATGGGTGAGCTGGGCGGTTCCCCCGCGGCCGACGGCGCCGAGGGCGCGGAGCGGCCGTCGATCTGGCCGCACGTGGAGGAGCGCATCGCGGACCTGGTGCAGTCCCACCGCTCCACGATCGTGTTCGCCAACTCCCGGCGACTGGCCGAGCGGCTGTGCAACCGGCTCAACGAGATCGCCTACGAGCGGGCGACCGGGGAGCCGCTGGACGAGCACCACTCCCCGGCCGAGCTGATGGGCGGCTCGGGCGCGTCCCAGGGCGCGCCGCAGGTGATCGCCCGCGCGCACCACGGCTCGGTCTCCAAGGAGCAGCGCGCCCTGGTGGAGGAGGATCTCAAGGCGGGCCGGCTGCCCGCGGTGGTCGCCACGTCCAGCCTGGAGCTGGGCATCGACATGGGCGCCGTGGACCTGGTCGTGCAGGTCGAGTCGCCGCCCTCGGTGGCGTCCGGGCTGCAGCGCGTGGGCCGCGCGGGGCACCAGGTGGGCGCCGTCTCCACCGGCGTGGTCTTCCCCAAGTACCGGGGTGACCTGGTCCAGTCGGCGGTGGTGACCGAGCGGATGCGCACGGGCGCCATCGAGTCCCTGAGGATCCCCGCGAATCCGCTGGACGTGCTGGCCCAGCAGCTCGTGGCCATGACGGCGCTGGACACCTGGCAGTTCGACGACCTGCTCGCCGCGGTCCGCCGCGCGGCCCCCTTCGCCTCGCTGCCCGAGTCGGCGTTCACGGCCACCCTCGACATGCTCGCGGGCCGCTACCCGTCCGACGCGTTCGCGGAACTGCGCCCGCGCGTGGTGTGGGACCGGGTGACCGGCGAGATCACCGGCCGCCCGGGCGCCCAGCGCCTCGCCGTCACCTCCGGCGGCACCATCCCCGACCGCGGCCTCTTCGGGGTCTTCCTCGCCGGTTCCGACCCCAAGAAGGGCGGCGGCCGGGTCGGTGAGCTGGACGAGGAGATGGTGTACGAGTCCCGGGTGGGGGACGTCTTCACCCTGGGGACGAGTTCGTGGCGCATCGAGGACATCACCCGGGACCGGGTGCTGGTCTCCCCGGCGCCGGGTGTCCCGGGCCGGCTGCCGTTCTGGAAGGGCGACCAGCTCGGCCGTCCGCTGGAACTGGGCCGCGCGGTGGGCGCGTTCCTGCGCGAGGTGGGCTCGCTGTCCAAGGACGACGCCCGGCTGCGCCTGCTCGCCGCCGGCCTGGACGCCTGGGCGGTGGACAACGTGCTGTCGTATCTGGACGAGCAGCGCGAGGCCTGTGGCCATGTCCCGGACGACCGGACGATCGTGGTCGAGCGCTTCCGGGACGAGCTGGGCGACTGGCGGGTGGTCGTCCACTCCCCGTTCGGCGCGCAGGTCCACGCCCCCTGGGCGCTGGCGCTCGCCGCCCGGCTGTCCGAGCGGTACGGCATGGACGCGCAGGTGATGCACGCCGACGACGGCATCGTGCTGCGCCTGCCCGACGCCGATCTGATGGGCCTGGACCTGCTCGACCAGGAGCCTGTGCGGTCCGGCGCCGAGTACGACAGCGAGCAGGCCCCGGTGGGCGCGGCGGACATCGCCTTCGACAAGGGCGAGGTCGACCAGGTGGTCACCGAGCAGGTGGGCAGCTCCGCCCTGTTCGCCTCCCGGTTCCGTGAGTGCGCCGCCCGCGCGCTGCTGCTGCCGCGCCGCAATCCCGGCAAGCGCACGCCGCTGTGGCAACAGCGCCAGCGGGCGGCGCAACTGCTCCAGGTGGCCAGTGAGTTCGGCTCGTTCCCGATCGTCCTGGAGGCGGTCCGCGAGTGTCTCCAGGACGTCTTCGACGTCCCCGGGCTCGTGGAGCTGATGGGCGACATCGAGTCCCGCAAGGTCCGCCTGGTCGAGGTGACCACGCCCGAGCCGTCGCCGTTCGCCCGCTCGCTCCTGTTCGGGTACGTGGCCCAGTTCCTGTACGAGGGTGACTCCCCGCTCGCCGAGCGCCGTGCCGCCGCGCTGTCGCTGGACTCCCGGCTGCTGGCCGAGCTGCTGGGCCAGGCGGAGCTGCGCGAGCTGCTCGACGCGGAGGTGCTGGCCGAGCTGGAGCGCGAGCTGCAGTGGCTGACCGAGGACCGCCGGGTCAAGGACGTGGAGGGGGTGGCGGACGTGCTGCGGCTGCTCGGGCCGCTGACCGACGCGGAGCTGGCCGAGCGGGGCGCCGACCCGCAGTGGGCGCGGGAGCTGGCCGCGGCCCGCCGGGCCATCAGGGTCCGTATCGCCGGCGCCGACCACTGGGCGGCCGTCGAGGACGCGGGCCGGCTGCGCGACGCGCTCGGCACGGCGCTGCCGGTCGGTGTCCCCGAGGCCTTCACCGAGCCGGTGAAGGATCCGCTGGGCGACCTTCTCGCGCGGCACGCGCGTACGCACGGCCCGTTCACGTCGGCCACCGCTGCCGCCCGCTTCGGCCTGGGCGTGGCGGTCACCGAGGGCACTCTGCAGCGGCTGGCCGCGAGCGGCCGGGTGGTGCAGGGCGAGTTCCATCCGGCGGGCATCGGCCAGGAGTGGTGCGACGCGACCGTACTGCGCCGGCTGCGCCGCCGTTCCCTGGCCGCGCTGCGGCACGAGCTGGAGCCGGTGCCGCCGGCCGCGCTCGCACAGTTCCTGCCGCAGTGGCAGCACATCGGCAAGGGGCACGGGCTGCGGGGAGTCGACGGACTGGTGCGCGCCCTCGAGCAGTTGCAGGGCGCCTCGGTGCCCGCCTCGGCGCTGGAGAAGCTGGTCCTGCCGTCCCGGGTGGCGAACTACACGCCCTCCATGCTGGACGAACTCACGGCCGCGGGCGAGGTGGTGTGGGCCGGGGCGGGCGCGCTGCCCGGCAAGGACGGCTGGGTCTCGCTGTACCTGGCGGACGCCGCTCCCCTGCTGCTGCCGCCGCCGCACCCGCTGGAGCTCACGGCACTGCACCAGTCGGTCCTGGACGCGCTGTCGGGCGGTTACGGCCTGTTCTTCCGTCAGATCGCCGACCAGGTGCGGGCCACCACCCACCCCGAGGCCACCGACCCGCAGCTCGCCGACGCCCTGTGGGACCTGGCGTGGTCGGGGCGGCTGACCAACGACACCCTCGCCCCGATGCGCTCCCTGCTGGGTTCGGGCCGCACGGCGGGATCGACGGCCCACCGGGCCAAGCGCTCCGTCCCGCGCGGCCGTTACGGCTCCCTGACGTCCGCCGCCCGGGCCGCCTCCCGCACCGGACCGCCCACGGTGGCAGGCCGCTGGTCGCTGCTGCCCGCCGCCGAACCGGACGCCACGGTGCGCGCCCACGCGCTGGCCCGCACCCTGCTCGACCGGCACGGGGTGGTCACCCGGGGTGCCGTCGGCGCGGAGGGCGTCGAGGGCGGCTTCTCGGCGGTGTACCGCGTGCTGTCCGTCTTCGAGGACAGCGGCCAGGCGAGACGCGGTTACGTGGTCGAGGGCCTGGGCGCCGCCCAGTTCGCGATGGACGGCGCGGTCGACCGTCTCCGCGCGGTGTCCACCGCCCGTGAGCGGGGCGAGCAGGCGCCCGCCCCCGCGTATCCGAACGGCTTCGGCGGCGACGGCACCCCGGCGCCCTTCCCGGACGGCGGCCACACGGCACCGGACGTCTTCGAGCAGGCCGACGGCGGCCTGGCCCACCCGGGGTTCGACGGCGACTTCATCTTGCCCCCTGAGGACCACCCCGCGCCCCCGGGCGACTTCGGCCGCGCCCAGAAGCGACACCCCGGTGACTACGTCTCGCCCCGTGACCAGGAGCCGGCCGCCGACCCGTTCGCCTCCCCCGGCTACGGCGGCCCGCGGGGCGGTGGCACGGGCGCGCCCTACGGCTCGTCCGCGGGCCGCGGCTTCGGCGCCCGCGGCGCGCGCTCGTCGTCACCCGATCCCCGGGCCGTGGTCCTCGCGGCGGCCGACCCGGCCAACGCCTACGGCGCCGCCCTTGGGTGGCCCGAGCCGCCGACCGGGGCCGGGCACAAGCCGGGCCGCAAGGCGGGCTCGCTGGTGGTGCTGGTGGAGGGCGAGCTCGCGCTGTACATGGAGCGTGGCGGCAAGACCCTGCTGGCCTGGCCCTCCGCCCCGGACGCCGCCGCTGCCGACGACCCGCGTCTGCGGATCGCGGCGGAAGCCCTGGCCGCGTCCGCCCGCGCGGGTTCTCTCGGCACGGTCACGGTGGAGCGGGTCAACGGCGCCCAGTCGCTGACCTCCCCGATGGGCACCCTCCTGGAGGCGGCGGGCTTCGTCGCGACCCCGCGCGGTCTGCGCCTGCGGGCATGACCCCGCCGGTCCAGCGGCGGACCGTCACGCCTCACTCCGTCGTGGCACCCTTGACGCATGCCCGAAGGTGACACGGTCTGGCAGGCCGCGCGGCGGCTGCACGAGGCCCTCGCGGGCCGGGTGGTGAACCGCAGCGACTTCCGGGTGCCGAAGTACGCGACGGTCGACCTCACCGGCCGCACGGTCCTGAACACGATCGCGCGCGGCAAGCACCTGCTCACCCGCTTCGAGGGAGACCTGACCCTCCACACGCACCTGCGCATGGAGGGCGCCTGGAAGGTGTACGCCCCGGACGAGCGCTGGCGCGGGGGCCCGGGCCACCAGATCCGGGCGATCCTCGGCGCCGACGACCGCACGGCGGTCGGCTACCGCCTCCCGGTGCTGGAGTTCCTGCGCACCGGCGAGGAGGAGCGGGCGGTCGGTCATCTGGGCCCGGATCTGCTCGGCCCGGACTGGGACCCCGAGCGTGCCCTCGGCAACCTGCTCGCCGATCCGGGCCGCGCCCTCGGCGAGGCCCTGCTCGACCAGCGCAATCTCGCCGGGATCGGCAATGTGTACAAGAGCGAGCTGTGCTTCCTGCTCGGCGTGACCCCCTGGCTGCCGATCGGGGCCCTGCCCACGGACCGCGCCACCATGCTGACCGCGCTCTCCAAGAAGCTGCTGGAGGCGAACCGCGAGCGCCCGGTCCGCAGGACCACGGGCCTGCCCCGGCAGGACCTGTTCGTCTACGGCCGGGCGGGCCGTCCCTGTCTGCGCTGCGGGACGCGGGTCCGGGTCGCCGACCAGGGCGACGGCTCCCAGGAGCGCCCCACCTACTGGTGCCCGAACTGCCAGGCGGGCCCCGCGCCGGCACCGGGGCAGGCGCAGAAGTTCCGCGAGCGCTATCCCCGCCGCCCGTCCGTGTCCGGCTGACTGACGGCCACTGACCGCCGCCCCCCTGATCACCGCCCGACTGACCGCCGCCCCCCTGATCACCGCCCGACTGACCGCCGCCCCCTCCTGTTCACCGGCCCGCCAATTGCGGGACCACTAATTGACGGGTCGTCAGAAACGCTCGTACGGTCGTGGTATGCCCGTCAAGGCGTACGACCTCACCGGACACACCGCGTTCGTCACCGGAGCCGCCGGCGGCATCGGCCGAGCCTGCGCCGTTCTGCTCGCCGAGGCGGGCGCCGCGGTGCACTGCGCCGACCGGGACGCGGACGGCCTGCACGGCACGGCCGAGCTGATCGGGAAGGGCGGCGGCACGGCCCGTACCCACGTGCTGGACGTCACCGACCGGACCGCGCTCGCCTCGGCGGTCCGCGCCGCCGGGCGCCTGGACGTGATGGCGGCGATCGCCGGGATCATGCACAGCAGCCCCGTCCTGGACACCCGCGACGAGGACCTGGACCGGGTGCTGGACGTCAACTTCAAGGGCGTGCTGTACGCCTGCCAGGAGGCGGCCCGCTCGATGCTCGCCCACGACACGCCGGGCAGCATCGTCACCATGGCATCCGGCGCCGTCGACACCGGCGGGCCCGGGCTGCTCTGCTACGGCGCGGCCAAGGCGGCCGTGGTGCAGCTGACGAAGACGCTGGCCACCGAGGTGGGCCGGCACGGCATCCGGGTCAACGCGGTGGCCCCGGGCTGGGTCCGCACGCCCATGACCGCCCGCCACGACCGGCAGGTCCAGGCCCACACCGAGGGCCTGATGGCGCGGATGTCCCCGCTGGGCCGGGTCGGCGAGCCCGACGACGTCGCGCACACCGTGCTGTACCTGGCGTCGGACGCGTCGGCGTTCATGACGGGCCAGATCCTGCGCCCGAACGGGGGCGTGGCGATGCCCTGGTAGCGTCCGCCGTCCGCCAGGCGGCCGCCCAGCGCCCCTTCTCGACGGCACCGGCCGCCTGCCGCTTGGGCACACAGTGCACGGGCAGCACGCTCAGCCCCCAGCCGCCGACCACCACGGCTCCCTCGATCACACCGGAGCCGGTGCCGAGGGCGATGCGCAGCACCGCCCACCACCACAGGGCTCCCAGCCCGAGTGCGGCCCCCCAGCGCGCCACCCGCCTCACCATGGCCGTCACCTCCAGCCGGACGCTAGAACGCCACGAGACCCGTGCGGGAGGCGCACCGAGGGCTCACAGGTGCAGGACCCCGCCCGTCAGGCGTTCTCCGCCTGGAACATCCAGTGGTGCTTCTCGAGGTCCGCGGTGATCCCGATGAATATGTCCTGGGACACCGGGTCCGCGTCGCCGGTCCCGTTCACCCGCGCCCGCATCCGGACGATCACGGCGCCGAGGGCGTCCACCAGGGCCCGTACCGCGTCCGTGTCCTTGATCCAGCCGGCCGGGGTGCTCCCGATGCCGCTGGCGGAGGACACCGTGGCCGCACGCCCGTCGGGCGGGACGCCGAGTGCGGAGGCACGCTCGGCCACCGTGTCGGAGTGGGTGCGCGCGGAGTCGACGACCTCGTCGAGCTGGAGGTGGATGGAGCGGAAGCGAGGTCCGACGACGTTCCAGTGGACCTGCTTGGCGACCAGGGCGAGGTCCACGAGGTCGACCAGGGCGCCCTGCAGCGCCTCGGCCACGGTCTTCAGATCGTCGTCGGGCAACGGGCTCTTCACGACGTACATCCGTTTCCTCCGGGGGCTCGGGGCCGGCACGTCCCTCCACCATGACGGCCGCGCCGAATACCGGCAAATGGACGAAAAAGAGGCACGGATCACACGTGAGCACCACACGAAAGCCCCGGCCGGGCCCTCCCAGGTCTCCCTGGGAAGCCCGGCCGGGGCTTCGCACGTATCGGGGTCGTCAGGCCGCGCAGGCGGACGTCACGCCGCGACCACGTCCACCGCCTCGGCGGGCGCCTTGATGGTCACCCGTTCCGGTGGCACTCCGGTCACCGACACGGAACCCAGCATCGGACGGACCGGCGTGGGCACGGACTCGGTGGCCGTGGCGGACTGGGCCAGCTCGGCGAGCGCCAGTTCGTCGCTCACCTCGCGCATCAGTTCCGACATCCGTACGTCCAACGCGTCGCAGATGGCGGAGAGCAGCTCGGAGGAAGCCTCCTTCTGCCCCCGCTCCACCTCGGAGAGATAGCCGAGTGAGACTCGGGCGGACGAGGAGACTTCGCGCAGAGTACGGCCCTGGCGTTGGCGCTGCCGACGCAGCACGTCACCAAGCAGGCGACGGAGCAGAATCATCGGTGGCTCCCTCCTCGGACCGCGTAGCCGCATCCTTCTCGCCCCACCGTACCGCCTCGCGCCGCGGCCGTGCGGGGAGCGATGTCGTGTTCACTCAGGGCTGTAAACATCAAAACCCCCCGTTCCGTTCCGTATCCTGTGCCCGCTCATTCCCGGTCTGTTCGCCCGCAAGCTCCTTCAGAAGCAGTGCGAGTACGCTCCGTACACTCTCCATACGAATTTCCGCACGGTCGCCGTTCAACCGCAGGGCCTCCACTTTTCCGCCACCGGCAGAACCAGAGCCCGGCGCGGGGGGGCCGTCCACGGCCACGAACACCGTCCCGACGGGCTGCCCGTCCTGTGGATCGGGGCCCGCGACACCGGTCGTCGCGATCCCCCAGTCGGCTCCCAGGGCCTTGCGCACCCCGGCCGCCATCTGGGCCGCGACCTGCGGATCCACCGCTCCCCGCTGCTCCAAGAGAGTGGCGTCCACCGCCAGCAGCTCGTGCTTGAGCGCGGTGGCGTACGCGGTGACCGAACCGCGGAAGATCTTGGAGGCCCCGGGGACCGTGGTGATCTCCGCCGCCACCAGTCCACCGGTGAGCGACTCCGCCACGGCGAGGCTCTCGCCCCTCACGGTCAGTAGTCGCACCACTTCGGTGGCCGGTGAACTCAACGCTGCTTCTCCTCCAACGCCGCCGCGCGCTCGGCGATTCCCTGCCGGCGCAGCACAATGGCTTGTCTCACGTAGTCGAGGCCGGTGACGACGGTGAGGACGACCGCCGCGGCCATCACCCAGAACCTCAGGGTGGCCAGCCACCCGGTCAGCGCCAGGACGTACATCCCGACGGCCACGCCCTGGGTGAGCGTCTTGAGCTTGCCGCCCCGGCTCGCGGGGATCACGCCGTAGCGGATGACCAGGAAACGCAGCAGGGTGATCCCGAGTTCCCGGCCGAGGATGACGGCCGTGACCCACCACGGCAGATCGCCCAGGGCCGAGAGGCAGACGAGCGCCGCACCCATGATCGCCTTGTCGGCGATGGGGTCGGCGATCTTCCCGAAGTCGGTGACCAGGTTGTAGGTGCGCGCCAGATGCCCGTCGAACAGGTCGGTGATCATGGCGATGGCGAAGGCCGCCCACGCGAGCGAGCGCCAGGCCGGGTCGTAGCCGCCGTCGGCCAGCATCAGCGCCACGAATCCGGGCACGAGCAGCAGCCGCAGCATCGTCAGCAGATTGGCGACGTTCCAGACGCTCGCCTGGTTGACGGCCGCGGCCGTCAGCTTGCCGCCGCGCACGGGCCGCGTGTCCTCCGACTCCGCGGCCCGACCCGCGGGGCCGGAAACCGGGCCGGAGACTCCGGAGGCGGCGCCGTCGGCAGCGGCGGCGGAACCCCGGGCGCCCTGCGCGCCGGAGGAGCCGCCCGCGGCGGATGCCGGGACTCCGGTCATCTGCCCGCCTCCTCGCTACACCCGAACGAGCCCGCCAGCGGCTCGGCGACCAGGTCGACGCCTTCCGTGCCGACCACCTTCGCCTCGACCATACGTCCGACGCTCAGGCCCGCGCCGCTCGTGAGCAGCACCTGGCCGTCCGTCTCCGGCGCCTGGTGCGCCGCACGGCCGTACACGCCCTCCTCGTCGTCCACGGACTCCACGAGGACGCTCACGGTCTGCCCGACGCGCTCCTCGGACCGCTGGGAGACGAGCTCCTCGGCGAGCCGGGAGATGTGGGCGAGGCGCTCGGCGACGACGTCCTCGTCGAGCTTGTTCTCGTACGTCGCCGCCTCCGTGCCCTCCTCGTCGGAGTACCCGAAGACACCGATGGCGTCGAGGCGGGCGCCGGTCAGGAAGCGCTCGAGCTCGGCCAGGTCCGACTCGCTCTCGCCGGGGAAGCCGACGATGAAGTTGGAGCGCACGCCGGCCTCCGGGGCCTTGCTCCGGATGGTGTCGAGCAGCTCCAGGAAGCGGTCGGTGTCGCCGAAGCGGCGCATCGCGCGCAGCACGTCGGGCGCGGAGTGCTGGAAGGACAGGTCGAAGTAGGGGGCGACCTTCGGGGTGGAGGTCAGCACGTCGATCAGGCCGGGGCGCATCTCGGCCGGCTGCAGGTAGCTCACCCGCACCCGCTCGATGCCGTCGACCTCGGCCAGCTCGGGCAGCAGGGACTCCAGCAGGCGGATGTCGCCGAGGTCCTTGCCGTAGGAGGTGTTGTTCTCGGAGACCAGCATGATCTCCTTCACCCCCTGCTCGGCCAGCCAGCGCGTCTCGTTCAGCACGTCGCTGGGGCGGCGGGAGATGAAGGAGCCGCGGAAGGACGGGATGGCGCAGAAGGAGCAGCGCCGGTCGCAGCCGGAGGCGAGCTTGACCGAGGCGACCGGGGAGCCGTCCAGCCGGCGGCGCAGGGGCGCGCGCGGGCCGGAGGCGGGCGCGAGACCCTCCGGGAGGTCGGTGGGGCCGTGGCCGGGCAGCGCGACGGCGGCGGCCGACTCCTGGCGCTCGGCCGGGCTGATCGGCAGCAGCTTGCGGCGGTCGCGCGGGGTGTGGGCGGCGTGGATGCCGCCCGACAGGATGGTCTGCAGGCGGTCGGAGATGTCGGCGTAGTCGTCGAAGCCGAGCACGCCGTCGGCCTCGGGCAGCGCCTCGGCCAGTTCCTTGCCGTACCGCTCGGCCATGCAGCCCACCGCCACGACGGCCTGGGTTCTGCCATGGTCCTTGAGGTCGTTGGCCTCCAGCAGGGCGTCGACGGAGTCCTTCTTGGCGGCTTCGACGAAGCCACAGGTGTTGACCACGGCGACATCGGCGTCCGCGGCGTCCTCGACGAGCTGCCAGCCGTCCGCCTCCAAACGGCCTGCGAGCTCCTCCGAGTCCACCTCGTTACGGGCGCAGCCGAGAGTGACTAGTGCGACGGTACGGCGTTCAGGCATGGGCTCAAGACTACTTTGTCTCACTGACGACCCACGTCGACGGGGTTGGCCGATCCCGGCCAACCCCGTCACATCCGCTCCGCCCGCGGGCCCTCATCCGGCCTCGGGGTCGCCCTTGGTGTACGTGAGGCGCTCCACGGCGCCGGGCCGGAAGTTGTCCTCGATCTTCTTGCCGTTGACGTACAGCTGGATCGCGCCGGCGTCGCCGAGGATCAGGTTGATCTTGGAGTTGTCCTGGAAGGTCTTGGACTCGCCCTTCTTCAGCAGCCCGTCGAAGAGCATCCGGCCGTTGTGGTCCTTGGCGGAGATCCAGCTGCGCCCGCCCGGCGCGCTGACCTGGACGGTGACCTTGTCCTGCGGGGCCGCCGCGATGGCGCTGTCGGACGCCTCCGGGGTCGGGTCGGCGGGCTTGCCCTTCTTGGGGGTGGGCGAGGCGGTCTTGCCGGGCGTGGTGGTGGCGCCCTCGGCGACCTGGGACTTGGCGTCGTTCCCGTCGCCGCCGCCCTTGAAGGCGGTGAACCCGACGAAACCGACGACGGCGACGATCGCGGCGACCATGGCCGCGGTCCAGTTCGGGCCCCTGCGCTCGGGGCGGATACGTTCCGCCTCGAAGAGGGGGGCCGCCGGGGTCGGCGCGGGCCGTCCGCCGTGCTCGGCGTCGAACCGCGCGATCAGTGGTGCGGGGTCGAGGTGCACGGCCCTGGCCAGCGTGCGGATGTGCCCGCGCGCGTAGACGTCACCGCCGCAGGGGGCGAAGTCGTCCGCCTCGATGGCGTGCACGATGGCGATACGGACACGGGTGGCGCTGCTGACAGCGTCGACGGTGAGCCCGGCCGCGATGCGCGCCTGCTGCAGGGCGCGCCCGACGGAGGTATGGGTTTCCTCGGACATGTCTGGGAACGGACGCTCGTCTTCAGGGGAGTTGCCGATGGACACGGGGGCGCCTTTCGAGCGTGTGAGCCACCTGTGCTGGAGGATCAGTCTAGGGCGGGAGCGAAAGGGTGGGGCAACCGGGCGGTGCTACTTGTACGCCAATCGGAAAGGCCGGTCATTCCGACGGCGGGGACAGACACCTACCCCGTATCGGGGTCGGTAGCTGTCCTTTCGCTCAACTTGACGTACGGCAAAGGGAAACGGTTGCCCGCCGCTCTCTAACGGGTGGATCACGGTCGTGCCGCCAGCCGGCGTAACCCGACACGCCGGGTTCCGCACGCCGGGCGGGCAACCGGCCCAGTCCCCGCCTGCTAGCCGTCGGACTCCCCGCGGATCACCGCGAGCACGCCGTCCAGCTCGTCAGGCTTCACGAGGACGTCACGCGCCTTCGAGCCCTCGCTGGGTCCGACGATGTTGCGGGACTCCATGAGGTCCATCAGCCGGCCCGCCTTGGCGAAGCCGACGCGCAGCTTGCGCTGGAGCATGGACGTCGACCCGAACTGGGTGGAGACCACCAGCTCGGCCGCCTGGCACAGCAGGTCGAGGTCGTCGCCGATGTCCTCGTCGATCTCCTTCTTCTGCTTGGTGCCCACAGTGACGTCGTCCCGGAAGACGGGCGCCATCTGGTCCTTGCAGTGCTGGACGACGGCGGCGACCTCGGCCTCGGTCACGAACGCGCCCTGCATACGGGTCGGCTTGCTCGCGCCCATCGGCAGGAACAGCCCGTCGCCCTTGCCGATCAGCTTCTCGGCACCGGGCTGGTCGAGGATGACCCGGGAGTCGGCGAGCGAGGAGGTGGCGAACGCCAGCCGCGAGGGCACGTTGGCCTTGATGAGACCGGTGACCACGTCGACCGACGGGCGCTGGGTCGCCAGCACCAGGTGGATGCCGGCCGCGCGCGCGAGCTGCGTGATGCGCACGATCGCGTCCTCGACGTCCCGCGGGGCGACCATCATCAGGTCGGCCAGCTCGTCCACGATCACCAGCAGGTACGGGTACGGATGCAGCTCCCGCTCGCTGCCCTCCGGCGGCTTGACCTTGCCCTCGCGGACCGCCCGGTTGAAGTCGTCGATGTGCCGGAAGCCGTACGCGGCGAGGTCGTCGTAGCGCAGGTCCATCTCGCGCACGACCCACTGCAGGGCCTCCGCGGCCCGCTTGGGGTTGGTGATGATCGGCGTGATCAGGTGCGGGATGCCCTCGTACGCGGTCAGCTCGACGCGCTTGGGGTCGACGAGGATCATCCGGACGTCCTCCGGGGTCGCCCGCATCATGACCGAGGTGATCAGGCAGTTGATGCAGGACGACTTGCCGGAGCCGGTGGCGCCCGCGACCAGCATGTGCGGCATCTTCGCCAGCGAGTGCATCACGTACCCGCCCTCGACGTCCTTGCCGAAGGCGACCAGCATCGGGTCGTCGTCCTCGGCGGACTCCGCCAGGCGCAGCACGTCACCGAGGTTGACCATCTCCCGGTCGGTGTTCGGGATCTCGATGCCGACCGCGGACTTGCCCGGGATGGGGCTGATGATCCGCACGTCGGGGCTGGCGACGGCGTAGGCGATGTTCTTGGTGAGCGCGGTGATCCGCTCGACCTTCACGGCGGGGCCGAGCTGGACCTCGTAGCGGGTGACGGTCGGGCCCCGGGTGAAGCCGGTGACGTCGGCGTCCACCTTGAACTCGGAGAAGACGTTGCGCAGGGAGTCGACGATCGCGTCGTTGGCCGCGCTGCGCGCCTTGCCGGGCCCGCCCCGGGTGAGGAGGTCGAGCGCCGGCAGCCCGTAGGTGATGTCCCCGGCGAGCTGGAGCTGCTCCGCGCGCGGGGGCAGCTCGCGAGGCGCGTCGGGGGCGGCCTTCGTGAGGTCGGGGACGCTCGCGACCTGGACCGTCTCCCGCTCGGGCCGGGCGGCCGGCGCGGGAACCGGGGCGGACGCGGGTGCCGGCTCGGGGGCGGCTGCCGGGGTGGGCACCGGCGTGGTGTCCTCGCGCTCCCCCACGCCGACCCCCTGGGTGAGGTCGGCGACGAGCGGCGACGGCGGCATGCCGTGCATGACGGCGCCGTCGAGCGCGGCCGCGGCGGCCGCCGCGACGTCCACGGCGTCCATCCGGCGCTGCGGGTCGGGCTGCGGCACCGCGGACCGCCTGGGGCGGCCGCGGCGCTGCGAGAGGGCCTCCTCCTCGGCGCCGTCCGGGTCGTATCCCTGAGGGGCGCCCCGGCGCTTTCGGGGGCGCGCGGGCAGCGCCTCACGCCACTGCTCGTCGTACCGCTCGTCGTCCTCGGAGGTCTCGTACTCCTCCGGGTCGGGCAGCAGCCCCAGCCGCACGCCGAGCGCGCGCAGCCGCTGCGGGATGGCGTTGACGGGAGTGGCGGTCACCACGAGCAGTCCGAAGACGGTCAGCAGCACCAGCAGCGGTACGGCGAGCACGTCGCTCACGGTGTACGTCAGCGGGGTCGCCGCCGCCCAGCCGATCAGGCCGCCGGCGTCCCTTATGGCCTGCATGCCGTCGCTGCGGGCGGGCGAGCCGCAGGCGATGTGGACCTGGCCGAGCACGCCGATGACGAGCGCGGACAGACCGATCACGATGCGGCCGTTGGCCTCCGGCCTCTCCGGGTGCCGGATGAACCGCACCGCGATCACCGCGAGCAGTATCGGCACCAGCAGGTCGAGCCGGCCGAAGGCGCCGGTGACCAGGATCTCCACCAGGTCGCCGACCGGACCGCGCAGATCGGCCCAGGTGCCGGCGGCGACGATCAGCGCGATGCCGAACAGCAGCAGCGCCACGCCGTCCTTGCGGTGGGCGGGGTCGAGGTTGCGCGCGCCCTGCCCTATGCCCCGGAAGACGGCGCCGACGGCGTGCGCCAGGCCCAGCCACAGGGCGCGCACCAGCCGGTACAGGCCCCCGGTCGGGCTCGGTGCCGGCCTGGGCGGCGCGGCCTTCTTGGCCGGGACCTTCCTCGCGGGCGCCTTCTTGGCGGGGGCTTTCCTGGCGGCGGCCTTCCGCGCCGGAGCCTTCGACGGAGCGGCCGCCTTCTTGGCGGGCTTCTTGGCTGCGGAGGGACGTGAGGCCATGGGTGTGAGGTTACCGGGGGAGACGACGGCGGACACGTGTGCCCGCCTCCGAGTTCTCGACTTCGCTCGAACAGGGGCGACCGCCGGCTTCACCCGTTCGTGTCGCCCTTGCCCGGGCGCGGAACTGACGCACGCTCATGGACAACTGTGCTCCGGGCGCGCGTCAGTTCTGCGGCGGCATCGACGCGGCACCGCCGGCCGTGCCCGGCTCCAGCGCGTCGAGCGCCCGGCGCAACCCCGTGAGTTTGCGTTCGAGATGGGCCGCCGTGGCCACCGCGGCCGCGTCCGCCGACTCGTCGTCCAACTGCTTGGACAGCGCCTCCGCCTGCTCCTCCACGGCCGCGAGCCGCGCCGACAGCTCCGCTAGCAGCCCGGCGGACTCCTTGCCGCCCACCGCGCTCTTGCCGCCGCCCTCCAACTGGAGCCTCAGCAGCGCCGCCTGCTCCCGCAGTTGGCAGTTCTTCATGTACAGCTCGACGAAGACCGAGACCTTGGCGCGCAGCACCCACGGGTCGAACGGCTTCGAGATGTAGTCCACCGCGCCCGCCGCGTAACCCCGGAAGGTGTGGTGGGGGCCGTGGTTGATCGCGGTCAGGAAAATGATCGGGATGTCCCGGGTCCGCTCCCGCCGCTTGATGTGCGCGGCCGTCTCGAAACCATCCATGCCCGGCATCTGGACATCCAGCAGAATGACCGCGAAATCGTCCGTGAGCAGTGCTTTGAGCGCTTCCTCCCCGGACGATGCCCGCACCAGTGTCTGATCGAGCGCAGAGAGGATGGCCTCCAGCGCCAGCAGATTCTCCGGCCGGTCATCGACCAGGAGGATCTTGGCCTTCTGCACCATGGCCCGTCCTCCTCGCCCCGGCGGTACACCGGGCGCCGCCCCAGGGGACGACTCCCTTTCGCCGTCCGTCCTTGTGCCGGTCATCGTAGCCGCACCCCGCCTGTCGCCACACCCTGTCACCGCGATGTCACTGTGCACACAAGGGAAACGCGGCGGGAGACCGGAAGGTTCCCGGAATCCGCGATTCCCGCACGCGCCGGAGCCCCGGCACCGGCAACTCCGCACGCACACCCCGGGTTCCCATCCCGTTCACGTTCGCACCGGTCAAACCGTCACTCGGCCCCCATCCACTGCCGCATGACCGCCAGCAGATGATCGGGATCGACCGGCTTGGTCACGTAGTCGGAGGCGCCCGACTCGATCGCCTTCTCCCGGTCGCCCTTCATGGCCTTCGCCGTCAGCGCGATGATCGGCAGCCCGGCGAACTGCGGCATCCGACGGATCGCCGTCGTCGTCGCGTACCCGTCCATCTCGGGCATCATGATGTCCATCAACACGACCGCCACGTCGTCGTGCTGTTCGAGCACCTCGATGCCCTCACGGCCGTTCTCGGCGTACAGCACCGACAGCCCGTGCTGCTCCAGGACGCTGGTGAGCGCGAACACGTTGCGGATGTCGTCGTCGACGATCAGCACCTTCTCGCCGCCGAACCGCACCACGCGGGCGGGCTCCGGCGCGCTCTCCTGCTCGGCGATCGTCGTCCACTGCTCGGGCCGCTGCTCGGCCCGCGGCAGGCTCCGGCGCCGGCGCCGGAAGAGCGCGGCGGCCCCGTTCTGCGTCTCCTGGTACGACTTCACCTCGGCCGGCGTCACGATCTCCGCGGCGGACAGCTCCGAGGACAGCCGCGCCTCGGAGGCGACCAGCTCACCGGCCTCCAGCGGGGCCACCGACTGCTGGTAGCCCTGCGGCGGCAGCTCGCTCGGGTGCAGCGGCAGGTACAGCGTGAACGTCGAACCGCGGCCCGGCTCGCTCTGCGCGTGGATCTCACCGCCGAGCAGCTGCGCGATCTCCCGCGAGATCGACAGACCGAGGCCGGTGCCGCCGTACTTGCGGCTGGTCGTGCCGTCCGCCTGCTTGAACGCCTCGAAGATCACCCGCATCTTGCTGGCCGCGATGCCGATGCCCGTGTCGGTCACCGAGAACGCGATCAGGTCGGCCTGCGGATCGGTGAGCGAACCGGCCTCCAGCAACTGCTCCCGGATCTTCTGCGGCACGTCCGCGCCCGAGGGCCGGATCACCAGCTCCACCGACCCGGAGTCGGTGAACTTCACCGCGTTCGACAGCAGGTTGCGCAGCACCTGCAGCAGCCGCTGCTCGTCGGTGTGCAGGGTCGCCGGCAGCTCCGGTGACACCCGCACCGACAGGTCGAGGCCCTTCTCCGCGGTCAGCGGCCGGAAGGTCGCCTCGACGTAGTCCACGAGCTGGACGAGCGCGATGCGCGTCGGGGAGACGTCCATCTTGCCCGCCTCGACCTTCGACAGGTCGAGGATGTCGTTGATCAGCTGGAGCAGGTCGGAACCGGCGCCGTGGATGGTCTCCGCGAACTCGACCTGCTTCGGCGACAGGTTCCCCTCGGCGTTGTCGGCGAGCAGCTTGGCCAGGATCAGCAGCGAGTTGAGCGGAGTGCGCAGCTCGTGCGACATGTTCGCCAGGAACTCGCTCTTGTAGCGCATCGACACCGCGAGCTGCTCGGCGCGCTCCTCCAGGACCTGCCGGGCCTCCTCGATCTCGGTGTTCTTCACCTCGATGTCCCGGTTCTGCCGGGCCAGCAGCTCCGCCTTCTCCTCCAGTTCGGCGTTGGAGGCCTGCAGCGCCTTCTGCCGGTTCTCCAACTCCGCCGACCGCTCCCGCAGTTGCTCGGTCAGCTCCTGCGACTGCTTCAGCAGCTGCTCGGTCTTGGTGTTGACCGAGATGGTGTTGACGCTGGTCGCGATCATCTCGGCGATCTGGTTCAGGAAGTCCTTCTGGATCTGCGTGAACGGCGTGAAGGACGCCAGCTCGATCACGCCGAGCACCGTGCCCTCGAACAGCACCGGCAGCACGATCACCTGCGCCGGCGGCGCCTCCCCGAGCCCCGAGGAGATCTTCAGGTAGCCGCTGGGCGCGTTCTCCACCAGGATCGTGCGCCGCTCCTCGGCGGCCGTGCCGATGAGCGCCTCGCCGGGCCGGAACGACGTCGGCATGGAGCCCATCGAGTAGCCGTACGAGCCGAGCATCCGCAGTTCGTACTGCTCCCCCGACTCACCGCTGATGTCCTGGCCCTCCATCAACGGCATCGCCACGAAGAACGCCCCGTGCTGCGCGGACACCACCGGCGTCAGCTCGCTCATGATCAGCGAGGCCACGTCCTCCAGGTCCCGGCGGCCCTGCATCAGCGCGGAGATGCGGGCGAGGTTGCCCTTGAGCCAGTCCTGCTCCTTGTTGGCGATCGTGGTGTCGCGCAGGTTGGCGATCATCTTGTTGATGTAGTCCTGCAGCTCCTGGATCTCGCCGGACGCGTCGACGTCGATCTTCAGATTCAGGTCGCCCCGGGTCACCGCGGTCGCCACGCGCGCGATGGCCCGCACCTGCCGGGTCAGGTTCCCCGCCATCTCGTTCACCGACTCGGTGAGGTCGCGCCAGGTGCCGTCGACGTCACGCACGCGTGCCTGACCGCCGAGCTGCCCCTCCGTGCCCACCTCACGGGCGACCCGGGTGACCTCCTCGGCGAAGCTGGAGAGCTGGTCGACCATCGTGTTGATCGTCGTCTTCAGTTCGAGGATCTCACCGCGGGCGTCGATGTCGATCTTCTTCGTCAGGTCACCCTTGGCGATGGCCGTGGTGACCATCGCGATGTTGCGCACCTGACCGGTCAGGTTGGACGCCATCTGGTTCACCGACTCGGTGAGGTCCTTCCACGTGCCGGCCACACCCGGCACGTGCGCCTGACCGCCCAGGATGCCGTCCGTGCCCACCTCACGTGCCACCTTGGTGACCTGGTCGGCGAACGAACTGAGCGTCTTCACCATCGTGTTGATCGTGTCCGCGAGCTGCGCGACCTCGCCGCTCGCCTCGATCGTCACCTGCCGGGTCAGATCGCCGTTGGCGACGGCCGCGGCCACCTGCGAGATGTTCCGCACCTGCATGGTCAGGTTGTTGGCCATCAGGTTGACGTTGTTGCTCAGGTCCTTCCAGATGCCCGTGACGCCCGGCACGTGCGCCTGGCCGCCCAGGATGCCCTCGGTGCCCACCTCACGGGCCACCCGGGTCACCTGCTCGGCGAAGCTGGAGAGCTGGTCGACCATCGTGTTGACCGTCGTGACGAGTTCGAGGATCTCGCCCTTCGCGTCCACCGTGATCTTCTTCGACAGGTCGCCCTTGGCGACCGCCGTCGTGACCTCGGCGATGTTGCGCACCTGGATCGTCAGGTTGTTCGCCATGAAGTTCACGGACTGCGTGAGGTCCTTCCAGGTGCCGGAGACACCCTGCACCTCGGCCTGGCCGCCGAGCATGCCCTCCGTGCCCACCTCGCGGGCCACCCGCGTGACCTCCTGGGCGAACGACGACAGCTGGTCCACCATCGTGTTCAGGGTGTTCTTCAGCTCCAGGATCTCGCCGCGCGCGTCCACGGTGATCTTCTGGGACAGGTCACCGCGGGCCACGGCCGTGGCGACCTGGGCGATGTTGCGCACCTGGGCGGTGAGGTTCCCGGCCATGCCGTTCACCGAGTCCGTCAGGTCCCGCCACACCCCGGCCACGCCCGGCACCTGCGCCTGACCGCCGAGCCGGCCCTCCGTGCCCACGTCCCGGGAGACCCGGGTCACCTGGTCGGCGAAGGCGGAGAGCTGGTCGACCATCGTGTTGATCGTGTTCTTCAGCTCCAGGATCTCGCCGCGCGCGTCGACGTCGATCTTCTGCGACAGGTCACCCCGCGCCACCGCCGTCGTCACCTGGGCGATCTGCCTCACCTGCGAGGTGAGGTTCCCGGCCATGAAGTTGACGGAGTCCGTCAACTCCTTCCAGGTGCCCGACACGCCGTCCACCCGCGCCTGACCGCCCAGCCGGCCCTCCGTACCCACGTCGCGCGCCATCCGCGTGACCTGGTCGGCGAAGCTCGACAGCTGGTCCACCATCGTGTTCACGGTGTTCTTCAGCTGGAGCATCTCGCCGGACACGTCCACGGTGACCTTCTGCGACAGGTCGCCGTTGGCCACCGCCGTCGTCACCTGGGCGATGTTGCGCACCTGACCGGTCAGGTTGCGGAACGCGGTGTTGACGGAGTCCGTCAGGTCCTTCCAGGTCCCCGCCGCCCCCGGCACCTGCGCCTGGCCGCCCAGCTCACCCTCGACACCGACCTCGCGCGCGACCCGCGTCACCTCGGCACCGAAGGACGACAGCTGGTCCACCATGCCGTTGACGGTGTTCTTCAGCTCCAGCATCTCGCCGGCCACGTCCACGGTGACCTTCTGCGACAGGTCACCGCTCGCCACCGCCGTCGTCACGGCGGCGATGTCCCTCACCTGTGTGGTCAGATTCCGGAACACCGTGTTGACGGAGTCCGTGAGGTCCTTCCAGGTGCCGGCGACACCCGGCACGGTCGCCTGACCGCCCAGCCGCCCCTCGGCACCGACCTCGTTGGCCACCCGCGTGACCTCGTCCGCGAAGATCCGCAGCGTCTCGGTCATCTGGTTGATCGTCTCGGCCAGCTGCGCGACCTCGCCACGCGCCGGCACGGTCACCTTCTGCGACAGATCACCGTTGGCCACCGCGGTGGTGACCTGGGCGATCCCCCGCACCTGCGCCGTCAGGTTGCCGGCCATCAGGTTCACCGAGTCGGTGAGTTCCTTCCAGGTACCGTCCACCCCCGGAACATGCGCCTGACCACCGAGAATGCCGTCCGTGCCGACCTCACGCGCGACCCGCGTCACCTCCGAGGAGAACGCGGAGAGCTGGTCGACCATCGTGTTGACGGTGTTCTTCAGCTCCAGCATCTCGCCGGCGACGTGCACGGTGACCTTGCGCGACAGGTCGCCCTTGGCCACCGCGGTGGTCACCAGGGCGATGTCCCGCACCTGCGCCGTCAGCCGCGACGCCATCGTGTTGACGGAGTCCGTGAGGTCCTTCCACGAACCGGACAGCCCCCGCACGCGTGCCTGCCCGCCGAGCTTGCCCTCCGTGCCGACCTCGCTGGCCACCCGCGTGACCTCGTCGGTGAACGTCGACAGCTGGTCGACCAGGTTGTTGACGGTACGGCCGACCTTCAGGAACTCGCCCCGCAGCGGGTGCCCGGAGCCGTCCGGCGCCTGGGTGCGCAGGTCCATGCGCGGCGAGAGGTCACCCTCGGCGACCGCCGTCAGGACCCGGCTGACCTCCGAGACCGGCCACACGAGATCGTCGACCAGAGCGTTGGAGTTGTCGATGGCGGTCGCCCACGAGCCCTCGCAGGCGCCCGTCTCCAGCCGCTCCGTGAGCTTGCCCTCACGCCCCACCATGCGCCGCACCCGCGACAGCTCACCGGTCAGGTGCAGATTGCGGTCGGCCACCTCGTTGAAGACCGCCGCGATCTCCGACATCACGCCGTCGCCGGAGACCGTGAGCCGCTTGCGGAAGTTCCCGTCGCGCATCGCCACCAGGGCGGCCCGCAGCCGGTTCAGGGCAGCCGTGTCCACGACGGTGGTGCCGCCGCCGTTCCTGCCCAGGGACGGTCCGCCTTTCGCGCGCGTCTTCGTGCCCCGCGTCGCTGCGCCAGACTCCACTGTGTCCCTCCCGAAGGGGTAGACCGTTACTGCTGTGCCACTACCGTGCCCGGCCACGCCGGCCCGGTGCGCCGGATCCCGGCTTACCGGTTACTTCCGCGTACCTGTTACTCATGGGTATTTCTGTCAGACGAGATCCGGACACACCAGGGGCTGCTGCCCGCCGTACACGGAACACACGCAGCATGACCGGACCTTCATCAGAAGCTTGCCCAGTGTTTCACCCCGGCCGAACCAGGCCATAACAGTTCGGCAGCTTCGCACATCGTCCGCACACCCTGGGGGCGTAATCACCGGCGACCGGCATCCACTGGGACGGGGAAGGTAAGTAACCTTGCATGCGGCTGTCCAGCCGCACCGGTCCCACCGGCCTGGGCGGTGGCACGAGAACGAGCGGGCATCGGAGGGGCGGCCGCAGACCATGACCACCGGAGTGATCCCCGAGGGACTTCCCCCGGAGCCACGGCCGACGGGCGAGCTGATGCCGCAGCAGCGGCGCGAGCCGGCCGGCCCCGCAGCCCTGCACGTAGACAACCGGCCGAGGAGTTCTGTGATCACCGCGCGCGCGGCCGCCAGTTTCGAGCCCGTCGGGCGATCGGTCGCGACCGCCCGGTCCTTCGTCCGCGACACCCTCCAGGGCTGGGGCTTCGCTGACGTCGTCGACGACGCCGTGGTCCTCACCAGCGAACTGGTCACCAACGCGGTCGTGCACGCGGGCACCCACGCCGAGGTGCTGTGCCTGCGCACCGAGGACGGGGTGCGCGTCGAGGTCTCCGACCGCTACCCCGAGCGCGAGGTCCCCGTCCAGGGCTCGCCCGCCGCCATGGGCAGCCCCGACCGGGAGGGCGGGCGCGGCCTGCAGCTGTGCGCGGCCCTGGCCGCCCGCTGGGGCGTGGACTACACGCCCACCCACAAGAACGTCTGGTTCCAGCTCGACCTGCCCGAACGTCCGGTCGGCACCCGCACCGCCGGCCCCTCGCTGCCCGCCGAACTGCTCCCGCTCGCCGACGGACGGGTCCGCGTCGCCGTCCTCCAGATCGACCGGAAGGGCGCGATCACCGCCTGGAACGAGGACGCGGAAGAGCTGTTCGGCTATCCGGTGGCCGAGGTCATCGGCAGGCCCCTCACCGACCTCGCCGCCTGGCCGCACACCCCCGGCACCGGCACCGGCATCGCCGAGGCGCTCCAGCTCTCCCGCTGGGAGGGCAGCTACGGCATCCGCGGCGCCGACGGACGGGTGGCCCAGGTCTACGCCTCCCACCTCAGAGTCCGCGACACCGGCGGCGAGCCCTCCACCGTGTGCCTGCTGGTACGGGACCACGAGCGCGCCGTCCTGCAGACCCCGCAGCGCGTCCCCGCCGGCGACCAGGCGACCACCTCCGACGGCCAGAGCACCGACCCGTTCGAGGTCTTCATCGGCTCCCCCGCCCCGGACGACCTCGACGGCCTGCTGCAGCGCACGGTCGAACGGGCCCGCGACATGCTCGACAGCGACTCCGCCTTTCTGCTCCTGGCCACCGACGACGAGACCGAGCTCGAGGTCCGCGCCTCCACCGGCCTGCCCTCCGCCCGCCAGCGCTTCGCCCGCGTCCCCGTGGAGGCCGGCCCCGGCCGCTACGGCTCCGCCCGCATGCCGGCCGTCCACGACGACCTCAACGCCGTGCCCGGCGCCGTGCCGCTGCTCAACGGCACCGGCATGCGCTCGGTCGTCACGGTCCCGCTGAAGGTCGAGGGCCGCCTCACCGGCTCCCTCGGCGTCGCGGCCGAGGCACCCGGCCGGTACTCCAACGAGGAGGCACTGCGCCTGCAGTTCGCCGCCGACCGCATCGCCCTGGCCGTGGAGTCGGCCCGCCTCGGCGAGCTGGAACGGCTGCGTCGCGGCTCCCTGAGCTTCCTGGTCGAGGCCTCCGACCTGCTCGCCGGCACCCTGGACCGGGACCAGACGCTGGCCCTGATGGCCCAGATGACCGTGCCGACCCTCGCCACTTGGTGCGCCGTCTACACGATCGCCGACCAGGCCTCCGAGCCCTACCTCTCGTACGTACTGCACGAGGACGAGGAACTCATCGACGGCATCAAGTCGTTGCTATCGAAGGTCGCCCCGCCCGATCCGGTGCCGACGCCCGGCGCCCGCGTCTGGAGCACCCCTGGCGAGGTCGCCCACCAAGCGGCCCTGCGCAGCTCCATGCGCAGCCTCGGCCTGTCCGGCGGCCCCACGCGCCAGGTGGCCTCGGGCATCGGCCCGACGCTCGCCACGGCCTCCGCGGTCGGGGGCGAGACGGTGGTGCTGCCGCTGGTCGCCCGCAACCGCGTGATCGGCATGCTCACCCTCGGCAAGCCCACGGACGAGCACTTCCGGCAGGAAATCCTGGAACTGGCCGAGGACTTGTCCCGCCGGGCCGCGCTCGCCCTGGACAACGCCCGCCTGTACTCGGAACGCACCGCCATCAGCCAGTCCCTGCAGCGCAGCCTGCTCCCGCCCGGCCTGCCACAGATCGACGGCGTCGAGGTCGAGGTCATCTACCGCGCGGCCGGCGAGGGCAACGAGGTCGGCGGCGACTTCTACGACCTGTTCCCCATCGGCAACGGCGCCTACGGCTTCGCCATCGGCGACGTCTGTGGCACCGGACCGAACGCGGCCGCGGTCACGGGTCTGGCACGGCACGCGCTGCGGCTGCTGGCCCGCGAGGGCCTGTCCGGCCCCGCGGTGCTGGAGCGCCTCAACTCCGCGATCCTCGACGAGGGCGACCGCAGCCGCTTCCTCACCCTGCTCTACGGCGAGATGCGGCCCCAGGAGGACGGCAGCGCCGAGCTGAAGGTGGTCTGCGCGGGCCACCCGCTCCCGCTGCGCCTGCGCCAGGACGGCACGGTGGTCGCGGCGGCCGAACCCCAGCCGCTGCTCGGCGTCATCGAGGACCTGGAGCTGTACGAGCAGACGGTCACCCTCGACCCGGGCGACGTCCTGCTGTGCGTCACGGACGGCGTCACCGAACGCCGCGAGGGCACCCGCATGCTGGGAGACGACGGCCTCGCCGACGTCCTGACCACGTGCACGGGCCTGACGGCCGGCGCGGTCGCGGCACGCATCATGCGCGCCGTGGAGCGTTTCGCGTCCGACGCGCCTTCGGACGACATGGCGATCCTGGCGATGCGGGTCCCGGGGCTTCAGCACGACTGAGGCCCCCGGGGCCGCCCGGGCACACGAAGAAGGCCCCGCCCATAAGGGCGAGGCCTTTTTATACGAGCCCCCAAACGGAATCGAACCGTTGACCTTCTCCTTACCATGGAGACGCTCTGCCGACTGAGCTATGGGGGCCTGTCGCTTTCGAGGTTTCCCTCGCGGCAACAAGAAAACCATACCCTGAACAGGCCGCATTTCCCAAACTCGTTCGGCGGCGGTCAGAAGGCGGGCTGGAGCAGTCCGCCGAGGGCGTTGCACGCGGACACGATCCGCTGCATCTCACGCTTGGTCAGTGCGGCGTCCACGGGCAGCGCGAGCGTCTCGTCCGCGGCCCGCTCGGTCTCCGGCAGCGGCACGCAGCGCCGGAACTCGGGCAGCCGGTGCACGGGCGTCTTCACCGGCACCCGGCAGGCAACTCCCCTGGCCCGCAGGGCTCGCGCGAAGGCGTCCCGGTCCGGCCGGCCGTTGCCCGGCACCCGCACCACGTACTGCTGGTAGCTGTGCCCGTCACCGCCGTCCGGCGTGCGCACGCCCTTCAGCTTGGCGTCGAGGTAGGCGGCCCGCTCCCTGCGCTGCGCCATCTCGTCGTACGGCGCCTCGGACTCGGCCTGCTCCAGGACGAGCAGCCCGTGCCGCCGGCCCAGCTCGTGCAGCCGCGTGATGTCGGCACGCCGGCCGAAGCGGTGTACCACAACGACGGCCGCCGTCCGCGGAGTTACGGCCGCTTCGACGGCGGACGGGTCGAGGCAGTAGGTGGCCGGATCTATGTCGGCGAACACGGGGAGCGCACCCACGAGGCTCACGGCCTCGGCCAGCTCGACGTTCCCGAAGGCCGGTACGACGACCTCGTCACCGGCTCCGACGCCGGCGGCCCTGAGCATTGCAGCAGTACCCATGGCTGCGATGCTGAGCGCGCAACGTGAACTCGAAGTTACGCATACCAAAAAAGGGTTGGACCCTGAACCGAAGTTCAGGGTCCAACCCTTTCTCAAAATTTGTTCGGCGGTGTCCTACTCTCCCACAGGGTCCCCCCTGCAGTACCATCGGCGCTGTGAGGCTTAGCTTCCGGGTTCGGAATGTAACCGGGCGTTTCCCT